>CAZECX010000026.1:22921-31648 GCA_964510965.1 uncultured Nitrospina sp. | reverse complement strand
ATTTTCGCCATCGTTACATAGCTCTTCCCAGTTTTTTAATTTGTCTTGCATAAATTTTAACGTTTGAGCCTTTTTTCTTTTGCGCAGCCACCCTGGTTACCCATTTCGCATGCTTTATGGTAATACTTGATCGCCTTTTTTTGTCGACCCTCTTTATAGTTCAAAGTGCCCAAGTTAAAGCAGGATTGATCTTCTCCAGCTTCACAAGCTTTATCAAACATCTTGCGAGCTTGTTTGAAGTCTTTGCTATACGGAGTTCCTTTCATTGCCAGAAGGATGCCGCCATTGGTGCAACCCGTCATATAGCCGTCATCGCAAGCTTTTACATAAAACTCCAGAGCTTTTTTATTGTCCCTTTCAACGGTTCGATAACGTTCACCGACCCTAAAACAAGCCGTTGAGTTTCCTTCCTTGCAAAGAGCTTCTATTTTTTCATCCTGAGATAGTTCTGCCAAGGCTCCGGGAACAAAAATCGCCATGCTTAGCAAGACAAAGAGTACTTTAATAAAATATTTCACATCTACCTCTTTTCAATTTTTAGGTTGATGAAGGAAAATCTAAAGGGTTTTTTAAAATCCACCTAGTATACCATACGATGATTATTTGAGGTCGGGAAAGCTTTTCGGGAAGGAGTAACTGATTTAAAATCTTTCGTTTGCATCATTGCAGATATTTTATTAACCTTCAGAAAACCTTTAAATAGTGAAACAATTAAGTGCTTAGTTTCCTGATAATTTCATTCACCTCTAAATTGAAGCTTAACAGGTAAAATATCCGTGAATATTGTAATGCTGGGTTATCGGGGTACAGGGAAATCGGTGATATCAAAAATACTTTCCGAAAAACTTCGTATGAAACTATATAAGATTGATAAGATGATTTCCGAATCGGCGGGCAAATCAATTCCTGAAATGGTTGAGCAAGAGGGTTGGGAGAATTTTCGCAAGTTGGAATCAGAGATTGTGTCCGAAGTTTCTAGCAAAGCCAGAAACAGCATCATAGATTGTGGTGGCGGGGTGGTCTTAAATGATGTGAATATAACGAACTTAAAAAGGGACGGGGTGTGCATTGTCCTCACCGCTAATCTGGAAACTATCATTAAAAGAATTCGTCACGATCAAAACCGACCCTCTTTAGAAAGCGGCCTTAGCTTTGAGGAAGAGCAGGAAAAAATTATTGCGGAGCGCGAGAGTAAGTATCGCGCTGCAGCTGATTTTACCTGCGATACCTCGCAACGCCGACCCAGGGAAACGGTGGCAGAAATAACCGAATTTTTAAATACAAAGGGATGGGTTAAAAAATGATGAGCCCCTTGTTTGAAAGCCTGGTAGTAAATAACCTGACCATTCTTGCAGATGAGCCAGATGATTCAACTGCCATGGTGTGGAACGAAGCTGAAGCCCAGGCTGAAATAGAAAACAACGAAAAGGCGATATACCGTCTTGACCTGAATGATAAAGAGATTTTGTTGGAAGAATTAGAAGACCTGATGGCCTTTAACAAAACCCGTAAAGTTAAAGACCTGAGACTGGATAAGAATGAGTTTTTTGATGAAGGTGTAGGGTTACTGGTGCAGGCTCCTGCTTTAAAAAAGTTATTAACCCTTTCGCTTGCTCACAACAAGCTTACCGATCAAGCTGTTGATGCTTTGGCCTCTTCGGAGATTCTTGTTAACCTGCAAAAATTGTTCTTGCAGGGAAACCGGATTGGTGTGCAGGGATTGAAAGCTTTGGTTGCATCTGAAACTCTTTCAAATTTACAACTTTTGTATCTCAACCTCAATCCTATAGGGCCTGGGGGAGGGGTAGTTTTGGGAGGTCCGGGAAAAATTACCCAGTTGGAAGAGCTTTATCTGCAAAAAACAGGTTTGGGAGAAAAAGGATTGCAGGCTCTTTGTGAATCAGTAAATTTCAAAAATCTAAAACTTCTTTCCCTTGCAGGAAATGGGCTGGACGACCATGCGGCAGAACTGATTTATCATTCGACGGCTTTCCCTGAATTGAAAACGCTCGACTTATATAACAACAAAATCAGCGATCATGCTGTTGACCAACTACGAGCTTCGCCAAACCTTCCTAAACTGAATGCTTTGCAGGTTGATTGGAGAAGTTGATTTGGCCGTATGACTCAAAAACTTCCAAGTACAAAGCAGATCCTTATCCACTTCGATGCAAAAGATCCTGTGATGGCTGCGGTAATTCGTAAAACAGGTGCGTTTAAGCTGAGTCGAAACCGCAACTACTTTTTAGTTTTGTGCAAAGCCATCATTGCACAGCAAATTTCAACAAAAGCAGCCGAGTCAATCACTCGGCGTTTTCAAGGTTTGTTTGCAGGTCAATGTCCAACTCCTGAAAAAGTAGCTAGAATATCTGGGTTTAAACTAAGGCATTCCGGCCTGTCGGGACAGAAAGTGAAATACCTGAAAGACCTTAGTGCCCGGTTTTTAGATGGTTCGATTCGACCGCATCGGCTCACTTATCAAAATAATGAAGAAGTGATTGAAACTTTGACACTGGTCTATGGTATCGGTAGATGGACGGCAGAAATGTTCCTTATTTTTTCTTTAAGTAGAATAGATGTTTTGCCTCTGGGAGATTTGGGGCTTAAGGCAGGAATTAAAAAAATTTATAATATGCGCAGCTTGCCATCACCGCAAAGGATGCTCGCTCTGAGTAAAAAGTGGCATCCCATGGAAACTGTGGCAACCTGGTATGCTTGGCGAATTCAGGATGACGAAATAATAACTTATTAATCCCACTTGATGAAGGTAGAGGTGGCAATGGATTTTATAAATGAAAAAATTGAAGAATATGCTTTCGATCACACCAGTTATGAAGGGGATCTGTTAAAACAACTGGAAGAGGAGACCTATGAAAAACTGGAAATTCCTCAAATGACAACAGGAAGGATTGAAGCGAGATTGCTCAAACTATTGGCACGTCTGGTAGGTGCCAAACGAATATTGGAAATCGGTACATTTGCAGGATACAGTGCCCTTTCAATGGCGGAGGCCTTGCCGGAAGAAGGTGAGTTGGTAACCTGCGAAATGGACCCGGATGCGATTGTTTTTGCAAAAAGATATTTTGACTTGAGTCCCCATGGAAAAAAAATAACGTTGATGGAAGGCCCGGCATTGGAATCTTTGCAAAAGATTTCAGGTCAGTTCGATATGGCCTTCATTGATGCGGATAAGGAAAACTATATTAAATATTATGAAGCCATTTTGCCTCTAATTCGTTCCGGAGGCCTGATGGCCATTGATAATGTTTTATGGAGCGGTCGTGTGCTAGATCCAAAAGACAAATCAGACAAGGCGATTCATCAACTGAATGAAAGAGTGATTCAGGATGAAAGAGTGGAGTCGGTTTTGCTTACGGTGCGTGATGGTTTAAATTGCATTGTCAAAAATTAGCTTGCATTTGATCATGGCAGTGCATGGCATATTGATCCTTGTTTAGGTCTGTGCTAGCGTGCTGAAAATGGTTGGTCCGAAGCAAATGTTAATAAAATATAAGGAATTTAAATTCTATGGCTGAAACACTAGGCAGTCTTGTCGACAAGCTCTCAATTAAAAATTTGCGGATTTGGCATCTCGATGAGGCATTGGAACAGAAAAATGAATCGAATAGTGCAGAGTTAAAAGCCAAGCGTGATCTGGCAGACAAACAAAGGCAAAATCTTGTGACTGAAATTAATGATTTTCTGGTCGCCGCTTTAAAGGGAGAGGTTTGCATCCGCGATGAAAAAATAAAGATGTATACCAATACTAATGTTTCTTCCTCTGACAGTATTAAAAAACTTGGAGAAGCCGTAAGCGAACTGGCTTTTAGGAATATAAAGCTTTGGCATTGTGAGGATGAAGTAAGGCGCACGGATTTAGAAGATTCAGAGATTGTGAAAATAAAAAGGCGAATTGATTCGACCAATCAAGAACGGAATGACTTGATGGATAAGGTAGATGAGATTCTTCAGAGTCGATCTGGGGAAAACCAGAAATCCTAAAGGTAGGTATCCAATAACTCTTTTCTTTTGTTATTGTATTCTTCTTCGTCAACCAGGTTTTTTTCGTAAAGGTCTTTTAAGAATTGTAATTTCTTTTCCAGTTCTGGATTAACTGATGAGGAGGGTGCTTGTCTCTGCGTCGGCGCGGGATTAGCTCTGCGTGATTTTCTTTTGGCTCGTGTAGGTTTGGGGGCTGGGTCTACCTGGAGTTGTCTTTCTGAGTTTTTTGGTATGGTTGCTTTTATCCAGTTTTCCTGAGCTTCCGATCCGAGTAGTTTTTTTACCGAATGATAATGTTGTCTCGGGCCTGGTAACAGCCTCCAGTTGCCTCCTCCCCAACCTACTAAAGAACGGTTGGAAAAATTTTTTCCTTGGATAGATGTAAACTTCCAATTCAATTCGTTGCCACTGGCAAAAACAACTCCTGCGGTAGTACCGCTGGATGTATCCAAGTCAAAAAAAACTATTTTGTTTGCCGGGGCGCGATTTATGGCTTTGGTGACAAGGCGTTCCATGCGAGTTATTTCTTCACGTTTAAATACGGGTTTCTTTTTTCCAAAAAGAGAAAGCTCTTCATAACTCAAGGATCGCAACTGCTGATGTACCTGATCTTGAGACAATTGAACTTGGCGTAATCGTAAATTCGCCAGGTCACTCCCGCCCGCGGATTTCGATTTGAACATTATGGTGAGACCATTTGACTCAAGTTTTTTTTCGGGGATCATAGAACAACCCGAAGTGAGACCTAGCAACAGAGCAAAGATCAGAAATAGGACAATAAATGATTTAGTTGATTTCATTTCGTCAAATTATTTTCAAAGCTTTTGTGCAATAAGAGAGGCATAGCCTTTGGGGTCTTCGTCAACTTCTCGATACCTCAATATCCGAAAATCATTGAAAACTTTTAGTAATTCATTTTGCTCTAAAACCCACTCTTTTTTAAAGCGGCTGTATTTTAGGTAGTCCACGTTAAACGTTTCGTAAAACAATATCCCACCAGATCTTAATGTCTTGCGTATTTCCGGGAACAGCTTCCGTTCCAGGAAGTTAAAACAAAGCACCAGATCGTATTCATTTTCAGGTAGCGAGCTATTATCTAGATCGGTGGAAAGTGTTGTAATCTTTACGTTTTTCTCATTTGCAAGCCTCTGTGCTTTTGCCAGTGCAATCTCAGATATATCCATGGAAATGACCTCATAGCCTAAAGATGCGACAAAAACTGAATTTCTTCCCTCACCAGCGGCAATATCTAAAGCTTTTCCTCCTGCAACAAGAAGATTCGCATAGGATTCAAGCCATTCACAGGGGTCTGTTCCTGTGATATAGCCATCGCCATTATACTTTGCGTTCCATTTTTCTTTGTCTTTCAACGACATATAAGCTTCCAAAATAGGGGTTTACGGATGCGGTCATTATAGATGCGGGCTGAATTAATAACAAGCCGCCAGCGTGCGTCCTATTTTTCCAAAGCCTTTACCCGATCCGGGCATGAAGGCAGTGGTTTATTGTCACACATGCCCCCAAAGGGGTAACGCTGGACCCTAGAGGTCTTTTTTATGAAGCAAGCAGAGGCTTTTTGAGTTTTTAACTGTAAGTTGGCAAATATTACCACCCATGTTTGGTGGGTAAGCAAAATCTTGACATAGGCACATTTTTTTTCTAAGATGACTGTTTTATTTACAACTCTAGGGGCGGGAAATTTGCCGTTTTCTACGGTTCGTTTATCAGGAGTGATGGGAATGATTGCAGTAGTTCAAACCGGCGGCAAGCAATATAAAGTATCTGAAGGCGATGAGATCCAAGTTGAAAAACTGGATGGCAACGTTGGAGAAAGTATTAATTTGGAAAAGGTCCTAATTTGTGGAGAAGGAGAGTCTGCAAAAGTTGGAACTCCATTTCTTGAAGGTTGTTCGGTTGTTTGTGAAGTGACGGAGCAGTATAGAGACAAAAAGATCATCGTCTTTAAAAAACATCGACGAAAAAATTACCGCAGAAAAAATGGACATCGTCAATCGTTAACGCGTTTGAAGGTCACTGCGATTAACGCATAATAACCAGGGAAATCGAACATGGCACACAAAAAAGGACAAGGAAGCACATCAAACGGTCGAGATAGCAGAGGCCAAAGACTAGGCGTCAAAAGGTATGGCGGTCAAGCTGTTAAGGCAGGAGAAATACTGGTGCGCCAGCGCGGTACTCATTTTCACCCTGGGGATAATGTTGGGCTGGGTAGCGATTATACGATTTTTGCAAAAATTGCGGGTGTCGTTAAGTTTGAACATCGTGACCGCAAAACACAAAAAATCAGTGTCCACCCACAAAACTAAAATCGTCTCTCCTTTCTAAGCTTTTCCACGCAAAGCTTGAAAAACCACCCCGGGCTATGCAATAGCCCATTCAAAATTTAATCTCATGTTCATTGATCAGGTTAGCATCTCCGTTAAAGCAGGGGATGGAGGGGACGGTTGTTGTAGTTTCAGGAGGGAAAAACACATCCCTCTGGGGGGTCCCGATGGCGGCGACGGCGGGAAAGGCGGAGATGTAGTCCTGGAAGTAGACCCCAACCTTACGACTCTAATTGACCTCAGGTATAAGAAGCTTTATCGGGCCGAAAATGGTAAGCCAGGTAAAGGAAACCAGATGACCGGAAAAAGTGGAGGTAATCTTACCGTTCGTCTTCCCCCTGGAACATTGGTCAAAAATGAGGAAACAGGAGAATTGCTGGTTGACCTTAAAGAAACGGGACAACACTTCATCGTTGCAAATGGCGGCCATTATGGACAGGGCAATGTCCGTTTCAAGTCTTCGACCAACCGAGCACCCAAAAAATTTGGTAAGGGAAAGCCAGGAGATTTCTGTCAGCTTTTTCTTGAGCTTAAGTTGCTGGCTGATGTTGGCATCATTGGATTCCCAAATGCCGGCAAGTCAACCTTGATATCTCGAATCTCAAATGCCAGACCAAAAGTTGCAGGATATCCTTTCACAACTCTGGTTCCAAATCTTGGGATAGTAAAGCTTGAGGAAGGCGAGTCGTTTGTGGCTGCAGATATTCCTGGCTTGATAGAAGGAGCTCATAAGGGTAAAGGGCTCGGTCACCAGTTTTTGCGACATATCGAGCGTACTCGATTGCTAATTCATTTGATTGACTTTTCTGATATCGAATCTGAAAATATTTTGGACCGGTACCATAAACTGCAAAAGGAGTTAAAAGCTTTTAGCGTAGACCTGTTCCAGAAACCACAAATCCTTGTAGCTACAAAAATGGATGACCCTCAGTCCGTGAGCAATTTAGAAAAGGTGAGGTCATCAATTAATGAATTGAATCCCTTTTTGTTCACGATTTCATCGGTGACAGGGGAAGGGGTTGAAAAACTGCTATGGAAGATAAAGGAATGCTTGGCCGCTGAAATGCTAAAAGACCAAGAGACGGACTCGTAATGTGATGAGTATATGGAATTAATTATTGAATCAAAAAATCTTGGAATTTAATTTTCTTAACCCTGGTATCGCCTTCAATTTTTTTGTTATATGCAATTTGTAACCGTTTTTGCAGTTTTTCTTTTACATAAAGAATGTCGTTGTAGAACTTCCTGGTCAAAAACTTTTCTACCGTTTGAACTGTAATCTCTTCAAATAATGGCAACGCGCTCTGTAAAACTTTTGCGCCAGTTTCGTTGTCAAAGGTGATTTCGAGTGTGAAACTGAGAACTCTGATGTCGTTGACATCAAAGGCGACAGGCATTATGGTTGCCAGCTTAACCATTTTGGCTTCTGGTGACAATGCGGCCTGCAGTCCTGCGGTATCTTCTTCAACCACTTCTACCTCTTTTGCGGCTTCCGACAGGGTATCCGATTTTTTTAGCTCTTGCGCTACTTCAGATTGAGTATCTTCTTTGGTCATACCAGGAACATCGGGTTTCTTGGTTTCTTTCGTTGGGCTTTTTTGTGGAGCAGGTTCCTCTTTTGGTGCAGGCATTTCGCCTTCGCCTTTTTGGGGAGTTAAGCCTTCGGGAACTTCGGCTTCCGTTTTTTCCACTTCTGCAAGTTCAGGAGGCGCAAATGTTTGCATTGCGAAATACACTCCCCCTGCTGTCAATAAAATACCTAGAGCGCCCCCTGCTAACATCATCTTCCCGGTTCGAGTAGCCGGAACCGAAATGGGGCCAATTTTTATTCTTTCATCCGAGGAATCTTCCTCGTCATCATATTCTTCATCGTCATCATCGGGATAATCGTCTTCGGAAATTCCTAGTTCCGCTGCTGCAGCATCTTCATCTTCGTCTTCCTCTTCTTCTTCCTCCTCTTCCTCCTCGTCATCTTCGTCATCTTCGTCTTCTTCCTGTTCCTCTTCTTCCTCTGCTGCTTCTTCTTCTTCAGTTTCTTCTTTCTCTTCGGTTTTATCTTCCGCTGCTGTTTGCTCAGTGGTTTCCTGGTCTGCAAAAGCTTCTGCCCACATATCTTCTTCGCTCATTTCTCCAGCGGCTTCTTCTTTTTCCTCTGTGGGTTCTTCTGCTTTCTCTTCGGTTTTTTCTTCTTCTGCTGTTTGCTCTGTAGTTTCCTGATCGGCGAAAGCTGCCGCCCACATATCTTCTTCGCTCATTTCTTCAGCGGCTTCTTCTTTTTCCTCTGTGGGTTCTTCGGCTTTCTCTTCGGTTTTTTCTTCTTCTGCTTTTTGCTCTGTAGTTTCCTGATCGGCGAAAGCTGCCGCCCACATATCTTCTTCGC
>CAZECX010000026.1:0-22821 GCA_964510965.1 uncultured Nitrospina sp. | reverse complement strand
CCTGATCGTCGCCACTGATGAGATCGTCGAGCATATTGTCGAGTTCGGGCTCTTCCTCAGTTTCGCTGGCTTCTTCGGACTCGGCCTGATCGTCACCACTAATAAGGCCATCGAGCATATTGTCGAGTTCGGGCTCTTCCTCAGTTTCGCTGGCTTCTTCGGACTCGGCCTGATCGTCACCACTAATAAGGCCATCGAGCATATTGTCGAGTTCGGGCTCTTCCTCAGTTTCGCTGGCTTCTTCGGACTCGGCCTGATCGTCACCACTGATAAGGCCATCGAGCATATTGTCGAGTTCCGAATCCGAGTTTAAATCGTCTTTATTTTCGTTATCCTCAGCCATATTTTTGAGTTCCCAGCAGGGTTTTGTTGACCGGGCTTGCTTCAATAACTATTTAAAAATCAATGAGTTATGCTATAAATTATATTTATTTTTCGAGCGAAAGTAAATCGTTTTTACGATTTTACCTTTTTCTTGTCCGGATTTTTAGTAAGCTAAATTGACAATCTAACTCCAATTTTAATATAATAGATGCGGTTTTAAACTTCCAAGGTTCCTTAGCTTATTTTTTTCTTTCCTTAAGGAGTCTCTGACCCTATCATCTAGGTTCGTTCAAAATCTATAAAGCCTTTAAGGCAAAGACATTTAAGATTTACCAGTACTGAAACCGATAAGAAAAAATGATACTAAATAAGACAACAAAAAATTTAATCCCTGTTCTTCTAATATTAGCGTTTACTGGGTACTTTACGGGTAAAACCCCGCATTACGTTAGTGGTTTATCGCCATTCTTTTCCGACTTGGCTCGGGTGGAAACGGTTGTATTTAGTAAAGCAAAAGTGGCACGTCTTGCTCAGGAGCAAGATTATGAGGGCCGAGTCAGAAATAGAATTGAAAAGGTAATCTCCAAGTATTATACAGGGCTTGATGAGAAAAATGATGTTCGTATTCCCGAATGGATTCTTGCTGAGAGCAAGAAGTATGGTTACGATCCACTTTTCTTGACTGCATTGATAATAACGGAAAGCTCTTTTTATAATTGGGCTAAATCCAATCGAGGGGCTCGCGGACTGATGCAATTGAGACCCGCTACGGCCGTTGCCTTGGCTTCAGAAACCCGCCTGAAGTGGAGAGGAACCCGGACCCTTTTTGATCCGGAGAAAAATATTGCTCTGGGAGCCTATTACCTAAATAAATTGGTATCTCGTTTTGGCGACTTGAATCTGGCGCTTGAGGCTTATAATCATGGGCCTTCTCGCTTAAGCAAGTATCTGCGAAAGGGTTACCAGCCCAAACGCTATTCTAAGAAGGTCTTAAAAAATTACAGAAAAATACGTTTCCAGCCGATTTAAGTGGGTCACTCATTTGTTAAGTTTGGAAAAGTACCCGTTAATTAGGAAGCGGAAATGGAGAACTATCTAATGGCCTTTGTCCCACTTGCCCGAATTTTTAGGTCAAGTGGAAACTGGATATTTTCAGGGGTTTTGTTCGCAATTTTGACAGGATGCGCTAATGTGGAGGTTGAACAAGCTTTCAAGGGTGAGCTGCGTCCAGGAAAAGCTAATAAGGTAATTGGAGATTATTGCCAAAGTTGTCATATCCATAAAGATTTCGATCCTCCTCTCCATGTTTCCGATGTGCGCAGTCTTTACAAAAGGACTGTTTTCAGAAAGGCCCGAGAATGTAGATCCTGCCATTATATTGAAAAGGGTTGGATGCATAATCAACATGAACGAAAAACTCGAATGCCTAGCGATGCCAATCGTGGAAAGTTTAAAAAGTTTGAGAAAAAAGAAATGAGCCGTCTCAGGAAAAGCTAAACTTCTCACCTTATTTTGTGCCGGGTTTTTCATTACAGCCCGTATATTCCCCTCTCGTACTACAAATCCAATTTTGAATATCCAGGCAGTCAGATTACTATGTAGGTAGCGGTTTGAGGCAACCAAATAAATAATGCAAAAACATACTGTTTATTTTCAGATAAAAACTTCTAACTAGATCAAAATTTATGGTGAGGGATAAATTTAAAGCAAAATTTCTGGTGGGTGTTATTTTAGGAGCTTTTCTTTCAGCTTCCCCTGCAGCTGCCTTTTTTGTGGGCAATATTGAAGTTACCAGCAAGTTTGGAGAAAAATTTGAAGCCTCATTTGAAATCCACCTGGATAATAATGAGGTCTATGAGGTGGCTCTGGGCGAGGTTGGTGACTACGAAAAACTGGGACTGATTCGACCCTCTTTGGTGGATTCTTTGGAATTAGAGAAACCCATTGCCGCCACAGGAAAGGAGAAAGTTATCCGTGTTTATTCCAAGATCCCGTTATTTTTTCCTTCTTTTAATTTGGTGGTAATTGCAAAACATAATGACGGGACTTTACTGGAAAATTTTCTGGTTACAGTTGATTTTCAAAAAGGTTTGGCACTAAACGGTCTAGGTAAAAAAAAGAAAAAATCAGCAACCCCATCGGTTAAACCACAAACCGCCAAAAAAGAAAATCCAAATAAAGAAAATAAAGTTTCACCACCAATTCAAGATAAAGGATCAGGTCAAGATAAAGGTTTGCCGGAGCGTAAAACTGTAAAATTACCTCAAAAGTTTGAAGTAGATAAAGTTTCCCCAAATAAAACTTTTGGGATTAACCCCACCCCTGTTGTGAATCGTTTGCAGAATCGAAGAAGGCTCTCTGGGGCGATTTGGGCGGTTCCCAAAACGGTTTTCCCAGTTACAGGACAAGTTTTACAAAATATTGCGTCTCCATCATCAGGAGAGGAAGTTGAGAAGCAAAAAGACCCTGTTGTTTCACAATCTGGGGATACCGTCCAGCTTGAAAAGGGAGAAGGTTTATTTTCCGTTGCCCGGAAAATCAAAATTAATGAAATTCATCCTGCGCGAATTGCGGTAGCCCTGTGGATGAGAAATATTGATAAGTTCATTTACGGAAATATCCATGGAATTCAAGCGGGTACGCAGCTGGAAAAGGGAGGGATAGAGAAGCTGGTAGCAAAAGTTGACCTGCAAACCGCAAAAAATATTTTAAGCAGCCAGGCTCAGGAATGGAAATTAACAAAAGAAAAAGCAAATACGGTTGAAGAAATTGAGCAAGGGATTCAAGAGGTTCCCCTCCCCGTGGAGAGAATAGACGATATTGCTTCAATTTTTGACTGGATTGCGGGGTGGAAAACTTCCTGGGAAGAGAATGATATTGGAAAACATATTTCTTTTTACCACGAAAATTTAGCAGCAAACTCTACACAGTCTACTGCTCAGGAAAGTTCTGTCCGGAAAAGAAAAAAGAACCTATTTTTAAAATACCCGAACCCGAGTTTGAATTTATCTTCACAAAATTTAATATCAAAGCAGGGAGGCTCGTGGATTGTTTTCGAGCAGCATTTTTTTTCGAAGTCCTTGGAAAGTTTTGGCACGAAAGAGGTGAGGGTGGCGCGGACAAATGGAAATTGGAAAATTGATGAAGAAAAATTTTATGCAGAAAAAAATAAATTAACTGATTCGATCCGTAGAGAAAAAGAAAAGCTTAAAAAGGGTCGTCCTTTTGTTATCCATGTGTCCAGTCACTCTAAGGAAACCGAAGCTTTTTCTGCCTCTAATAAATTACGGAAAAATGGATACGATGCCTATACTGCCCCGGTGCGAATTTCCAAAGGTATCAAGATTTATCGTGTATACATAGGCCGCTTTGCAACATGGGAACAAGCACACCGAGTAGTAATGGTTCTCCGAGGAAAAAAACTGGGAGGGCATGCAACGGCCATTCCCTACCCCTTTACCTTGCAGGTAGGGCAAGCAAATTCAATCGTGGAGGCCAGGCAACTACTTGAAAAATTAAGGGTAATAGGCGTTTCTGGGTTTTTGTCAATTTTTAATGGCGGGTCTGAAGAAGGCTTGAAATTCGGAGTGTATGTGGGTGCTTTTAAAAAACCGGAAAATGCCGTGTGGTTGATGCAAAGGCTTAAGGAAGCGGGTTTCAGTTTTAAAAGAATTCGTCCGTGAAATTTGGGTAAAAAAAAACCGCCCGCTTTGATGCGGGCGGTTTTTTAATTCGAAAAAACTATAAAGAGCCTTTCAATGTGGGAGCTGGTTTAAAGCCAACAGTTTTGCTAGCCTTAATTTTGATTTCTTCACCCGTTTGTGGATTTCGACCTTTTCTAGCTTTTCTGGATCTTACGGTAAATGTTCCAAAACTAGGGTAGGCAAATCGCTTTTCTTTTTTGATGGCTTTTGAAATATTTTCAAAAGCAGCATCGACTACATCTCCTGCCAATCTTTTTGTGAGATTGTCATCTTTACAACTTTTGATTACTGCGTTAATGAGTTCGTCTTTAGTCAAGGTTTCCCCCTCCTCAGGTAAAAGGATTATCGGCGGGTGCATTATAAGAAACCGGCTAAAAAAGTCAAACAAAAAAACAAACAAATAAAACAGGCTGCCTATCTTTTAAGCAGTCATGACGGGGGGATATCGGTTCCTTCCATTTGAGTATGGTAAAATAACTTATGCATAACTAATACGTAGCTTATACTTATTAAGGGGTTTGCTGGTTATAATTTAATTTCAATAATTTCAAAATTTGAATTTTTTTCATAATTTTGATGTTTTTAAAAGTTGGAATTTGGGAGGTAAAATGGCTTTATTGAAGATTGCGAAACTGGGTAATCCTATTTTAAGGCAGGTGGCAAATCCAGTTGATTTAAATGAATTGCTCGATCCGGAAGGTGAGTTGCAAACTTTTATCGAAGATATGATCGAAACCATGCACCATGAGGGCGGAGTAGGGCTTGCAGCACCTCAGGTCAATCGGTCAATACAGATGGTAGTTCTTGAGTATGCTGAGAATGAAAGATATCCAGACGAGATATCCATCCCCCTTACGGTTTTAGTAAACCCTGTATTATCTGATTACAGCGAGGAAACAAAAGACGGATGGGAGAGTTGCTTGAGTTTAGTGGATTTCCGCGGGCTGGTCACCAGGTCAACGACGATCACACTGAATGCTTACGATCGATGGGGAAAGAAAATTCAAAAAACAGTATCCGGTTTTGAAGCGGTGGTATTGCAACATGAGATTGATCATCTCAAAGGCTTTGTATTTCTGGACCGTATGAAGGATCTTACCAAGTTGTCCTATCAAGAAGAGTTTGAAGAGTTTTGGATTAAAAAGGAAGGCTCAGCTCCCTCCTAAAATAGAATTTTAATTAGGATACACAATGGAAGAAGAAATTCTGCACCTTTATCAGGAACCGGGTATTGGGGCATCTTATACAAATACCTATGGTGAAGAAAATATTCGTAATCTACTAAATAAATACCATAGTTTGGATGATGAGGGGATGCAGAAGATGAAAAAGATGGTGCTCAACTTTTCACAATCTACCGACCTTGCTACCTCGTTTGTTTCGGTTGGAGTTTTACATGCATTGGGAGAAAACGAAGGGGTCGCTGACGCTTATCGTTGGGCAAAAACCCAGGAAGATGCTCAACGAATTATAAGCCACTTTGAGATTGGTAAATCCGTGGCGGACTATTTCTCCCCCGGTTGAAGCGTTCTTTCGATTTGCTCTTCCCGGATCATGGGTAGGGGATTGAATCCACTTGGGTCTATTGGGCAAACAGACCCCACGCAATGCCCTTGCTGCAATTGTTTACGAATAAAGGTAAGAAACCCTGTCCAGAATAAACCTGGAAGGGTCACTAATCCCGCCATCCACAACGCCACCTCGTTTGATGTGAGGGTCAACTCGTCTACTGCAAAGCCCACTCCCCAATTACTGATACCCATCACTAGTGTCATGATGGCAAGTTCAAAGCTGAATACCCTTCCCAGGTAGTGATCTGGCGTGGATAAATGAATCAATGCCGAGCTGAATACCCAAATGATAGAGCCGAATAAAGTTGCTGCAGCCACGCCAAAAGATAATGTCCACAAATTTTCGGAATGGGCTATAAATAAATAGGATAATGCCTTGAAGAAAAAAGCCGCTGCAATAGACCAATGTAAAACGGTTGCCGTTTCTCCGAACAATCTTTTGACTAATATGGGTCCCAGGGCGGCGCCCAGTCCACGGGCGGAATAGAGAATTCCGATCCCCAACGATAACATGGCAGGCTTGGAAAGCACCTGGCTGGCCATCAACGGGATCAATGTCATGATGCCGCCTGCCACAGCTAATCCCGATTTTAGTAAGCTCAAAACCAGAACCACAGGTTCTTTTATAAGGAAACGCAGTGCATCGACCAGTTCCTGAAAACCATTTTTCTTTTTTGGCTCTTTCGTAGGCTTTACTATAGAAGGAATTTTAGATATGAACCAGGCCGAGATTAGAAAGGTGCAGGCATCCACTATAAAAGCCACGCGGATTCCAAACAGGCTCACTACTACTCCACCGAGGGCTGCACCAAAAGCCAGCATTACAGACCAAGTGGAACCACTGAGGGCGTTTGCCGTTACAAGATGCTCTTTAGGAACGAGTGAAGGAATAATGGCGCTTCGGGCAGGCTCAAAAAAACCGGATAAGGAAATCTCGACAATGACCAAGGCATATATAAACCACAATGTGCTTTGATCCTCGACAAAAAGAAATCCCAGAACGACAATGAACCGCAACAAATCGCTTACGATCATTACGGTTTTTCGGCTGATCCGGTCTACCACTACTCCTGCAATCGGGCTGATCAGAACAATGGGAAGAAGTTTTGCCATCATGGCACCTGCCATAGCCATGCCGGAATCGCTGAGTCTTAGTATCAGCGCATAAATTGCTATGCTGTTAAGCCAGTCTCCCAATTCAGACACCACTTGTCCGAACCAGAGGTTGCGGAAGGATTCATTTTGTCGCAACAATTGGAAGTATCCGATAGTACTTTTGCTTTGCATTGAATCCTTTTCATGGGTTTTTAGTAGAAAAAATGAATACCCTGAACATACTAATCAGGGGGGGATGAATCTGCAACTGGAATTCATTTATTGGGTCTGGTATGTTTAAGGGGAAAATTGAACTCAGGTAGAAAATGGAAGATATTGAACCTATAACTCAGGAAATTGAAGACCAAAAAGAAAAATGGATCAGCCGTATTTCTTTATGGGTGTCAATCATACTGACCACATTAGTTGTTGTTTGGTATTACAATGACAATCCCCCGGATTCACCTGCAGTTGTAAAAATGCGCGTGTTTTTTAAAAAAAATAACCGGGATGTCATGACGTTTATTGACCTGCCGCGAAACGAAATGATTGCTTTTGCTTATAAAAAAAAGCATCCTTTTTATTTGAAATATGTTAAAGCCACGGAGGTTGGAAAAGCCGACCTACGTGCCCTCATCCATATATCTACCGACTACACGCCCAATCAATACTGGTTCAACCTGTTCTTCGCCTGGGTCATATTTTTCACTACATTCTGGTTTATAGGATTGATGGCTGAAGCCTGCATCATTCTCATGCGTCGGAACTCTGAAGCCAGAATCAAACAATATAAGCTGGAAAAAGAACAAGCCGAACAAGAAAAAAAATCCTGAATATATCCCCATTTATTTCTAACCCAATTTTTGAATAGTGTTTATACTTCCAGGTTATTAACCTCGATTGAACTGGAAGAAGACTGTGGTCTATTCGAGCCTACCAATTTCTAAACTTTACGGGTCTTTGTTCCTAACAGGACTCCTGTTTTTTCATTTTTTTTCGTCTCCAATTTGCGCTGACGAGTCGAAAACCATTGAACGGTTGATTGAACTCACTGAGCCCAGGGGCCGGGCTGCGAAGGAAAAAGTAGCCAGAATAAAGGCCGGCGAAATGGCTTATAGGCAATTTTGTGTGCATTGTCATGGTGTGCAAGGGCAAGGGGATGGTAAGGTTTCAAATTATTTACGCCCACTTCCAAGAGATCTATCGTTAGGAATTTTTAAATTTCGCTCCACCCCCAGTAATGCCCTTCCTCGAAATGAAGATCTATATCGAACCATTAAACAGGGTGTTCCAGGAACCGCTATGCCTGCATGGGGAGAGGTGCTGGCTGAAGAAACATTAACCAGCCTGGTGGAATATATAAAATTTTTTTCCAGCAGATTCCAAATTGAAACACCGGATTTTATAATGCCTGTTGGTTTGGAGCCTCCCTACGAAAAACGTTCCATAGAAAAGGGGAGAATCCTTTATAAGGAATTAAGATGCGGACGTTGCCACGGTGAAAAAGGAGGGCGGTCTGGACGGCTTAAAAATAAATTAACCGATGCTTGGGGCAACCCTTCGGTTGTTTATGATCTTAAACAACCCTGGTTGTATAAGGCGGGGTCTTCTTCTGAAGAGATTTATCATACTTTAGTAACGGGTATGGATGGTACGCCCATGAGTGCTTACGATTATGTCCCCGCAGGTGATCTATGGCATTTGGTGCACTTTCTCCAGTCTCAGCAGAAAAATGAAAAAATTCCGAATTTGCGGATGTCACAAGAAATTGTTTCTCATCCAACATCGAAAAAGATAGACATATCTACCGAAGATAGTGTCTGGGATGGAATAGCGAGTGTTCCCATTAAGCTTAGAGCGTTGCAATCTTTTTCAGGGCAGCCTTCTATTGTTAAAGTTCAGTCTCTTCATAATTTCGAACAAATCGCTTTTCGTCTGCAGTGGGAGGATGAAACCCCCGAAAGGGCTAAACCTGGTGCCGGTTTTTATATGGATGCGGTTGCGCTACAGTTTTCTTCTCAGTCTAAATTCGATTCGATTTACTACGGAATGGGAGAAAAAGAAAAGCCGGTAAATATTTGGCATTGGAAGGCAGACTCTTTTCAACAAGTTGCAGGGTTATCGCAGGCAAACAAAAATTTTGCTGTGAACCCGTTCAATGAAAAATCAGTTGAGGAGATGAATGCAAGTGGAATTGGAACTCTCACTGTTCAATCTTTGGAAGACCAGCAGGTGGTGGGTAAGGGAAAGTGGAAAAATGGCAAGTGGACTGTGGTTTTTTTTAGGGATCTGAAAACGGCCAGTCCTTACGACATACAGTTCTTGGAGTCTGCGAATGCTCTGGTTGCTTTTGCTCTTTGGGATGGAAAACAAAAAGAAAAGAACGCAAATAAAAGGGTCAGTTTTTGGCAGCAACTCTTAATTCCGTGACAAGCTGGAGTCAGAAATCACCTCATGCAAACTGTGGGGGGTTAGAGTAAAATATTACCATGGAAATTCAACAGATTCGGTTTGCGGTTTTTCTTGGGGTTTTCTTGCTGATGTTGTGGTTGGAGTCGGTCATACAAAGACACCCCACGGTAGATTCGAAAATTAACCGTTTAAAAATAAATCTTGCTCTGACGGGTATAGACATTCTGGTGGTTCGTCTGATTTTTGGTGCTGCTGCCGTAGGTGCTGCCCAGTTTGCTGAGGAAAAGGGGTGGGGACTGTTCAACTATTTGGATTGGTGGAACGGACTGGAAGTTGCTGTTGTAATAATAATTCTGGATTTGATGATCTACATTCAGCATGTAGTAATTCACATGATTCCTTTTTTCTGGCAGTTTCATGTTGTCCACCATTCCGATCTGGATTTGGATGTTTCATCCGGCTTACGGTTTCATCCCATTGAAATTCTGGGCTCAATGCTGTTTAAAATCGGTCTGATTTTTGCTCTAGGTCCGTCGCCTATTGCAGTTGTCATATTTGAGGCGGTGTTAAATGGAATGGCGCAATTTTCCCATTCAAATATCACTCTACCTGATAAACTGGATCGTATATTGCGATTTATTATAGTTACGCCGGATATGCATCGGATTCACCATTCGGTTGAAAAAATGGAGACCAATTCCAACTTCGGTTTTAACCTTTCAATATGGGATCGATTTTTGGGTACCTATATACAGGATGCTAAAAAAGAACAGCCGAAAATAATTATTGGTGTTGATCAATTCAGAACCAGTGAGGAAGTATCACTAAAAAATTTATTGCTGATGCCTTTTAGAGCAATACCTAAAAACTATTCCCTTTTCCCGGAAAAGGATTAAGAGGTCATTATGGCTAGTCGATTAACTAAAATTGTAGCAACCTTGGGGCCTGCAAGCGGAAATAAAGCGACTATTAAAAGTCTGGTAGCGAAAGGTGTAAATATTTTTCGCCTCAATCTTTCGCATGGAACTCATGAAACGGTTCGCCAGTGGATTCATTGGATCCGTGAGGTGGAAGAGGAACACCATTCGTATGTTGGCATTCTATTAGACCTGCAAGGACCCAAAATCAGAGTAGGAAAATTCAAAGAGGGTTCCATTCATCTCAAGAGAGGGCAAAAGTTAAACTTCACTACGGCAAATAAGGTAGGTGACGAAACATTGGTGCCGGTTCAGTACCCACGTTTTCATCAAGAGGTGTCAAAAGGCGGAAGAATTTATCTTGACGATGGCAAGCTCAGCGGTATTGTGAAGCAGGTGTCGGGCCAGAATGTAGAGGTGGAAATTCAGACCGGAGGAGTTTTATCCGATCATAAGGGAATAAATTTGCCTGATGCTAAACTCACCGCAGACCCCATAACCTCAAAGGATAAAGCCGATCTTAAATTTGGAATTCAGGAGGGGGTTGACCTGGTCGCTTTGTCTTTCACGGGTTGTGCGAAAGATGTGAGACGACTGAAAGGCATGATCCGAAAACAAGGAAGCGAAGGGATAGAAGTGATCGCTAAAATTGAACGCAAACAAGCGGTCGATAATCTTGAAGAAATTGTTGAGGAAGCGGATGGGGTCATGGTGGCCCGCGGTGATCTGGGCATCGAAATTTCTCTTACCGAGGTTCCCGTTGTGCAGCAACGAATTCTCAGGGAAGGAGCCAAGCGTTCAAAACCAGTCATTGTGGCAACGCAAATGTTGGAGTCGATGATTGAGCACCCCAGACCCACCCGTGCCGAAGTTTCCGATGTCGCCAATGCGGTGATGGATTGTGCAGATGCAATTATGCTTTCCGGCGAAACAGCAGTCGGAAAACATGCTGTAGCGGCAGTCGGAGTAATGGTGGAAACGGCATTAAATTCTGAGGCTTATTTGGCTGAAACACGATCCATTGATCCGTGGAATAAGTTGATCGAGGGTGGGGCTACCATAAATGCGGGGATTACTTATTCTGCAAATAGAATGGTTGAATTGCTTCATGCCAAGGCGATGGTGGTATTTACTCATAGTGGTGGTACTGCAAAAATGGTGGCGAGTTCGAAGCCAATGGTGCCGGTGTTTGCTTTTACCCCCAGCTTGCATCGGGCGCGTTTGCTAAACTTGATTCGGGGCACGGTACCTTTCGTAGTGGAGGAAGACAAGCATTTGTTGTTACATATGGAACAACTGATAATGATGTTGAAAAAAAGACGGCTATTGAAAAAAGGGGATCGAGTTGTGATTACTACCGGGATTCCGGTTGGCATTCCTAACTGGACTAACATTATCCGGGTAGAAGAGGTACCTTAACTGCTGGCTTT
The DNA here is from genome assembly GCA_964510965.1 of uncultured Nitrospina sp. Taxonomy (GTDB): domain Bacteria; phylum Nitrospinota; class Nitrospinia; order Nitrospinales; family VA-1; genus UBA8687. The sequence goes on along the minus strand of CAZECX010000026.1, from coordinate 11,368 downwards.
TGTTTGTTTAGAAAGTATAGTTACTAATAATTTTTGTTTCTGAATATGTCTCCACGATATTATATTGGCACTACCGTTCTGATTGGGGTTTTGACCTTTGCCATCAGTTTCTGGAAAAAAAAGCAGACCGGTAAAGAAATTTTTGAGGTATTTTTAAAAGTCGTCACCGCAACCGGAGTGATAGTTGGAGTGGTTGTGGCTATAGCCTGGCTCCTTGCTTATCTGGGGATCGCCCAGTCGGGATTTTTCTTATGAGTACTCAGCCATCCGATTTTTCTGGATATATGATCCTGGTTTTGGTCATATCATTTTTAACGATTTCATACTTTATGGGAATGCTGGTTCACTCGGCATGGATGTATGAGGACAAGGGAAGCGTCAAAAAAGATAGTAGGATCGGTTGGATACTCTGCATGATAGCAGGGACAGGTATAACAGGTTGGATGTTCTATTACGGCTATTATGTATATTTTCTGCGATAGAAAATCTTTAACTTGCCAGTAAATCTACCAGGCGCTGACAATCGTTCTTATAACCCAAAATTTCTTCGCTTTCTTCTTCGCTCAAATCGTCTGTCAGGTTATCTTCAATCAATTCTATTGCATCGTTTAACCCGCCCGCAACAATGTCCAAATCTGTTTCTGTCAGAGCGTACATGGAGCTATTGGTTTTGAGTTTGTCAAAAACCCGCGAATACCTTTCTTTATAATTTGTCAGGGTGTTCTTTTGTTCCGGACTCAGTTCATTTTTGAGTTCGCTAGTCATGTCTGAGATGGAATCGTTGAGGGCCATCTTTATAGTTTCGATATCATTGTCTGTTACGGATGCGAGTGATTTCATTCTTTCCTGCGGGAATTAAGTTGTTGTATTTGCACTGGGTTGTCCAGTACGGAATCTTTGATGTTTTACCACAAACTCAACCTCCACCGTATGAAAATTTAAAGTTCTAGTGAAAATTATTTTAGCCTGATTTTTAGAAAAAATTCGCCGGCTCAATGCGGTTATTCGCTGCCTAAGCCGGCGATTTTATTATTTCATGAGATCAAGAATTGCTCTGTACCTCGATCTTTTGAGGTTTTATTTGTTCATGCTTGGGTAAATCGACTCTCAGAACCCCATTATCGATTTTGGCCGAAACTTTTTCTGTGTCAACCCGATCACTCAGTTTGAAGCTTCTTTCGAAGCTCTGGCTGCTGAATTCACGAATATGATAGTTTTCTTTTTCAGTTTCAGATTGATCTTCCTTATGGCCTTTTAGAGTTAATACGCCATTATGGACTTCAATGGCTATATCCTTATCTTTCATTCCAGGAGTTTCAGCTTCTAAATGAAAGAAATTTTCATCCTCTGTTACGTTAACTTTTGGTAAAACGGTTTCTGCTTCTGTCCGCCATCGGTTGGGTTTAACATTGAAAAACCGATCCGTATCAAAAAATTTGTCTATTGCTTCTTCTGGGTGCCATGTTACGAGACTCATGATTGTGCCCTCCAATAAAATACGATTAAAATTTGGTTTGTCATGGTTCTCGGCCGAGAGGATATTCCTTATCCTGATTAATAGATAAAATCAGGAAATATAGATGTCAAGGAACCTTAAAAAATTTTAATATTAATGTTACAATTGGCAGGTCTTATATTAAGCCTCTGAGCGGGCTTCACTGATCTTTATTGTTCGGGGAGAACAAAATGGATTATACAGTTTGTGTTGTGGAAGACGAAAAAGTATCCAGAACGATGACCATTGAATTGTTAAAAAAAATGGGTATCAAAAAAATTGTCGCTTCAACCAATGGCGAGATCGCTTTACAAAAACTGAAAATGCAAAAAGCCGACCTCATCATTTCTGACTGGCGAATGCCGGTGATGGATGGATTAGAATTTTATAAGGCGATTAAGAAAGAAGAATCTCTGCAAGACACTCCTTTTCTGATGGTGACAGTCGAAGATTCTAAGGAAAAAGTGATTGAAGCTTTGAAATTAGGAATCCGCGACTATATCGTCAAACCCTTGTCAAAGAATAGTTTTGAGAGCAAGGTAAAATCCCTACTTAAAATTTAAACCTTTATTGAGAATCCGTTTCCGCAATGAAAAAGGCCCTATAGCTGAAGCTATAAGGCCTTTTGTTTTTTGTGGAATTCAGAAATTTTCGCCCTCCGCGGAGGAGTGGGCCCAACAGGATTCGAACCTGTGACCTACCGGTTATGAGCCGGGGGCTCTACCAACTGAGCTATAGGCCCGCACCGCAATCAGCTTTCAATAAAACTACGCAACTTTTTACTGCGACTCGGATGACGTAGTTTGCGTAGAGCCTTGGCTTCGATCTGCCGGATTCGTTCGCGGGTGACCGCAAAGTCCTGTCCGACTTCTTCCAGGGTATGCTCAGAGTCCATTCCAATCCCAAACCTTTTGCGTAAGACACGTTCTTCTCTGGAAGCCAGAGTCGATAGAACATTCAAGGTTTGGTCCTTGAGATTCCTTTTGACTACCGCATCAATGGGAGAGAGGACTTTTTTATCTTCAATAAAGTCTCCAAGATGGCTGTTTTCTTCTTCGCCAATCGGGGTTTCCAGTGATATTGGCTCTTTGGCAATTTTTAGTACCTTGCGAACTTTATCTACCGGCAAACTCATTTTGACTGCGATTTCATCGGGGGTTGGTTCTCGTCCTAATTCCTGAACAAGATGCCGTGAAACTCGGATGAGCTTGTTGATAGTTTCGATCATATGTACCGGAATGCGGATGGTTCTTGCCTGATCGGCAATAGCTCGAGTAATAGCCTGACGGATCCACCAGGTAGCATAAGTCGAAAATTTATATCCACGCTGATATTCAAATTTGTCAACGGCTTTCATAAGGCCAATATTGCCTTCTTGAATGAGATCGAGAAACTGCAGGCCGCGGCTTGTATATTTTTTCGCGATACTGACCACCAGACGCAGATTGGCTTCTGCCAGTTCCCGTTTTGCGGTTTTTTCTTTTACCCTTCCACGAGCGATGGAGCGAACGGTCGCCAATAAACTGTCTTTACTGGTTTGCGTTTCCTTCTCAATTTTTTTAATTTTTCTCCGTCCCCCTTGAATTTGCTTCATGAAATTATCGTACTGAGCCCGAGTTACAACTTTCCCGATGGGCAGTTTTACACTTTTTTGTTTGGTCCAGTTTTTTGCCAGCTTCTTCACACCAGCCAGAGACATGCGCAATTGTCTTTCGATGTCGCGTTCCTGTTTGCCGGCTTCCCGATACTCTGCAGCTATTCCATAGATTTTTTCAATGGTTTCATCCATCACATCATTGGCAAGCCCGAGAGTAGAAATCATTTTCTCTACTATTTTTTGCTGCTTTGCCGATTGATCGGTAACTTTTGCGAGCATTTTTTCTGATAATTTTCCACTCTCTATTCGTACACGAAACTTTTCCAGTTTGGTGCTTTCGGCCTTAAGTGCTTTAACCCGTTTCTGGAGGTTTTTAATTTCCTTTTTTTCCGAAGCCTCTTTTCCTTCCTCAGGCTCCGTTGCTTGAATGATGTCGAAAATTCGGACTTCTCCTGCCTTGACCTGATTGGTCAGCGATAAGAACTCACGAATGGTAACCCCACAATTGGCAACTGCCGCGAGGACTTCATTTTGTCCTGCTTCAATTCGCTTGGCAATTTCCACTTCGCCCTTTCGGGTAAGAAGAGAAATGGTTCCCATTTCCCGAAGATATAACCGAACAGGATCATCAATGGATACGGAATCGGATTTAGTAGCCGCAGTATCTTCCTCCGCGCCATCTTTTTTACCCTCTTTCGAGGCGGCAATTTTTTCCCCTTTTACGGAGGTGTCAACGATGGCGATTTCGTTTTCACTAAAAAGTGCCATGAGATCATCGATTTGTTCTGGGGTGACGACATCAGAAGGCAAGACATCGTTGACCTCCTCATAAGTCAGGTAACCTTTTTCTTTGCCTTGTGAAACCAGTTGATTGATTTCAGAAACATGGGTCAATTTTTCCATTGTGGCCATCTGGACAATTTCTCCTCTTACGCTAAGCGGTTGTTGAATAATAAAACGGTATTAATGGGTTAAAGCTAATTGCATTTCACGAAGCTTGTTTTGAAGTTCGCGCGACTTTTCTACCTGGCCGGCCATTTCAGCTTCGTTGCGTTGCTGTTTGACTAATTTTATTTTTGATTTGATATGAACGTTATTAAATTTGGTGACACAATCTGAAACCGTTTTTTCAGGGGAATCGAATTCTAATGGTTCGAGTCCAAACTGGGTTAACCGGCTCCTGATTTCCGGATCGTCGGTCTGGTCGATGAGTTTATCAATTTCCAGGTCTTCATCATCATTGATTTTTTGCAAGCAGGTGCTTGCTATAGATTTTAGAGCCGGGTTGGAAAATTCTTCCGGGTTTACTGCCTGCAAAACCCTTTGGGCGGTTTCCTTATCGGAGAGAATCAGATGAACTAAATGCCTTTCAAGATTTAATGTGGAATTAGTTTCTGTTTCCGGGATGTCCACCCTGGACTGGTTGCGCGAGAAAGACTTTTTTAATTCCGTTAAAAACGATGCGTCATCGATTTTTGCTTTAAAAGAGAAGTATTCCAGTAATCCATTCCTCTCTACAAGGTTTTGCACTTTGCCAACCATGGGTAATACCTTATTCGCCATTTCCACCCGTTCAGAGGGCGAATTGCCATCTTTTCCGGTCACCACGGTATCTATATAAGATTCCAAATAGGGCTTTGCGGTTTTAATTTTTTCCAGAAACTTTTCGGCACCGTTTTCCTGTATGTAGGAATCTGGATCTTGTCCTTCAGGCAAAAAGACGGTTTTTACCTGGAGTCCTTTTTCATGCAGAACCTCGAACCCTTTATCCGCAGCAGACCGCCCGGCATTGTCTGAGTCAAAAACCAAAACCACGGAACTGGCGTAATTCCTCAGTATACCTGCTTGCTTGGGGGTAAGAGCCGTCCCACAAGTGGCGACGGTGTTGAAAATTCCATATTGGGTTGCTCTCATCTGGTCGAGATAACCTTCGACCAATATGGCCTGACCTTCTTTTCGAATCGCCTGTTTGGCGATATCCATACCAAATAGAACCTGACTTTTTTGGTAGAGCGGGGTTTCCGGTGAGTTCAAGTACTTGGGGTTGTCACCTTCTTTGATGGCGCGACCGCCAAACCCAATAAAACTGCCATGCGTATCTTTGATGGGAAAAATCACCCGACCCCGAAACCGGTCATAAACTTTCGATCCTTCTTCCTTTTCGATGACCAAACCCGACTGCAACACCGTTTTTCGGGACAGGTTTCCGGTTTTTTGTAAATGGTTGGTCAGTCCTCTCCATTCCGGAACTGCCCAGCCGATGTTGTATTTATCTAAAATGTCTCCCGTGAAATGGCGCCCTTTTAGGTAGTCCCGGGCCGCAAGGCCAGTTTCAGGATTATTCAAAAGAGAATGGAAGTAATTTGCCGCCAGTTCGTTGGCTTTTCTCAGTTCTTCCCGTTCCTTATATTGAGGATCGTTCAGGTTGCCCGCATTCGGCTTGGGAATAGGGACTCCTGCGTTTTCGGCAAATTGTCGGACCGCATCTACAAAGGAAATGCTTTGAACTTCCATCACAAATTTAAAGACGTTTCCACCGGCACCACAGCCGAAACAGTGATAGATGCGCTTTTCAGAACTGACTGTGAACGAAGGTGTCTTTTCTGAATGGAAAGGGCAAAGACCCTTAAAGTTTTTGCCGACCTTTTTTAAAGCGACATGCTGCGAAACCACCTCCACAATGTCAGTGCGGTCTCTAACTTCATCGATGATGTTTTCAGGAATGGAGTATTTCAATAGTTCAGTGAACGGTTCGGCATCTATAAGATGCAGGATTTCAAATTAGTTCAAATATTCGCTTGCCAGTTCCTTGATCTGGGCATTGTCGGCTTTGCCTTTAAATTCGGGAACCAGAGTTTTCATTATTTTCCCAAAATCTTTCATGCCTTCCGCGCCCGTCTCGGCGATGACTTCCTGAATGCGGCGGCGCAAATCTTCTTCAGAGACCTGTTCCGGCAAATAGGTTTTTAAAATTTCCATTTCCTGAATTTCTTTATCTTTTAATTCAGGACGATTCCCTTTTTCATAAAGGGTCGCAGCTTCTTTTCTTTTTTTAACTTCGCGACTGACAATGGTAAGAATTTCTTCTTCCCCGAGGTCTTTTCGGGTGTCGATTTCCTGATTTTTTAAGGCAGAAATTACGCTACGGACAGTTCCAAGTCTTATAGAATCTTTAGACTTCATCGCCTCCTTCATGTCAGAAAGGAGTTTTTCCTTTAAACTCATAAGTTTATAGCTTCGGGCAAAGGTGGAAATATAGGTACCCAAAGGGGTTTTGTCAATACTACCAAATAAATAAAATTTTTTGGGAAATGCCCGGAGAATTAAATAAGTCCTTTTTTATCAAAAAGATAGGGCGGGCATGGGCCGGCGGGTTTTGAAGGACAGTTTAAATTAAATTTCCAAAGCTGCCCATTGTCTCACATTTTCACGTTTTCCGGAACAATTTATGGTGTTTTTTTATTTTGGTGAGGGGAGAGTTAAAAAATGCGATGGATTTAAAATACTATTTCAATACCCCAAAAATGTGTGGAAAACGGCTCCTCCGCCAACACAAAAATAAATGAAGGCACCCATAAGATTCCAGACAATTTCTTTCATATCGTTGAAGGTCACCCTACACCTCCGTTAATCACAAGAAAAAAGAAGGCGAGTGTGGTAACGAGCGTGTTCACCAGTGCTGATGCGATCAAGATTTTTTGGGAAATATTTACAAGGTCCATACGGCAGCCTCTTTTTAAATTTAATAAATAAGATAATTACTGCGCACTTCTTTAAAAATATTCAACTCCTGTTGCCAGGACTCTTCCAAGGTGTTTAAGGAGAACGAATCATCGAAGATGATTTCTCTAAATTGTGTGTTGCCATACAAGAGATCAATCGCCAGCCGGTCGCTGACAAACTCGTAAGGTTCGGTGCGCCATTTGAATTCTTTGGGATACAGTTCGGCAATGGCTCTTATTATTGTGAGGGTTGTTAAAAGTGGTTTGAATTTATTTCTGTCGGTGACGTGAATTTGCAATCCACCGCACGCTTTGCCCCCGTGTTTTTGGAACATGGGTTGGAAAAACTGCGGACGGAACATAACGCCGGGCAATTTAGCGCTATCTTTTTCGATTCTCTTTAATAATTGATGTGGATCGATATAGGGTGCGCCAAAATTTTCGAAGGGTCGGGTGGTGCCGCGACCTTCTGAAAGTTGCGTTCCTTCAATCAAACACATTCCTGGATAAACTACGGCTGTATCCAGTGTTGGCATATTTGGGGAGGGGGGAACCCAGGGCAGTCCTGTCTCATCGTACCATTGCTCGCGTTTCCAATGAGTCATGGGCACAACTTTGAGTTCACAGCCGATATCAATTTCGTGATTAAAAAATAATGCGAGTTCGCCCACCGTCATCGCATGTCGATTGGGCAGAGGATATTGCCCGACAAAGGATCGGTAATCTTCTGCAACCAGATTTCCTTCCATGCTAATGCCGTTAATGGGATTCGGTCGGTCGCAAACGATCATCCTTGTGTCGGACTTTTTACAAATGTCCATGCATTTTGCCATGGTGTAAATAAAAGTGTAGTAGCGTGCTCCCACATCCTGAATATCGAAAACCAGGTTGTCCACTTCTGCCAGGGCAGCGGGATCGGGTTCGAGTGTGTCTTCTGTTTTTCCATAAAGGCTGGATATATTCAATCCCGAAACCGGGTCGACTTCATTTTCTATTTCGATCATGTCCTGCGCGATTCCGTAGAGTCCATGCTCGGGTGCGAAGAGGGCGTTTAGCTTGCAGGAGGAGTGGGATTTAAAGTGAGCGATCGAATGTTGATGGTCGCTTGCAAGGCTGGTGTGGTTGACAATAAGGCCTACTGTTTTGCCTTTTAAATATTGCTCAGGTCGCGCAAGTAAGTGGTTGATGCCAGGAAGAGTCATGTTGTTTTAGAAATTGGATCAGGGAAATTTGTAACCTTTGTGGATAACTATGATGTCTGATTCTTTGTCGACATAAAACCGCTTCTTGTCTTGTTTTAAATCATAGCCTATTTCTGTGCCGGAAGGGATTTCAACATCCTTGTCGATAATGGCATTTTTTATTTTGCAGTTTTTGTTGATTTTGACTCGGTCCATGACCAGTGATCCTTTGACTTCTGCGGCACTGTCGACCAATACCTCGCGGCCAATGACAGATTCTTGCACCTTTCCGCCGCTGATAATGCTTCCTTCTCCGATGATGCTGTCAATTGCTTGCCCACGACGGCCGTCTTCATTAAAAACAAACTTTGCCGGAGGGGTGCCATAGCTGGCAGTGCGGATGGGCCATTTCTTGTTGTAAAGATTGAAGTCGGGTTTGACACTTCTAAGATCCATATTGGCTTCCCAAAATGCTTTGAGAGTTCCTACATCGCGCCAGTAACCGATTTCCTTTTTAGAAATTCCGGGGATGCGGTTCCTGCGAAAGTCATAGGCATAGACCCGAGATGTTTTGAATATTTTCGGCAGGATGTCCTTGCCAAAATCATGCGAAGAATTTTTGTCTTCAGCATCCTTATAGAGGATGTCTAAAAGAAAGTCTTTATTGAATAGATAGTTTCCCATCGAGGAAAAGGCTTCTTTTTCTCGGCCAGGTATGGGTTTGGGTCGCTTTGGTTTTTCCTGGAAACCGATGATGCGGAATTTTTCCTGCACCTGTATGACCCCGAAGGCGGTTGCCTCTTGAATTGGAACGGGAATGGCAGAAACGGTCACATCGGCTTTCTTTTTGATATGAAAATCGATCATTTGTTGCAGATCCATTCGGTAAATATGATCGGCACCAAATACGGCGATGAGATCGAAGTCGCCATCTTCAATCAGGTTAATATTTTGATAAATGGCATCTGCCGTGCCCCGGTACCAGCTATCGCCAGTGCGCTTTTGCGCCGGCACCGGCAAAATAAAATGATCATGGATCAGGGAACCAAAGCGCCAGCTTTCATTGATATGTTCTGTTAGCGATTGCGATTTGAATTGGGTAAGAACATAGACGGAATAAACGCCTGAGTTGATAAAATTGCTCAATGCAAAATCGATCAACCGGTATTTTCCGCCAAAGGGAACAGCGGGTTTTGCCCTATGTTGTGTCAGGGGATAAAGGCGGTTACCTTCGCCGCCGGCAAGGATCATTCCTAAAACTTTTTTTGTCGTGCCGGGCATGTTGCCTTTCCCTCTATCCTTTAGAGTCTCTTGTTTGGAAGGGGAACCTGATTAGAACTAGAGTCCTAATCCATTGAACGGATTCATACTAATGTTTGTGTCCTATCCTGTCAACTACTCCGCGTAGGGCGAATAGGTTGACCCTTTCTTGGTAAATAACTATTTAAAAGGGGCAATAATATTAAACAGCTTGACGGGCTTTGACCTTTTGAGTCCAGCGTCACGCTGGCACAAAAAAACCCCGACCCTCTTCATATGAAGAGAATCAGGGTTTGCTTTTTTTTATCTACCTGCGGAGGTACTCCGCCCTCTAACGAGGGAGACAGATGGCCTGGCATTTAAAGCCGACAAAAATTTTGTAAGCTTAAAGAAGTATTGCCAGTCACCTCGGGAGGTACTCCCCTACATCATTCCGGGCATACCGCCCATGCCGCCCATACCGCCCATGCCACCCATACCACCGCCAGCAGGTCCGTGGTTATGCTCTTCCTTTTCTTCTGGAAGATCGGTGATCATCGCTTCTGTGGTCAACAGCAATCCTGAAATACTGGATGCATTTTGCAGCGCAGTACGTGTTACTTTTGCAGGATCGATGATACCAGCTTTGATCATGTCGGTGTATTCGCCATTTTTAGCATCGTAACCCACATTGCCTTTCAGGGTTTTGACTTTTTCGCAAACAACAGTACCTTCTTCTCCTGCGTTGGAAGCGATTTGGCGAAGCGGTTCTTCGAGAGCTCGGCGAATGATTTGGACGCCAAGTTTGAAATCATGATCTCCCCTCAATTTATCGAGGGAGCCCAGAGCGCGAATGAATGCTACGCCACCTCCTGGGATGATTCCTTCTTCAACGGCTGCACGGGTTGCGTGCAGGGCATCTTCAACACGAGCTTTCTTTTCTTTCATTTCTGTTTCAGTCGCGGCTCCCACTTTAATGATAGCTACGCCACCAACCAGTTTGGCAAGACGCTCCTGGAGTTTTTCGCGATCGTAATCAGAAGAAGTCTCTTCGATCTGGTTACGGATTTGTTTGACCCGAGCCTGAATGTCAGAGGCTTTTCCTTTGCCGTCAACGATGACGGTGTTGTCTTTGTCGATGGTGATGCGCTTTGCACGACCAAGGTCGCCCAACTCAACACTGTCGAGAGATACACCAATGTCTTCGGTGATAACTTTACCGCCGGTGAGGATGGCGATATCGTTGAGCATGTCTTTTCGACGGTCACCAAAACCAGGGGCTTTAACAGCAGAAACATTCAGTGTGCCACGCAGCTTGTTAACAACCAATGTTGCGAGTGCTTCACCTTCAATGTCTTCCGCCAGGATGATTAGAGGCTTGCCGCCTTTTGCTACTTTTTCAAGCAGAGGCAGCAGGTCTTTCATGCTGGTGATTTTCTTTTCGTGAAGAAGAATGTAAGCATCTTCAAGAACCGCTTCCATGCGCTCTGCATCCGTCACGAAATAGGGAGAGAGGTAACCGCGATCGAACTGCATGCCTTCTACAATTTCGAGGGAAGTGTCCATGCTTTTTGCTTCTTCAACGGTGATAACGCCGTCTTTACCAACTTTGTCCATAGCTTCAGAAATGATCTGACCGATGGCTTTGTCCTGATTTGCTGAGATGGTTCCTACCTGTGCAATTTCTTTTTTGTCTTTGGTAGGCTTGGCCATTTTCTGAATTTCAGGAATGATCGTGGTAACAGCTGCTTCGATTCCGCGTTTGATATCCATAGGATTCGCACCCGCGGTCACATTCTTCATACCTTCACGAAAAATTGCTTGTGCCAGAACGGTAGCTGTGGTGGTACCATCACCTGCGTTGTCACTGGTTTTGCTGGCAACTTCGTTTACCATTTGTGCGCCCATGTTTTCAAAAGGGCACTCCAGTTCAATTTCCTTAGCAACAGTTACACCGTCTTTGGTGATGGTTGGGGAACCGAATTTTTTATCGATAACCACGTTTCGGCCTTTGGGTCCGAGTGTGATTTTAACAGTGTTAGCAAGTTGGTTGACACCTGCCAGAATTTTATGTCTAGCGGTTTCATCATATACAATTTGTTTAGCCATAAACTTAAATCTCCTTCTCTTTTAG
>CAZECX010000025.1:0-31998 GCA_964510965.1 uncultured Nitrospina sp. | reverse complement strand
AGAACGTCCGGAAGATTCTTCGGGTTCGGCCATTGTTGCAACGCTGGAAGGAAGCCGCACGCTGCTTGTCGAAGTGCAGGCGTTGGTCAGCACTTCGTCTTCCATTGGAATGCCACGACGAATGGCAACTGGATTTGATCACAATCGCATGTCTCTTCTAATTGCGATTATGGAAAAGCGGTTGGGAATGAATCTGCAAGGAGAAGATATTTTTGTAAACCTTGCGGGTGGTATTAAAATCACCGAACCGGCATTGGACTTGGGTGTGGCTGCTGCTATTGCCAGTAGTTTTCAAAACCGCCCCATTGATGCAGAACTGGTTTTGCTGGGAGAGATAGGTTTAACGGGTGAAGTTCGTACGGTTATGCAACTTGATGCTCGATTGATTGAAGCGCGAAGGTTAGGCTTTAAACGCTGCATTGTTCCTCATTCGGCCAAAAAGGCCAAAAAGCTTTTGACCGATGGAATTGAAATTAGTTTTGCAAAAAACCTGTCGGAAGTTTTTGAACAAATTTTTTAACGGAAAATTTAAATGAGTGTTTGCGCGGTGGTGCCGGCTGGAGGGTCGGGAACTCGTATGGGAGGAACTGTTCCAAAACAGTTCCAATATTTGAATGGAAAACCAATTCTTTATTACACCCTAAAAACTTTACAGGACTGCGGAAGCATTGCAGAAATTATTCTAGTAGTACCAAAAAATGAATATGAGGCGGCCTGCACTGATTGGTTGGGAAAACCGGAAATAGTCAAAAAAATTGTTGTGGGGGGTGTAAAAAGGCAGGACTCGGTATACAACGGATTTTGTGAAGTTTCACAGGATACAGAAATTGTGTTAGTGCATGATGGTGTGCGGCCTTTTCTGTCGAAAAAAATGATCTCTGAGTCAATTGGAGCAGCCCGAGAATATGGTGCAGCTATTACAGCCATACCCGTGAATGACACAATAAAACGGGTAGATCCTTCGGGTTTGGTATCGGAAACAATTGACAGGGAAGGGCTTTGGAGAGTGCAAACCCCTCAAGCATTTCGTTACTCTCTTTTGCAAGATGCGTTCAATAAAGCAAAATCAGAGAGTTTTTATGGGACGGATGAGGGAACGTTGATAGAGTATCTTGGGGAGCCGGTAAAAATTGTTGAGGGTTCTGAACAAAATATAAAGATTACACGGCCTGAAGATCTGGAACTAAGTGAAACCTTTGTTTCCAAGGCCTTTCCGGAAAAATAATCCATTCAGAAAAAAATGCTTCTAAATGCGAATAGAAGCATCTAATTTAAAAATTTTGATACAAAAACCTTAATTCAAGTCAGGAGAAATATAATGTTGCAACCTGGAACCGATGCGCCAGAATTTTCGGTCAACGATCATAATGGCAATGCAATTCAATTAAAAGACTATCGAGGCAAAAAAGTTGTTATCTGGTTTTACCCTAAAGCTGATACCCCTGGATGTACTATGGAAGGACAAGGTTTCCGTGATGATTTTAAAAAGTATGAAGAGAAGGGCATTCAAATTTTTGGTGTGAGCCTGGATAATGAAAATGACAATAAAGCATTTGCAGAAAAATTTTCCTTTCCCTATCCATTGCTTTGCGATGTAAACAGAGAGATCGCTATGGGTTATCACGCTGTGAAAAGCAAAGAGGACCAATATGCTGCGCGAATAAGTTATGTGATTGGTGAAGACGGAAAAATACTCGAGAGTATTGAAAACGTAGACACCAAAAATCATTCGAATGATTTATGTTCTCGATATTAAAATAACCTCGTTTAGTATTCAATGCAGTGGAGTGACCCATGGCTTATAAAGATTCCCTGATTCCTGAGCCACTTGATGATGGAAAAAAGAAGAAGAAAAAGGAAATTCTCCAAACACGAATTTCCCCAGTGGATTTTGAAAACATCAATGATGTAGGAGATTTGGTCGAATCTTATCAATCTGCTTCTATTCAGGCGAGAAATCTGGGTCAATGTGCGCAAATTTTCGGGAAAATGCTGCAAGATAAAGAACGCCCCACAATAATGCTTGGTCTTGCGGGGCCCTTAATTGCCGCCGGATTAAGAAAAGTGATTCGCGATATGGTTCACCATAATATGGTAGATGTTATTGTTTCCACAGGTGCGGTTCTCTATCAGGACTATTACAACGCTTTGGGCGGGGGGCATTATTATGGAAGCCCCACCGCTGATGATACTAAACTTCGCGAATTATTCATCAACCGGATTTATGATACCTATGTTGATGAAGAACTTTTTTGCGAAGACGATACCTTGATTGGAAAGTTTGCAGATAAGCTGCAGCCAGGAAATTATTCCAGTCGCGAGTTTATTTCCCTGCTTTCTGAAACCATCGATGATGAAGAGTCCATTCTTGTAACTGCTCGTAAAAATAATATCCCGATCTTTTGTCCTGCTCTCAACGATTCCAGCATAGGGATTGGGCTAACTGAGCATTATTACAACAGCCGCAGGGAGGGCCGCCAACCGATTGCCATCGACTCCATACGCGATAATTATGAGCTAACCCAGATTGTCGTAAATTCATCCCGGACTGCAGCATTTTATGTTGCTGGCGGAGTACCCAAAAATTATATCAACGATTCCATTGTCATGGCTTATATTTTTGGCAAGGATACGGGGGGACATAAATATGCCGTGCAGGTAACGACTGACTCGCCACATTGGGGCGGGTTAAGTGGCAGTACCCTCGGTGAAGCTCAATCATGGGGAAAGGTAAATAAACAGGCAAATCATAGCATGGCATTTGTGGAACCCAGTGTTTCTTTACCCTTGATCTACGGTCATGCTTTTCAAAGGGACCTGTATAAGGGAAGGTCCAGGTTAAAATATGAGTGGGATGGGGATACCCTTAAAAAAATGTCCGTTGTGGGTTAAGCAGGTTTTTTGAATTCAAAGTTTAAATCAAGAAAGACTCTTGCCCTGTCAATTTGAGATGTCGCTTCCAGTCTGGATTTCACTTCACTAATTAGCTTTTGTGCTTCTTCCATTTTTTGATTTCCATCCATTTGCAGAAATATGTCCACTATAATTTTTCTTTTTACATGATGGATGCGAATTTCGGGGTCTGATTTTATTCCACCCAGGCTTTCTAAAATCGGATTTGTGATTTCAATTAATTCTTTTCGAGTTACGGTATAAAGATTTTCTATCTCGGCATCGTGTTCGCCGTCAACATGCACTAGAACGTCCTGCACATTAGTAAAGGCTTTTATTATTTTTCTTCTTGCGACTTCAGCTACTTGATGCCCCTCTGTAACTGTCATTTCCGGGTTTACCAAAATATGAACATCGATGAGAACTTCACCACCTATTGTGCGTGAGCGTAAATCGTGAAAATGAAGGACTTCGGGAATTTCGTTTAATATTTCGAAAATCTTTTTGGTTTTTTCTTCATTCAAAGCGGTATCCATTAAGTCTCGAAATCCGTTGCTCGAGAAATCAAACCCAACCTTGCAGACCATCAATCCAACCAGCCCTCCTGCGAGGGGGTCCATTATGTGAAAACCATTCCAGGCACCCAGGATACCAACCAAGGCAGCAATAGACGAAATGGCATCGGTTCTATGGTGCCAGGCGTTGGCAGTCAGTGAAGGGCTTTTTGATGCTTTGCCTATTTTGAGGGTGTAGTGGTATAAACCCTCATTAATAAGGATAGATAGGACAGCGATGCTGGCAGCGGTGGCACCGGGGGTTTTTTCAATGGTCTGGTTAATTGTTTCCCAGGATTCATAGGCCACCCCCAGTCCCGTAACAATAATAAGAAGGCCGACTACGGCTGTGCCAATCGTTTCTGCACGTCCATGGCCGTAGGGATGATTTTTGTCAGGTGGCAATTGGCCGACGCCATGGGAAAAGTAGACCACTACATCGGTAACGAGATCGGATAATGAATGAATGGCGTCTGCAACCAAGGCCATGCTGTTTCCGAATATTCCTCCAACAAATTTGGCGAAAGCTAGAAAAAGGTTTGCAGCGGCTCCTACAGCAATGGCTTTTGTTCCAGGCGTCATAGGCTATTTGGCATTCTTATTTAGAAACTTTATTATTTTAACATTTGCAGCGGGGAAGGGAAATTGAACGAGCTCTTCAGGTTTTACCCATTTCCAATCATCACATGCAGTAGGGGAGAGTTTTCCAGAATGTAATTGGCATTGAAAAACATGGAGTGTTACTCGAAAGCGGGTATAGCTGTGACGATGCGTCATTATCTTTTTGCCAATTCGGATGTTAATGTTCAACTCTTCTTTAATTTCTCTTCGTAGACATTCTTCCTCTGTTTCCCCTGATTCAATTTTGCCTCCAGGGAATTCCCAAAGCCCGCCCATTAAACCCTTTGCTTTGCGTTTTTGAATGTATACGTAGCCTTTTTTAAAAATAACTCCTGCGCTAACCTGGATTCTGGATATTTTAATGGCAGTTTTGGGAGGGGGAAATAATTCCTGTTTGCCAGATTGTTGAGCCTTGCAAAAATTCTTTAACGGGCAATCTTCGCAAAAGGGATTGTTTGGTAGGCAAACAGTTGCTCCCAACTCCATGAAGGCTTGATTGAAAGTGCCACAACCTTTTTCTGGAAGAAGGCTCTCCATAGTATTCCAGAGTCGTGTTTCGGATTTTTGATTGCTGCCATTTTCTTTTAATAGCATTAATCGTGATAAAACTCGTTTTACATTGCCATCCAGTACAGGGACATTTTTGTCATATGCAATGCTCAAAACAGCACCTGCTGTATAACGTCCGACCCCAGGAAGTTTAATTATCTCTTCTAAGGAATCAGGAACCTTGCCCGCGTAGTCCCTTTGAATTTGAATTGCAGACTTCAGCAAGTTCCGTGCACGTGAATAATACCCTAACCCTTCCCAATGTTTCAGTACATTTGACTCACTGGCGACCGCTAGTTTTTTAGCCGTTGGGAACGATTTCATCCATTTGTTGAAATAAGGAATAACCGTTTTTACCTGGGTTTGTTGCAGCATAAATTCTGAAACTAGAATTCGATAAGGATCACGATTATTGCGCCAGGGCATATCCCGCTTATTGCTATCATACCAATTCAATAACCGAGATTGAAAAATTTTGACTCTTTTAGGTGGAAGCATAATGGGAGGAAAGCTATTGTTTGTTTGAGGAGTGGAACCTCTTCTTACCGGCATCACAGGTTAGACGCCTATTGTATTTTTATCCCAGATTATTTTGTGTAATTGAGTTTGCAGGCGAACAGGAAGTTGGTCTTCTAGAATCCATTTGACTATTTCTTTTAGTTCCAGTTTGTCAAAAACAGGGGAAAATAGAACATGCGCAGTTTCGTTGATCATATATCTTTTTACAGTATCACGGCTCCATTCATAATCCTTTCTATCGAGAATGACAAATTTGACTTCATCATGTGGGGAAAGGAGTTTTAAATTTTCCATATGGTTATTTTTTGCCTCGCCACTGCCTGGGCATTTTAGGTCCATAATTTTTATAACTTCTTTCGGCACTCTTTCCAGCGATATGGAGCCCCCCGTTTCAAGCATGACCTTATGTCCCTTTTCAATAAGCTTATTCATTAAAGGATAGACGCTGTCTTGCATCAATGGTTCGCCTCCAGTGATTTCAACCAGGTTGATTCCAAAACTTTCAACCTCTCGAAGCGTTTCATCTATACTCATGCTCTTACCTTCATGAAAGGCATAAGCTGTGTCGCACCAGGAGCACCGAAGGTTACAACCCGTCAACCTTACAAAAACGCAGGGAAGTCCTGTATGCGTGGACTCTCCCTGAACGCTCAAATAAATTTCATTAATTTTTATCATTTCATTTCTTCAAATATAAAACGGGTTTAAGGCAATAAACTAATTTCAACACCAGGCTTCAGTGGATTTGCTTAATAGGTAATTCAATAATAAATGTCGAACCTTCGCCTAGCGAGCTTTTTGCTGTGATGGTACCGCGGTGACGCTCAATTATTCTTTGGCATATTGAAAGCCCCATTCCGCTACCTTCAAATTCGCTTCTGCCAACCAATCGTTCCAATGGTTTAAAGGCCCTTTCCATATATTTTTGGTTGAAACCTATTCCATTATCTTTAACATAAATTTTACAAGCAGAGTTATTTTTGGAGCCATTCATCGGTTCGGATGTGATCTCAATGACAGGCGAGATTCCTGCCTTTTTGAATTTTAACGAATTACCAATCAAATTCAAAAATACTTGCTGCATTTGAAATGGATGAATTTCTATTTCTGGCAAGCGCTCCAAACGAATTTCCGCCTTGGATTTTCTGATTTTAATTTCCAAGTCCAGCAATACCTGTTGGATGACATCATCTAATTTAATCGGTTGAAACTCAGGATCTGTTTGAGCGATCACTTTGGAATAATCGAGAAGATCGGAAATTAAGGTCCCCATTCTTAACGATGCGTTCCTCATTCTAGTCAGATATTCGGAGCCTTTTTGATTGGAAAATTCTGGGTCAGTATCTAATAGATAGGATTCCAGTCTGTCCCCAAAGGTCACAATTTTTCTCAAGGGTTCATGGAAGTCATGGGAGGCGATATAGATAAAGTCTTTAAGTTCAATATTTCTTATCTCAAGCTCTTTGGTTTGTTTTTGTAGCGCAGCTGATTTTTTTTCAAGATGGTTGACGACATAGTTGATCTCATCAATCAAATGGTTGTATGCAGTACAAAGTTCTCCAACCTCGTCATTGCTCTCGGTAGAAATGGGAGGAATGGTTTCACCTGGCGAGAATTTTTGCGCCGCGTCTTTTAATTTTATTATATCTTTTGTAAGGATCTGGCTAAGGGTTACTGTTATAAGAGTGCCGATTAAAAGTATTGTCATACATACAAGCAAGGTTCTCGTTTGGGCAGCCTGCATTTGCTGATGCACATTTTTCAAAGAGTATCCTATTATCAGATTTCCAAAAGTTTCCTTTTCAAAATGGATTGGCGTGGAGGTAAAGCAAATATCTCCGATGTGAAATAATTCGTTGTTGTGGATTGATGCGGGTAAGTCGAGTTTTTGATGTTCAGGGTTGTAAGAAGAGATGAGACTATCTTGTTCGTCAAAAATCCCCAAATAGGCAAGATCGGGATTTTTTTTCATGCCCTCTACAGATTGAGTGAGCGCGGTAAAATCCAGGAATTTGAAACTGGCTCCAATGGTGGTGGCAAAAACCATTCCCATTTCCTTGACTTTTTTCCCCAATCTTGCATTTGTATCTTTTTCCTGCTGTTGAGTGGAAAAAAATGCGATGAAGGTGATCGTAAGGATTAAGGTCAATATGGAACAGAACACAAACTTTGTTCGAATGGACCATCTGGAAAAAAAATTTATAGATAAATGCATTGAGATGGGACAAGCTCTTTATTAGAGCAACCTATTCCAAAATATTGAATAATTGAATTTTACTCATGTGGAAATTTATATTTTTTAATTTTAATTTTTGCTAGAGTAGCTAATTCAATTTTACATTATTTCTGAAGAGAGGTTCATAAAACATTGAGTAAATTTTATACAGACCTTAACGCGAAATTGTGCGATTTTATAGAGGACCAAAAAATATTTTTTGTTGCCACTGCGGGAAAAGAGGGCCGTGTCAATTTGTCTCCAAAAGGAATGGACAGCCTACGAATACTGAATTCCAATCAGCTGTTATGGCTTAGTCTTACTGGAAGCGGTAACGAAACTGCGGCTCATTTGTTGGAAATACCTCGAATGACCCTCATGTTCTGTTCATTTGAGGGCAGTCCACTTATTTTAAGAGTTTATGGAAAGGCCAGAGCCATTCATCCCCGAGATAAGGAATGGGCGGAACATATTTCCCGGTTTCCGGAATTTCCTGGTTCAAGGCAAATATTTATACTCGATGTTGAATCCGCGCAGACCTCATGCGGATTCGCGGTTCCCAATTATCAATACCAGGAGGACCGCGGTGAACTCGTCAATTGGTCGGAAAAGATTGGCGAAGAGGGTGTGAAAAATTACTGGAAAGAAAAAAACCAGATCAGCATTGATGGCAAGCCCACCGAGATATTTTAATACCTCATGTATTGTTGAAAGAAGTTTTTAAATTCCTAACCGGTTGGTGAGAATCCGGGTTCCCATTCGAGCTTTAGCAGTGAAGTCGGCCCACGACCTCAATTTGGTGATCTGTTTCATCAGGTAGGTGGGGCTGCGATAGAACCGGGCGTGACACTCGTCCTGCAGGTCACGTAATTCTTCTTCGCTGAAATCCTTATTCCAGAATTTAATTTTGAAATCGGCGCTCGGGTTTTCTGCAAATTCCTGCCAATAATCTTCTGGAACAATTCCCTCTTGTAACATTTGAAAGTAAAGCTCCACTTTCGGGTAGGGGGTGCAGATGGAAAATTGTGCATAATCGGGTTTTAGTTTTTTGGCGAAGTCTACCGTTTCGAACATTTCTTCTTTGGTTTCATGCGGAATCCCGATCATCATATAAGCGAAGAACCCGATTCCTGCATCACGTGTCATTTTACAGGCACGCTCTACTTTTTCCGGGGTCTGTCCCTTCTGCAAATACTTTAGATGTTTCGGACTGGCCGATTCGATTCCGAAATGAATTCGATAGCAACCCGCTTTTTTCAAGGCTGCGATTACTTCTTCATTGATGGTGTCGACACGTGCAGAAATTTTGAAATGGATCTTGATGCCACGTTTCACAATGAGATCGCAAATTGCCAGAACATTTTTTTTATCAATGGTGATGGTATCATCCACGAAAAATAGATCATCGACGCCCATATTGACAAGTTGTTCAACTTCATCGACCACGCTTTCTGGGCTTCGGATACGGAACTTGGTCTTGCGAATATCGCAAAATGAGCAAGCCGCCGGGCAACCGCGTGTGGCTTGAATGGTGAAAAACTGTCTGCCTTCGCCAATAATATGTTTGTAGCTACCAACATCTACTAGATGCCGTGCCGGGAAAGGTAATTCGTTCAAGTCCAGTAATTCCGTTTCGGCCGGGTTGACATGCTCTTCGCCATTACCTTTGAAGCCGAGTCCATTGATAGACTTTAAAGACTCGCCATTTCCCAGCGACTGAATCAGCCGGGTGAAAATCTTTTCACCTTCACCAAACACCACATAGTCAATTTCCGGTAGATGCAGAGTTTCTTTGGCATATAAATTCACATGCGGTCCGCCGAGGCAAATTTTTAGATTGGGGTGTTCCTGTTTGAGAACGCGAGCGGTATGGAGTGCATCCAGCAGATTGAAGGTCATGATACTCATGGCAACCATATCTGGCTGAATTTCTCTCACCCGCCGGGATAACTCTTCCTGAGATACATTTTCAGGTGGGCAGTCGATGAAATCAGGACGGTTTCCCGTTTCACGCTCATAATAGGCCGCCACATAGAGCAATCCCAGTTTTGGGTAATAGCCTTTGCCGCCTTCGAGTGCTTTTGGCACGGAAGATTCAAGGGAAATGGTTTCGGGTGGGACGAGGAATAAAATTTTCATGGGCTTGAACAACTTTTTCCTTTAAAATCAGACTCTTATTTTAACACAGATTATTTTGAAAGGACGGTCAAGAGTGAAGCCTGTTGTCACAGTCACCAATATGTTCCCTGAAAAAGCATTAGAAAAACTAGATCCTCATTGCGAATTGAGAACCAACCAGACCGAAAACTCTCCTTCCGCCTCGGATTTGGAGAAAATCGCTTCCGAAAGCGTGGTCATGATCACCTACTTATCGGACAAAATCGATGCGGGCATTATAGATAAAGGTCCAAATTTAAAGCTCATCGCAAATTATGGGGCTGGATTCAATAATATCGATGTGGACCATGCGGCAGGTAAGCGAATATGGATCACCAATACCCCCGGAGTGTTGCACGAGACAACGGCGGACCTGACCTGGGCCATGATTCTGGGGGCAGGTCGAAACATTGTGGCCGCAGATCGGTTCACCCGGGAAAACAAGTTCAAAGGATGGTCGGCAAATATGTATTTGGGGGGAGATGTTTATGGCAAGACTCTCGGAGTCATCGGTTGTGGAGAAATAGGCTCGGCA
Organism: uncultured Nitrospina sp.; assembly: GCA_964510965.1. Taxonomy (GTDB): domain Bacteria; phylum Nitrospinota; class Nitrospinia; order Nitrospinales; family VA-1; genus UBA8687. The sequence continues at coordinate 21,956 of CAZECX010000025.1, read as the reverse complement.
GTAGCCCGACGGGCAGCCGGATTCAATATGAAAGTCCTCTATTTCAATCGCAATAGAATGCCCGAGGAAAAGGAAAAGGAATTGAATGCTGAGTTGGTTACCCTGGAAGACCTCTTGCGAAAATCCGATTTTGTTACTGTGCATGCCCCACTCACCGACCAAACAAAAAATATGATTGGCAGGGAGCAATTTTTAGTCATGAAACCTACCGCTTACTTCATACATACCGCACGCGGAAAAGTGGTGGACGATCAAGCCCTGGTTGAAGCATTAAAAGAGGGGGGTATAGCCGGTGCCGCGCTGGATGTTTATGAAAACGAGCCTGCTTTAACGGAAGGCATGACCGAACTGGAAAACCTGATGCTGCTTCCGCATATTGGCAGTGCCAGTCATGAAACCAGAAATATAATGGCAGACCTTGTGGCAGATAACGTTTTGGATGTATTGCAGGATAAACCGCCACGTTCTCTGGTGCCGTCCTGGGGGAAATAAAAATTAAACATTAAACCGAAAATGCATGATGTCACCATCCTGGACAACATAGTCTTTACCTTCGACTCGTAGTTTGCCCGCTTCCTTTATGCCTGCTTCGGTTTTGTATTTTTCCAGGTCTTCCAGACAATACACTTCGGCGCGAATAAAACCTTTTTCAAAATCTGAATGGATGGCCCCCGCTGCCTGCGGAGCTTTAGAATTTTTTGGAATCGTCCAGGCCCGTGTTTCTTTTTCTCCTGCTGTGAAATAGGTGGAAAGCTCCAGCAAACCATAGCCAGTAGCGATCATTCGGTCGAGTCCGGTTTCGGTGAGCCCCATTTCTTCCATAAACATTTTTTGTTCTTCGGGGTCTTCCATTTCCATGATTTCGCCTTCGATTTTTCCAGCAAGGGCAACGACTGCAGAGCCATCCTGGCTGGCAATGTCTTTTACTTTTTTTACCAGGTCGCTTTCGGTATCTCCCGGGTCCATCACATTGCAGATGTAAAGAACAGGTTTAGCGCTCAATAAGGTCAGACTCTTCACAAATTTTTGGTCTTCATCTGAAAAACCAGCGACAGCTCTGGCTGGAATATTTTGATCGATGCTTTGAATCAGTTTTTTAATCACTTCCATTTGCGAACGGGCTTCCTTGTCACCGGATTTTGCAAGTTTTTCAATTTTAGTTTTTCTCCGTTCCAGGGTTTCCATATCTGAAATCATCAGTTCGGTATTGATCGTGTCAATGTCAGATGCGGGGTCGATTACGTCGCTGACATGGGGAACATTGCCATCTTCAAAACAGCGCACCACATGCGCGATGGCATCGACTTCACGAATGTGGCCGAGAAATTTGTTTCCCAGACCTTCACCTTTGGAGGCACCTTTTATTAATCCCGCAATATCAACGAACTCCATGGTCGTCGGAACGATTTTTTTAGTTTGGACGTAAGACGTTATTGTATCCAGGCGTTTATCAGGAACAGGAACGATGCCGCTGTTGGGCTCGATAGTGGTGAAAGCGTAATTTCCTGACTGAGCCTTGGTACGTGTTAATGCACCGAATAAAGTTGATTTTCCCGCATTGGGAAGGCCGACGAGGCCACAGGTAAAGCCCATAAATGTTTAAATCCTTTTTTGTTTTAAAGTTAAGTGTTTTTGTAAGGAGGAAATATTCAACGATTAAATCCAGAAGCGATATTGTAATGGTTCGTTATTTAATGCCCTGACCCATCTACCCCTTCGGGGCATGAAGAATTAGGTGACGATATCACATCCTCGGGCGTAGCCCGAAAGGGTTTAAGAAAAAACAGCGCCAAGAATACCAGAAAAGCGTAAGCGGCGATAATTTTAAAAAATTCCTGAGGTGATACGAAACTATAGAGTGTGAGAAAACAAACCGCACCGACACTTCCATAGGCTCCCGCCAACCCAGCCATTTTTCCAGTTAGACTTTTCTTGATCAATGGGACTGCAGCAAAACAGGCTCCATTTCCAGCCTGAAAGAAGATGGACCCGATTACTGAAAGGGCTATGGCACTGGAAAGTTGCCAATTGGAATTTATCTCACCGATTAGCCAGTGGCTCACCATGCCTCCCAGGATGAGAAGGAAAAGGGTTCTCCTGCGACCAAACCGATCAGAAACCCATCCTCCACCAGGGCGGGCTACCAGATTCATAAAAGCATAACTGGCTCCCAGTATTCCCGCCAAGCCTACGGAAATTGAAAAAGTGGTTTCCAGAAACTGCGGGAAAATCGAAACGACAGCCAATTCGGAACCGAAGGTAAGAGAGTAGACCATGCTCAATATTGCGATCTGGCTGAAGGAATATTTTTTTTCTTCCGGTACCGATTGTTCAATGCTCGGCAAATTAAACTTCCAGCATTGCACAAGGTTACTGATAAAAATTCCAAAAAGTCCTGCCATCAATACCCAGGACATTGAAGAAGAAATTAACTGGAAAGGATGACCCGAAAGTTTCCAGACGAAAAGCATCAAGGCCCCGTAAATTGGAAATAAAACGATGGATTGTAAAATTAAATCCTTTTTAGATTGAACTTCCAGGGAACCGTGAATACCTACTTCAAAATCAGAACTTCTTTCGGGTATGTCTGGGCAAAATCGAAAATAGATAAAAGCCCAGATCATACAAAGCAACCCCGAAAAGGCGGTGGCTATTCTCCACCCCATGTCTATGGAAAAGGGTAGGGCAATGAGAGGTAGAGAAAATGTTGCAGCAGCTGCACCAAAGTTTCCCCAGCCTGCATAGATGCCCTGGGCGGTGCCCATTTTTTTATGGGGAAACCACTCTGCGATCATTTTTATTCCCACCACGAATCCGCCGCCGACAATCCCCATCAATAAACGATTGATCAGTAAACTTTCGAAGTTTTGGGAAAGAGAAAAGGCGATGCAGATGACTCCTGCAAAAAGAAGCAGTCCGCTAAAAACTGTTTGAGGACCATACTGGTCGGTCAGGGTTCCGATAACGATTCGAGCCGGGATGGTTAGGACCACATTGCAAATCATCAGAATATTTATTTGAGCTTGGGTCAAGCCCAGCTGATGCATGATCGTTGTGTTGAACGGAGCCATGTTAAACCACGCAACAAAGGTCAGGAAAAACGCGATCCACGTCAAATGCAGAGTGCGAGACTGTGTTTCAGTGAAACCTAGCATCAGTTTTTTAGGGATTATTCAGGGGTGTTGGTCATCAACTGGTGAGATTTGACCACGCCGTTTTTTTCAAAAACGATGATCATATCTTTGATGATGTCGGTGCCGAAAGAGTTGACATAATTATATTCGTAAGTCCAAACTGGGTATCCGTTTTGTACGCCTTTTTTAAAAGGGGGGCCAAACATTGACTGGATTTCTTTTTGGGTTGTTGTACCTTTTGCAATATTGGCATACAGTGATTCGTCGAAATCTTTACCAACGGACCCACATCCTGAGAAAAATATTACCAGAAACATCGCAGTAAGACCGATTTTAAAAGAATCCATGGCTCTATTGTTCCCGGTATTATTCATGAGGATTCTATATAGTATTTTTCACGATGGAGTTTTGGATTGACGTTAAATGTTATCTCCAGGTTGTTTTGTTTTTCCATTTCTTCAAGAAGCCCGCTATCTTCTTCAAACAACATATCGTAAATGATGGGATGCACTTTTATTTCGAGTTTTTTGTTTGAGATATTGTCAGTGCCCCGGCGTTGGATTTCGCGGATGATTTCATAACAGACAGTTGATGGGCTTTTAATATAGCCTTTTCCTTCGCAGTAGTCGCAAGGGTCGCATAAGGTCTGCACCAGACTTTCACGAACACGTTTACGTGTCATTTCGACCAGCCCCAATTCAGATATTTTCAGGATACGTGTACGCGACCGGTCACTTTTCAAGGCCTGTTTCAGGACATTCGACACAATTTCTTTGCTTTCTTCATTGGCCATGTCAATGAAATCCACAATGATAATGCCGCCAATATTTCTTAGGCGCAGTTGATAGACAACTTCTTTTAAAGCTTCGAGGTTTGTTTTAAGAATGGTATCTTCTGGGTCACTATGCCCTACAAATTTCCCTGTGTTGACGTCAATTGCTACGAGGGCTTCGGTTTGGTCAATTATGATGCAGCCTCCAGATTTCAACCAGATGGTGCGGCCCAAGGCACGGTTAATATCCAATTCGACCCCATAATGATCGAAGATCGGCATCGGATCCTTGTATAGCTCAATTTTATTAGATAAATGCGGCATGTAACTGGAACAAAATTCCAGACACTTGTTGAAATCTGTTTTCGAGTCTATGACCAGCCGTTCGGTGTCATTGGTGAATAGATCGCGAATGGATCGAAATATAAGGTTGAGGTCTTCGTATACCAGATGTGGCGCGCTGATGCCCTCAGATTTTTTTTTCAGATTTTCCCAAAGACGATGGAGAAAACTGACGTCCGCCTCAAAATCGGACCTCTCTGCATCCTGGCCTGCTGTGCGTACAATATAGCCTTCCCCTTCATTGCCTACTTCGCTGACTAGTTGTTTTAAACGCTCTTTTTCGTTTTCATCTTCGATTCTTCGGGAAACACTTATATGGTTTATTGTAGGCATATAAACCAGATGGCGCCCGGGAAGGGTGATGTAATTGGTAATCCGCGCCCCTTTGGTCCCTAAGGGGTTTTTTGCAACCTGGACCATGATCTCCTGACCTTCCTGAAGAATATCTTGGATTTTTACATCATGATTGGGACGGCCAGGTTTACCTTCAAACGGATGGTCTTTATCCTCTTCTGCGAGAGGGGGAGGTTCTACAGTGTCTTCAAGACCAAGCATATCTATGACATCAATGTCACCGACATAAAGAAACCCGGCTTTTTCTAATCCAATGTCCACAAAGGCGACCTGCATTCCTGGAAGAATTTTGGTCACTTTGCCCTTATAAATATTCCCGACAATTCCTTTATGGGCGTTGTGCTCAATAAACAATTCCACCAGCAGGTTATTTTCCATCAAGGCAACCCGAATTTCCCGCTGGTTTGAATTGATGAATATTTCAGAAGACATAAACTTTTCCTGATAATGGAGATGGATAAATTATAACACGTATCGCTTGGCTATTGGGCCTCATCCATTTGCCTTTGCGGCGGCTCGCCGCTAATGGAGAGTACGACGCATTTCTACATTTAGCAGTAAGCCTATGGCAAAAAAATTTGTTATGAGTGACGAACCCCCGTAACTCAAAAAAGGCAAAGGAATGCCGGTGATGGGAAAGATGCCGATGGTCATTCCAATATTAAAAATCATATAAAACGAAATTGAAATAATAAGGCCCAGAGAAAGGAAAAACCCGAACCGGTCGGCTGCGCGAAAGGCAATGTTCAATCCTTTTAAAATGATAAAAGTGAATAATGAAATAAGAAGGATCACCCCAATAAACCCGGTTTCCTCTGCGAAAACTGAAAAAATAAAGTCGGTATGTTTTTCTGGAAGAAAGTTGAGTCGACTCTGTGTGCCGGCAAATAATCCTTTTCCCCAAAAACCTCCCGATCCGATTGCAATTTTAGACTGAATCGAATGATAGCCTGCACCCAAAGGGTCCAGTTCAGGGTTAAACAAGGTGTGCAGTCTGGCTTTTTGATAGTCCTTGAGAAAGAACCATAGAGCAGGTGCTAAAGCAAGACCCCCTACAAACAACTTGATTAAAGTCATCCGGTTGATTTCGATCGCGATAATGAAAGCAATGAAGATGAACAGGATCATCATGGTCGTGCCCAGATCCGGTTGTACCACGATGAACCCTCCCAATGTAGCTGTTAGCAGGGCGGGGATGAAAAGATCGCGCAAGGTGTATTGGCCTGAAAGTTTTCCTGACTCAAAATATTTTGCGAGCGCAATTATAATAGCAATCTTGGCAAACTCAGAAATCTGGAAACTTTGCGATCCAATATAAATCCAACGTTTGGATCCCGAGACCACGGCACCGTTGACCAGAACATATCCCAGCCCGATAATGGTCAATGCGTATATGAGATAGGCATACCGGCTGAACCAGCGATAGTCCAACGCCAAAGCAACCAGCATTGCAATGAGACCGTAGATGATCCAGTAAATTTGCTTGATGTATAGTCCACGAAAAAACTCTTCCGGACGCGCGTGATTGGCACTATAGATCGTGACAACCCCTATCACAGATACTGTTAGAATAGCGAGAAAGTACAGCCAATTGAAATTGGATACCATACGACGATCAATCATAATCAGAATTTTACCACAACTGATTGAAAAACATGCGGTTGTTTTGTGATGGGTGGCTCGTTGAGCAAACGTTGAGATTGTCCGGGTTTTGAGCTATCTTGCGAGTAGGAGGTGGTTTATGGAAAACAAGGAACAAGAAAAAAAAGCAGATGAAATTTCCGAGAAAAGCGAAAAAGAAAAATTAGAGGAACAAAAAAAGCAAAATGCCCGTTTGGCAGAGCGTAAAGGTCAACGCCCAGCCTTTCCTTTTAAAAGAAGAAGCCTTTAAGTTTTTTTCAGTAATTGGCGAATTGCTGATTCGGTGGTCTGATAACGGCCTTCCCCGAAATGCATGTAGCGGACTCTTCCATGTCGATCGATTAAATACAACGCCGGCCAGTAGCGGTTCTTATAGGCCCTCCATAAACGAAACCCATTGTCTTGTGCTACAGGAAAATTGATTCGATGTTTTCTAACCGCTTTTAGAACATTTTTATATTTCTTTTCAAAGCCGAACTCCGGCGCGTGTATTCCCAGAACAACCAGTCCATGTTTGTTATATTTTTTATGCCAGATTTTCACATAAGGCAACGCATTCAGGCAGTTGATGCAGGAGTAGGTCCAAAAATCAATCAGGACTACTTTTCCGATCAATTGCCGCATCGAAGTGATGGGTGGAGTGTTGATCCAGTTTTCCAATCCTATGAATTCCGGGGCAGGGTAAAGTATAGGTAAAGATGCGTTTTCTCTGCCTGTTGTTTTTCTGGGACTAAATAAATTCCCTAAAAAGTTTTTTTCCATATTAATATCTTATAAGTTTTAAATTTGTCGGAACTCTTGTTCCAACCTTACAAGGGTAAGGTGTTTAATACACTTGAAAGGTTTGGAATTAATTTTTAGGAATAAATTAAATGAAAGATTGTCCCTGCGGTTCCAATTTCCCATACACCGATTGTTGCGGTCCATTAATTCGTGGCACAGGTTTTGCCGATACAGCGGAAGATCTGATGCGTTCACGTTACACCGCATTTACTGAGAATAACTGGGAGTACCTGGTATTAACCAGCCATCCGGAAGAAAAAAAAGAAATGGCCCGACTGGAATCTGCTCTTGTGGATCAGGGTGCCGAATGGAAAAAACTGGAAATAATGGGTACCCGCAAAGGCGGCAGGGAAGATAGTGAGGGGCAGGTCGACTTTGTCGCGCATTATTTAAAAGACGGTACCCCGCAGACCCTGCGCGAGTCTTCCAGGTTTTATAAAATTAACGGACGCTGGGTTTATAGTAGAAAAGACTCCACTCTCCCGCCGGTGCCAACCAAGCAAATGACAAAACCCAAGACCTTTACCCGCGATCAGGCCAAAGTGGGTCGCAACGATCCCTGCCCCTGCGGCAGCGGCAAAAAATACAAAAAATGCTGCATTTGAATATATCCTGACTCCAATATATGTCCGCTAAATAGCTATCCACTTTATAAAAAAGTCTGAAAAAAAATCAAAATAAAAATTAATAAATAATAAAAAAAGTTGTTTTAAATTTTTTATAAAAGCACATTAGAGAAATTATTAAAGCCTATATAAATCAATAGTATTTTGTTTTGCGTATTTTCTAATCGACCCACCCAAAAGTCCTTATTTATCCCCTTTGGCCAGCTTATTCCCAAACTTTTCCACAGGTTGTTAACAATTTCTGTGGAAAAGAAAAAGATCACACCCCACCTCTCTGAGTGCCTTGACCAGTGAAGCATTCCGAATACATAAGGTCACAAAGCCACCCCCATAAGCTTAACCGGAATGGCAAGGGCACAAGGGGCTTTATATAAGGTGAATCTGAGATACAAAAAGCGAGGGTTAGGTTTTGCTCGTTAACGTAAGGGGAACAGCATGCGTCAAAATTCCGATAGGACTTAAAGCCCTGTTTAAGGCTTCTACCGGGAAATATTCTGAATCCTAAACATGAAGTGTTTTTTGACAGCCGAATTTAGGGGTTATCCCGCTGCCAAGAATTTGATGCCAATTTCTCCCTTTAGTTTTCAGTATAATCAGCGGCGAACACGCTATAAAAAAAATGTGGAAAACAGTTTTCTCATGAAGAGACTGTCAATAATTTATTCCTTAATCGGGTGAATTTTGAGAAGGCATTGAAAAAACTTTAGTTGTGGTTATTTTGAGATGACTGTTTTTTTACCGTTCTCAATTTCAAGATTCAAGCATTGTGGCGGTATGAACTTTACTCACAAGTTATTCACAGCTTGAAATTCTCTTAAAGCTTGTTAATTTGACTTTTATCTATTCTGCTGGAGAATCATTCGGATGATAGAGGACGTCAAAATAATTGCTTATCCCTTTATTTATGAGATTGTAGAAAGCTTTCCATATCAAAAGGCAAGTCGGTAAATAAAGAAAGCAGCACCCCAGAAATGGGATGATTCAATTCAAGATGGTGAGCATGAAGAGCCTGCCTTTCCATTTTTAGCGGGCCTGAATTGGGGTTTTTCCCACCATACAATTTGTCACCAATGACCGGATGATGAATGGATGCCAGGTGAACTCGAATCTGATGGGTTCTTCCAGTTTCAGGGTGAAGCTTCAAATAAGTCCAGTTTTTACCTCTTTGCAGTACCTCATAATGAGTACAGGCGGGGCGTCCGTGACCCAAACGGGTGTCCATCTTCTTGCGCTGCGTCTGGTGTCTGCCGACTGGAGAATCTATGGTGCCATTATCTTTTTTGACATTTCCTTTTACAAAGGCACGATATTCTTTTTTTATTTCGCGTTTCTTAAATTGCGCTGCAAGAATTTTATGCGCAGCTTCTGTTTTCGCGACCAGCACCAATCCTGAAGTCTCTTTGTCCAGGCGGTGGACAATTCCGGGCCGTTCCACACCGCCAATTCCAGATAGATCCTTGCAGTGATGGAGCAAGGCGTTGACAAGGGTTCCCTGGGAATGGCCCGGTGCCGGGTGCACCACCATTCCAGCAGGTTTATTCACCGCCAGCATATGCTCGTCTTCAAAAATTATTTCTAAAGGAATGTTTTCAGACGCCGTGTCCAACCGTTCAAGAGGAGGAATTTTAAAGACGATTTTTTCTTTGACCCGAACTTTATACCCAGCGGGGCGGGACTTTTCGTTGACCGTCACCTGGTCTTCATCTATCAACTTTTTAAGCCGTGAACGGCTGATCTCTGGAAGATTTTCAGATAGAAAAACATCAAGACGTTTTTTGCTCGAAGCTTCGTCTACCTCAAATTCAAAACATTGCATGGTATTATGTATTCTCCAGCAAGGGAGGTAATGTCAGCGCACTCTTCTAAAAAACTCAATCGTATCAGCTGGCTTGATGGGCACTGACCTATTTCCTGTGGCCGTAGGCCACTATTCGAGGAGGCGTGGCATCAGCTCTACCAGATTGCAGGGCTTGTGCGTGCTGTCAAGCTGGTGGACAAGTATCTGGTCCCATCCATCTTTACAGGCGCCGGTGGAGCCCGGCAACGCGAACAGGAAGGTGCCGTTGGTTACGCCGCCGGTACAACGCGATTGTAGGGTGGAAGTTTTGATGTTCTGGTAGCTGAGCATGCGAAACAACTCACCAAACCCGGGAATGGCCTTGTCATACAACTCTTCAAAAGCTTCCGGGGTAATATCGCGACCCGTTACTCCAGTTCCGCCTGTAGCGATCACAACATCGACTTCTGAACTGGCGATCCATTTTTTCAATTGTTCTTGAATCAAATCTTTTTCATCTTTGATAATTTGTTTCTCGGCAAGATGGTGCCCCGCATCCTTAATTCGATCGACCAGGACATTACCCGATTTGTCATCCGCTTCCGTTCTCGTGTCAGACACGGTTAGCACAGCAATGTTCACACATTTTTTTTCACTCATAATGTTTTCCAGATCTCCTGTTCACAAAAAAATATCCGCAAATCCGTTCGTAAAGAGCCTTGAATTTAGGTGGATTTAATAAGAAATTTGAAGTTAAATGTTTTCTTTATCCAGTATAGCATAAGCCAAACAGGGAAGAAAAATGCCAACAGCAATCGTAACCGGGGGCGCTATTAGAATTGGTAAGGCTATGGCCTTGCACCTGGCAGGGAAAGGTTTCAATATCGCCTTGCATTATCACCAGTCGAATCCTACGGCAGTGATTGAAGAAATTAAATCGCATGGCGTTCATTGTCAGGGATACTCGTGTGATTTATCTAATCTGGAGGAAGCAGAACCATTTGTAGCCAGAGTGACTGCCGACTTCAATGATGTGGAGCTACTTATTAATTCAGCTGCAAACTTCATCCAGGAAAACCTTGAGGAAACCCAAAAGGATACTTTGACCGATACTTTTCATTTAAATCTGATGTCTCCTTTCCTGTTAATGCGTGACTTCAAGCGGACCATCAATAAAGGCATGATTGTTAATATAATCGATGAACGTGTGCGTAAACATATTTCAACTTTCGGGGCTTACTCCGTAAGCAAAGTGGGACTTAAATATTTGACCGAACTGGCGGCAGTTGAATGGGGAGAGACTGTTCGAGTAAACGGCATCGCGCCAGGGCTTATATTGCCACCTCAAGGGGGGGCACCCGACTATCTGGAAAAAGCCGCTAAAAAAGTTCCTACCCGAACTCATGGGAATATCGAAAACCTGTTGCAGGCCCTCGACTATTTATTGGAAAATCAATTCGTTAATGGAGATACGTTGTTTGTTGACGGTGCAGAAAGCTGGCGCCAAGTTTAGGATGTTCTGGACTCAATATAGTGATGCTTGTAAAATGTAATAAATTGAAAGGCAATTCTTTGCAAAAATAACTAAATCTAGAAGCCAAGTTGTATTTGTTAGTTCTTGAGAACTTTGACCCATTTCCTCCGGGCGTAGCCCGGAAATACTAAGGAGATAAAAATGAAAAAAGTGTTTACTGCGATTTCATTGATCGCAATGTTGATGTTTTTTGCTTCGCCTGTCCTGTCCCACGACGGCGAACATGAGGGAGAAAAACATGGTCAAGGAATGTATGAAGAAGGCAGTGGTGGATCAGCGATGGAAATGGATCGTAAATCCCGTGCTATGGCTCATGAATATAAAGACGAGCATGGCGGGGAACATTCGAAAGAATATTACGAAAAGAAATATGGCAAATACGATCATGAAAAACATGAAATGAAAGAAGAAGGCAGTGGCATGAAAGACGAGGCAATGAAGATGAAAGAGATGGAACACCAACGCATGGAAGAAGGAAGCAAAATGTAGCTACGAACCGCCGCTGGTGATATTAGAATCAAACTTCAATAATTCCTCTCCCCTTGAGGGAGAGGTTAGGTGAGGGAGAATTGAAAAAAGCATCCACATTTTTCTCCAGAAATCTCCGAAGTAAATCCACCGATGCTGAAACAAAGCTTTGGTCCCGCTTGAAAAACCGCAACCTTGAAAATCTCAAATTTCGCCGCCAGGCCCCCGTTGGAAAATACATAGTTGATTTCATATGCCATGAAAAATCCTTAATTGTTGAGGTGGATGGCGGTCAACATATGGAAGCTTAAGAGGCTGACGAAAAACGAACTGCTTGGTTTCAGTCACATGGCTATCGAGTCATTCGGTTTTGGAACGATCAGGTTTTAAAAGAAACCGATTTAGTTCTTGAAGAGATCCTGCGGAACCTTAATCAGGAAAGCTAGAGGAAAAAATATGTGCCCCCCTCATCCCAGCCTTCTCCCTCCAGGGGAGAAGGGGCTTTTAGATTTTTTTATTTTTAATATTTCCTCTCCCCCTTGAGGGAGAGGTTAGGTGAGGGGGATTTAGAAAAACTTTCCTTCAATCTTTATACCCAATCGGATCTTCAAAGCCTGCTTCGTTAAATCCTTTCAAGCGCAAGAGGCAGCTGTCGCAACTGCCGCAGGCTTTTCCATCTTCTGCAGGATTATAACAACTATGCGTCAGCGAATAATCAACACCCAACTCAATTCCTTTAAGAATAATCTCGGCCTTTGTGAGTTGGATTAACGGGGTATGAATTTTTAATTTTTCTTTTCCTTCTACTCCGGCTTTGGTGGCGAGGTTGGCCAGGGTTTCAAATGCGGCTATGAATTCAGGACGGCAGTCGGGATAACCGCTGTAGTCCACCGCGTTGACTCCCAGAAAAATATTCTGCGCGTTTTTCACTTCTGCATATGCCAGACAAAAGGAAAGAAAAATAGTGTTGCGAGCAGGAACATAGGTGATAGGAATTTCTGCGCTCATTTCATCTTCATCGCGATTTTTTGGTACGTCGATGGAGTCGGTTAGCGCGGATCCACCAAATTGTCGAAGGTCAATGGTCATGATTTGGTGATCCTCGACGGAGAAATTTTGGGCAATTTCTTTGGCTCTTTCCAGTTCCACCCTATGTCTTTGTCCATAATCAAAACTTAGGGCATAAACCTCAAATCCCTGTTTTTGGGCAATTGCCAGGGTTGTGGTGGAGTCCAATCCGCCGCTTAAAAGCACTACCGCTTTATTTTTCATAGGTTAATGGGCATGGGGGTCAGTAAATGGATATTAATATTGCCTGTATCGGGGGGTTATTATATACTAGCTTATTTACAATGAGAGCAAAAATTCCCCTGAATTTTTAAGGGTTTATACAGATTTTTCATGTTTGAAAATTTATCGGATCGCCTTGAGCGAATCTACAAAAAATTAAAAGGCCGAGGGATATTAAAAGAGGCCGATGTCGATGAAGCGTTGCGCGAAATTCGTGTTGCGTTGATCGAAGCCGATGTCAGCTTGCCGGTGATCAAAGATTTTCTTGCTCCGGTACGTGAGAAAGCGGTGGGCCAGGAGGTATTAAAAAGCCTCACCCCGGGCCACCAGATGGTTAAAATTGTCAATGACGAGTTGACACTTTTAATTGGTGATGAGTTTCAAGATATTCAGTTTGCCTCGAAACCACCGACCGTGATCTTGATGGCTGGATTGCAGGGGGCGGGTAAAACCACGACGGTTGGTAAACTGGCGAAACGGTTTAAAGAAAAAGGTAAAAGCTGTCTTCTGGTTCCTGCGGATGTGTATCGTCCCGCGGCGATTGAACAGTTGCATGTTTTGGGTCGAGACCTGGGTGTTACGGTCTATGAAGGCGGCGATGAAAAAGACCCGATAGCCATTTGTAAAAAGGCTCTGGATGATGCAACCGACAAAATGAGCCAGGTTGTCATCATCGATACTGCGGGCCGTCAGCAGGTGGATGAAGCTTTGATGGAGGAGCTCAAGCGCATCAAGGAAACGGTTCAACCGCATGAAGTGTTGTTCGTTGCCGATGCAATGATGGGTCAGCAGTCCGCAGAAATTGCAAAAACTTTTAACGATGCTATTGGTATCGATGGCGTTGTTTTGACAAAGATGGATGGCGATGCCCGTGGTGGCGCTGCGCTTTCCATTAAGTCCATTACAGGAAAACCCATACGTTTTGTAGGTATGGGGGAAAAGCTGGATGCTCTCGAACCGTTTCATCCGGATCGAATTGTTTCCCGCATTCTCGGTATGGGCGATGTCATGTCGCTGGTCGAAAAAGCAGAAGAAAGTTTTGAGAAGGAAGAACAGGAAGAGCTACAAAAGAAATTCAAGGCCAACGCTTTCACTCTGGAAGATTTTCGCGACCAGTTGAAACAAATCCAGAAAATGGGTTCCATGGAACAGCTGCTGGGCATGATACCCGGCGCTGGAAAATTGAAAGGCCTTAAGGTCGATAACAAAGCTTTTGTGCAAATCGAAGCTATTATCAGTTCGATGACACCAAAAGAAAGGGCCAAACATAATATCATCAACGCAAGCCGTAAGCGCAGGATCGCTCAAGGGAGCGGAACACGAGTTAACGATATCAATAAACTGCTAAAACAGTTTGCGCAGATGCAAAAGATGATGAAAAAAGTTTCACGAGGCGGCGGACTCAACTTCGGCAGCCTGATGGGTGGCGGTGGATTCATGGGCCGCTAGTAAAAAATTAGTTTTTGATTAAATATAATTTTATGTGTCTTCCCCCGTTTCGGGAAGCCCTGTTTCGGGGAGACCGATTTTCACGAAGGAGAAAAAATTGGCAGTAGTAATTAGATTGACTCGACGAGGAGCAAAAAAGAAACCCTTTTACCGAATTGTGGCAGCAGATTCCAGAATGCCAAGAGATGGTCGATTTCTCGAAATTTTGGGAACTTATGATCCGATGTTGGAAGAAAACGGTTGTAAGGTGGATGCAGAAAAAGCGGTTGCATGGATAAAGAAAGGGGCAAAACCCAGTAAAACAGTTGGTTCTCTGTTCAAAAAGGCAGGGGTCGGCGCTTAGTGTTGACATCACTTCGTCAGATTTAATAGTAATGCATAAAGCTAATTCATAGGTTTAATCTCATGTTGTTTGGGTAGTTCTTTCTTTACCTGTGCTCGGTTTTCTGGACTAATAAAGGTAAAGCACGTTCTATTTCTCTTGTTGCACAAAACCACAATTCGCATCAGCGGATAATTAGTTTTGGTTCGTTAGGCACCTCACATACGAGGAGGATGTTTGTTGCGAGCAAAGGAGAGTGACATGAAAGAGCTCATATTGATGATAGCGCAGTCGCTTGTAGATAAGCCTGATGAAGTGGAAGTAACTGAAGTGAAAGGTGACAAGACAACGGTTCTGGAATTGAAAGTTGCTAAAGAAGATCTAGGTAAAGTGATTGGCAAGCAGGGGAAAACCGCTCACGCGATTCGTACAATCTTGAACGCGACGGCAACCAAATTAAGACAACGTGCGGTGCTTGAAATTATTGAGTGACATGGACTGGATTTCGGTAGGAAGAGTAACTCGGGTTCACGGCTTGAAAGGGGAATTGAAGTTTTTCCCCTCCGATCAGGATGATGTCACGGTGCAAAAAGATCAACGGATACGATTAGGAGAAACTCAATTTAAAATTGAGTCGGTTCGCGGGGCCAATTCACCTTTCATAATTAAATTCGATGGAATCAGCAGCATTGAGGCCGCAAAAAATTTAACGGGCCAGGAAGTTCTGGTTGCAAGAGAAGATTTCGAAACGTTGCCTGATGGCGAATATTACCGCTTCGAAATTGAGGGCTTGGAAGCTTATGACGATACCGGAAAATATTACGGTGTTGTGGAAGAAGTAATAGCAACTGGAAGCAACGATGTTTATGCTGTTCGAAGTGAAGGCAAAGAATGGTTGGTTCCCATGATCGATTCGGTGGTGCAAACCATTGATCTCGAACAGGGCAAACTTATATTTCATTGTGTTGAGGGATTGTTTGAGGACACTCCGGTTTGACATTGTTAGCATTTTTCCGGGGATGTTTGAGTCCCCTTTTGGCGATAGCATTATTGAGCGTGCCCGCGAAAAGGGCTTGCTGGATATACGGGTTCACGACCTGCGCAATTATACGCTGAACAAACACCGGAAGGTGGATGACACGCCCTTTGGCGGTGGCGTAGGAATGGTTATGAATGTAGAGCCCATTGTCCGTGCCCTGGAGGCAATAAAGAAAGAGGTGCCAAAAGCCAGGACGATCTTGCTATCGCCGGGTGGCAGTCCTTTCAATCAGGAAAAAGCCAGGGAGCTCTCTGATCAGGAAAGTTTGATCCTGATTTGTGGTCGCTATGAAGGAATAGATGAACGGGTAAGGTTGCATTTTGCCGATGAAGAAATTTCCATTGGCGATTATATTTTGACGGGCGGAGAAATTCCGGCAATGGTTTTGGTTGAAGCGGTATCCCGGTTGATACCAGGTGTTTTGGGCGATACCGAATCTATTGTTGAAGAGTCCTTCTCGGATGGGATGCTGGAATACCCGCAGTACACGCGACCCAGGGATTTTAAAGGATTAAAGGTTCCAGATGTTTTGGTTTCCGGCGATCCTAAAAAAATTCGTGCATGGCAAAAGACTGAGGCCTTAAAAAAAACGGAAAGCGTTCGTCCGGATTTACTGGAAAAAGGGAAACGGTCGACTTAGGAAATAGAAGCAGGTCGGTTTTGACAGAAGTATCGAATTCGAACATTCATCTGGCACTGGTACATTTTCCTGTTTATAACAAATCTGGGGAAGTGATCGTTTCATCCGTAACAACTTTGGATATTCACGATATATCGCGTGCTTGCAGGACTTATGGGGTGGGAACATTTTATGTGATCACGCCACTTAAAACCCAGCAGGAGCTGGTGGAACGATTGATTGGCCATTGGCTAACCGGGCATGGGGCTGAATATAATCCGACCCGAAAAGAGGCATTGCTGAAAACGGTTGTGAAAAACAACCTTGGTGAAGCAGTTAATGAAATTTCCGAGGAAAACGGGAAGAAACCCCGAGTTATTGTTACGGGAGCAAAACAGGCACCTCAGAGTATCGGTTATGAGGCGTTGAAAAAAGAATTGAAACAGGGAGAACCCAACCTTCTGGTTTTTGGAACCGGATGGGGATTAGAAAAAAATCTGGTTCAAAATGCAGATCATGCCCTGTTGCCCATAGAGGGTTTAAATGGATTCAATCATCTGCCGGTTCGAGGTGCCATTGCAATCATTCTTGATCGATTGCTGGGGCAGCGGGAACCTCCGGTAGATTAATGAACAGTTTTTTAATTTAGATATTTATAAAGGCACAATCCTAGGAGAGAGGTAAATGAATTTAGTAGATCAAGTTGAAGCTAAGGAAATGAAAAAAGAAGTTACCGATGTTCATATCGGTGACACCGTCAAGGTGCACATGCGCATCGTTGAAGGGGAAAAAGAACGTATTCAGGTGATCGAAGGTGTGGTCATTAAGATGCGCGGGGGTGGAGCGCGAAAAACGCTGACAGTAAGAAAAATTTCATTCGGCATCGGTGTCGAGCGTATTTTCCCGTTTCATTCGCCCAGGGTCGAAAAAATTGACATCGTCAAGCGAGCAAAAATCCGTCAGGCCAAATTGTATTATTTGAGAGAGCTGCGTGGAAAAGCTGCAAGATTGAAAGAACTCAAGCCTGTCCGGCCAACATCTAAAACCAAGAAAACTCCCAAACGAGGCAAAAAAGCCAAAGCTGCCAAAGCCGCTAAAGCTTCTTCCTGATTGGGCTCCCGCCCAATGGGAATATTTCTTGTCGTAAATTTTCTAATTCCTCCCCCTTTTAAAGGGGGCCAGGCCACTCGTCGTAGGTCAAAAATCTTTCTAGAAGCCGAAGAAAAATTTGGCATATTCAGAAAAGGTGAAATGTTACAGCCTCCTTCGCCAGAGGGCTAAGGGTTTAACGTTTCTACAGAAACTCCCGGTATAGCCTTAGGTTTTTCGGGAGTTTTGTTTTTCTGTGGCAAATGAAAGACCTGTCCGAGCCCATGTTTTAATTTTACATTTTGGTAATCGTATTTTGCCCGCGAAAGATAACCTCTTAGACCTTGCATTCGCGTTTCATCAGCCGGATGGGTTGAAGCCCATTCAGGAGGTCCTTTGTCGCCTTTCACCTCACTGAACCTTTGCCAGAATTTAATGGCTTCATTTGGGTCATAGCCTGCCTTTGCCATATAGATCAAGCCAATTTGATCAGCTTCACTTTCGTGTGATCGGCTGAAGGGAAGTGTGAGACCATATAGAACTCCCACTCCCAACGCAGAAAGAACCAGATTTCTTTGTGTACTATTTTTCATGCTTAAGCCAGCCCCAAGCATTGCCCCTTGCAATAAAATTTGCTGGGTCATTCTTTGCGCACCATGACGGGCGATGACATGGGCAATTTCGTGACTCATTACAGTCGCCAACCCTGCTTCGTTTTTCGCTACAGAAAGAATGCCGGTATAAATAGCAATTTTACCGCCCGGTAAAGCGAAGGCATTTTTTTGATCCGATTCAATGAGCTTGATTTCCCATTCCAGCTTCGGCATGTCGCTCACGGCAATGATTCGCTGCCCCACTCTGCGGACAATCTGATTCAAATGCGCGTCTTCAGATTCCTTTTCTTTTTTTAATATTTGATTGTAGGACTGTTTCCCTAGTGAAACTTCCTGCGACTCGGGTATAAGAATTAAGGCAGACCGGTTTGAGACGGGTGTGGTGGCGCAGGCGGAAATGATAAGGACAGATAAAAATATAAAAAGAAAATGTTTTCCCATACGTTAATTATAAAAGCCTATTTCACCTATTTCAACCCAGCCTTTTCAGGGTGGGTTGCGTGCTGGATTGGGATGCCTTATGCTTTGGCGATGAATCTAATGGAGTATGAGGCCAAAGCGGTCAACCAGGGATTTAAAAACATCGCCGGAGTCGATGAGGCGGGTCGTGGGCCTCTTGCCGGCCCTGTGGTTGCCGCTGCCGTAATCTTTTCTGCAAATATCGAGATGGCTGGTTTGGACGATTCGAAAAAACTGTCTCCTAAAAAACGCGAAGAATTGTTCCCGAAAATTCAGGAAAGCGCTATCACTTTTGGAGTGGCTGTTGTAGACCGTGAGGTGATTGATGAGATCAACATCTTGCAAGCTGCGCGGCTGGCTATGAAGCAGGCGGTGACACAATTAAATCCTGTTCCTGGTCTTTTGCTCATTGATGGAAATCAAAAAATTGAATCCACTTTAGATCAATGGGCGATAGTAAAAGGCGACTCTAAAAGTTTATCCATTGCCGCTGCATCGGTTCTTGCCAAGGTAACTCGTGACAGGATAATGGAGGACTATCATAAGGTTTATCCGCAATACGAGTTCAATCGCCATAAAGGGTACGGAACAAAATTGCATCGAAATCTGATTCAAGAGCATGGCCCCTGTCCGATTCATCGCAGTACGTTCAAAGGCGTTTCAGAATATATAAACCAATAAATAACGTATGCTTTCATTTCTGAAAAAAAAATGGTGTCTCGCGGAGGTTTTTTCGGACAGGGCTTTGGCTTTGGCAAAGGAACTTGATGTTCCTTTTACGGTAGCTGTGTTATTGATCAATCGTGGTGTCACATCTTTAGAGGATGCGAAGACTTTTCTGCAGGCCGATCTGTCTTTGTTACACGATCCCTTCCTGATGGCAGGAATGGACAAGGCGGTTGAGCGTGTGATCCGCGGGATCAATAAAGAAGAATCTATTACCGTATTTTGTGATTACGATGTTGATGGGGTGACTTCAGCAGCTTTCCTGACACATTTTTTTCGCGATCTTGATTGTCCGGTCACAGCCTATCTTCCAGAACGGCAAGCAGAAGGATATGGTCTCAATTCAGACGCAGTTCGAAAAATTCGGGAACAAGGTGCTACTTTGATGATCACCGCTGATTGCGGTATCACAGGTGTGAAAGAGGTGGCTCTGGCAAATGAATTGGGACTGGATGTAATCGTCACCGATCATCACCAGGTTGGGGAGGAAGGTTTGCCGCAGGCAGTGGCAGTGTTGAATCCACATCGGGAGGAATGCGATTACCCATTTCGTTTTTTAAGCGGGGTGGGTCTGGCTTTTAAATTAGCGATCGGTGTCCGAAATGGGTTGCATACCGCTGGAAGAAAAAAAGAAGACCTGCCAAACTTGAAACGCCATTTGGATTTGTTTGCTTTAGGGACGATTGCCGATGTTGCCCCTCTGACAGGTGAGAACCATATTCTAACCCGGCATGGACTGGATGTCTTATCCACCTCCGCAAAGCCCGGATTGGTTGCGTTGAAAGAAGTGGCAGGAATTGTCGGAAACGTGGATGCCCGCTCGGTAGGTTTCGGCCTAGGCCCAAGACTCAATGCTGCTGGTAGATTGGGTAAAGCGGATAATGGATTGCATTTGCTGACAGCTACTGACCTTCCGGCGGCAAAAGCACTTGCAAATGAACTGGAAAAAATAAACCAGGAAAGAAAAGAAATTCAGGAAGAAACTTTTCTGGAAGCAGAATCTTTGTTGCGTAACGAAAGGGATCTTGAAAGTGAGAGGGTGATTGTGTTGGCTTCAGAAATTTTTCATCCTGGAGTCATTGGCATCGCAGCTTCCAAAATAGTAGATAAATATCATCGACCTACGGTGTTGATTGCTCTGGAAGAGGGGCAGGGGAAAGGCTCAGGTCGCAGTATTCCGAAGTTCAATTTGTTTAAATCTTTTACGGACTGTTCATCTCATCTTGTACAATTCGGGGGCCATGCCTATGCAGCGGGTCTTAGTATTGAAGAGGGAAAGGTAGACGCTTTCCGAAATGCGATGAACGAGGTGGGGAATCGGTATTTGAGCGAGGAAGATCTAATTCCTGAGGTGAGAATTGATACGATCCTCGAACTTTCGAAAATCGATTTTCCATTATATAAAAGCGTTTCTTTGCTCGAACCCTTTGGTGCTGAAAACCCCGTCCCTTCTTTCCAATCTAATAATGTGAAAATTAAGGAACTGAAATATATTGGTAAAGAAAAAAACCATGTTCGATTTCGTGCTGTTCAAGGGGAGGGGAAGATAGAGGTGGTTGCCTTCAACTTTGCTGACATTTTTGAGTCAATTGATATTGCCAATGAAGTTTATGACATTACTTACGAACTTCACCTCAATTCTTGGAACGGGCGTGAAAAACTGGAGTTGAGATTGTTGGATATAAGAGGGGTGAGTTGAAAAAATAAATGCCTTATCTGGTATTGAAAAAAGGTTCCTTCAGTTTGTTTATAATTAGTGGTCATATTTTTGTCATCCTGAGCGTTAGCGAAGGATCTCTGTTTTTCCTATGAAAAATTATTATGTCTACATATTAACCAATTCATCAAGAACGTTATATACAGGAATGACAAATAATCTTGAACGCAGGTTGTATGAGCATAAAAGCAAAATGATTCCGGGGTTTGCTAAACGATATAATATCTCTAAATTGGTTTATTTTGAAGATACGGATGATGTGAAACAAGCTATTGCCAGGGAAAAGCAAATTAAAGGTTGGTTGCGGAAAAAGAAAATTGTATTGATTGAATCGATGAATCCAGAATGGAAAGATTTGAGTCTAAACTGGTTTCAGGATGGAGATTCTTCGTCACCCAAAGAACCGGGTTCCTCAGAATGACATTTCAAGCTTGTAAAGTCTAATTGGAGTTTATAAGCCGGAGGGGAGATTTTTGATTGAGATACATGGATTTAAAATCTTTTGGGAAAGTTCCTAAAAGTTCATTTAATTCGTTTTCGTTATAGTCTAGTTCGTCAAGATGAAAATTGATTAGTTCTAATAATAGCGATGGTTTTTCTTTTGGGAAATCCAATTCTTGAGGTTCTCTCATTCGATAACCTTTTTTACTTAATTGTATATTGTAATAACGCTCTGTTCCGGCATTTATTTTCCCCAGCGTTGCTGCCCGTTTAATTAAGGCTGCCATTGCAACCTTCCATTTCAGTTTTAAAGCTCCAAGTTTTGGGAAGTTTATTCGATTTAGTGAAGAACTAATGTCTTCTTTGGGCATTAAAAATTCACTTGCAAACTCATCTGCCTGTTTTTCCATGTTGGGGTTTGCAGTACGGTGCATAGTGATATGCCCCAATTCATGGCATAAAGTGAACCTTAATCGATCACACGGTATTTCTGAATTAACAAAAATTAAAGGCGGGAAATTTTCCAAACAAAGAGTTGGGAAACAAAAGTACAGGGCTACAGAAACTGGGATAAACGAATAGATAATTACCGGCGTTGGCTTCATTCCCAAAAGTCACTGGCGGACTGAACATGAATATTTTGAATGCAATGCTTAGGACTGCTAGTAGGGTGGCATCTTGTGGTGACCTGTCGCCGTCCTATAGAGATATCGGCCAATACGTCAAGGCGATGAAAGTTGCAAAGACTGACGAACAACGT
>CAZECX010000024.1:0-32880 GCA_964510965.1 uncultured Nitrospina sp. | reverse complement strand
ATTTGGGGTCTCTGCAAGTTGCAAAGGAGTTTTATTATCTTTTTCTGCAATGGGCTTGTCTGTCAAGCCTGCAACAATAACTACTAAATGTTTCATTTCTTTAGGGAATTTATTGATCCGGTAAGCCGGGGATGATGGATTATAACTTAATTCTTCTTAATTCCCCAGTCCAATTGAAAAGTAGAAAAATTGAGTTTTCAGGGCTAAAATAAGTTTAAATTTGCGGCTCCTGTCTGGCAAAAGGCAGCCAGATCAAAAACCCTGGTTTTGAAAGGACGGAAGCCGCCTAAACTATATTGGAAGACCAATATTGTATCGTCCCTAAATGTGATTTTATCCCTAAAAATCAAACTGTTATGGACGAATGTGCTGCTTTTGTGCTACGGTGTCCCAATACATTTTGGGTTATTGATGTATGTAATGAATAGATAATTATATTTACTGTTCCAATCTATTAATTTCGGGGAGAAATTAAGGAGAAATGTATGTATGAGGTGAACGAGATTTGTAAGAACGGCTCCCCTCTTCCCCTGACCACGGATGGGCACCTTCGCGTAGTTTTTATTGGTACGGGTTCTGCTTTCGCAAAGCGACGGCGGCAATCTAATATGCTAATTATTCAAGGGGACTACCACGTATTGATCGATTGTGGCACACAGGGACCTTTGGCGTTAAATGACGTGGGCTTGAGTGTTTTAAAAGTGCGCTGTTACCACCCCACCCATAGTCATGCAGACCATATTGGGGGATTGGAAGAAGTTGCCTTGATGAATCGTTATACTCCCAATGCAGAAAAACCCGACATGATAATTTTGCGGGACTATCAGGATCTGCTCTGGAGCAAAAGCCTTGCAGGGGGTTGTGAGTCTTGTGAAGCGGACCAAGGTCGCCCCCTTCAATTGAATGATTTTTTCAATATCTTACGACCTCAAAATATTGAAATTGATGGAAGAAAATTCTGGTCTTACAAACATGGACCCATTGAGCTGGTGATAATGCGAACCCGCCATTTTCCAGACACGGCTATCAGTGTGGATGAATCGCAATGGTGTTCAGGTGCATTCATAAATCGGCGTGTTTGGATTTCTGGGGATACCATGTTTGATGCGGATTACCCAATCCGATTCAGTAAAATGGCCGAAGTAATGTTTCATGACACACAACTATTTTATGGTGGAGTGCATTCCTCCTATCAGGAGTTGAATACTTTGCCAGATGAAGTAAAAGCAAAAATGTATTTGTATCATTATGGAGACAATTGGGATCAGCCAGAAACCTGGGCAAAAGGTGCATCAGGTTTTACTGGGGACCCAAAAAAAGATGGTTTCTTGGGATGGGCAGAACAAAAGGTTGCTTACGATTTTAAATAAAATATTTATTGCACCGCAATTTTTTTGCGTTCCCCTACAAATTATTAAAATCCGGAAAATATAAGGGCGGTAAAGGAAGATGGCCCGAAAATGAGTTGTCAGATAACTTTAAACACATGGTCTGGGGAAAGTAAGAAAGAAGCTGCCGCTGAACTAGCCAAAGTCTTCCGATTGGATCACGAGCAGGGTCTGGCGGTATTAGAGAATCTGTGCCAGGGACTTCCCTGGCGTTTCAATAACACTATTTCCAATCAACAAGCTACAAACGCCTCGAAGTATTTGCGCAGCCTCGGTTTTTCGGTAGACATCCAAACAGTCAACAACGGTGTGGAACCTCTTCCGCAACCCGTCCCCCCAGAGCAGTCGGAGCTCACTACAATTTCATCGCCGGGAAATGAATCCTCCCACCAGATGGGTTTTCAAGGCGATGGTCGCACTCTATTTGGAATCACATTCGTTAACCTTATCAAAACTATTTTTACCCTTGGATTTTATCGATTCTGGGCCAAGACCAATGTGCGTCAGTACCTCTGGTCGCAAACACTTTTTGCGGGTGATCGGTTTTCTTATCATGGAACGGCTAAGGAATTGTTACGAGGTGCGGTTCGTTTTGGAATAATTTTCATTTTCTTAGTTGCAGTAAATATTTACACTTACTTTAAAATAGGTGTGATGGAAGGCGAACTGGTTGGAAATATTTTGACCGTAATATTTTCAATTTGGATTCCATTTCTTATGGTTGGAGCATGGAGATATAGACTTTCAAGATCTGCGTGGCGGGGCATACGATTTTCTTTCCGAGGTCAAGGGCGACAAGCCTTATCGATTTACTTCAAAGGCTACCTGTTGGTTCCGCTTACCTTGGGTCTTTATTGGCCTTTTTTCAAAATGGAACAAGAAAATTTCTGGCGCGAAAATTCCTGGTTCGGAGATGTTCAAATGCGTTTTTCTGGAAAAGGAAAAGACTTTCTCAAAAAATTTATTGTCGCCTTGCTTCTCACTCCTTTAACATTGGGATTTTATCTTTTTTGGTTCAGTGCGGATTTAAGTCGCTATATCTGGTCACACACCCATATTGGAGGTGCAACATTTCATTTTCCAATTAAGGGGCGAGACTATTTCAATTTGAAAATGGTCAATTTTTTCCTTATGGTTTTAACACTTGGTTTGGGTTATTCCTGGGTTGTGGTTCGCAATCGTAAATTTATTGCAGCCAATTTAACTCTTGCCGGAAACATAGAACTCAACCGAGTGGTTCAAGAAATGAAAGACAGCGGCGCATTTGGAGAAGAAGGTATGGATATTATGGATGTTCCAATTGATATTGGTTAAATCTTCTTTAACGGGCAGGAGCGGGCATGGTAACCCGAAGACTGCAATTTAGCGGTGCATTGTTTGATGGGCAAAGTGCTCAAAAACATCCCGTTCAAATCGAATTAACCCCCCACCATATTTCCATCGCTATTCCTGATTGCCCGGCTGTTAGCTGGTCTTATTCAAACCTTCGATGGGCTGCAGAAACAACTCCTTTTCATATTGAGTATGAGGTCGAAACTCCAGAAGGAAAACGACTGCAAACCCTGGTCGTAGAGGACCCTGATTTTTATGAAAATTGTATACAAATTGCCCCGAATAAATTTTCTCGAACACTAAAAAGTAACAATTTTAATTGGAGAATATTTTCAGCAGGAATATTTGTTCTCCTTCTATTTTTTTACGGTGCCTTCAAAATTGTTCCCCGTTATTTAGCTGACCAGTTTGCAAACAAAATTCCAGTGGAATGGGAAGAAACACTGGGGGATGCAGTTTTGTCGGCTTTTCCCATTGAAAAAAATCCTGACCCAAAGGTAATTTCTTTACTTCAAAACATTCTCCGCCTACTAAAACAAAGCAGGCCGGAACCCACTCCTTATAATCTAAAAGTTTTTATTTTACCGACGAAAAAAATTAATGCATTGGCTCTTCCGGGTGGCAATATAATCATTTTTGAAGGATTGCTAAAGCTAGCCGACTCTCCAGAAGAACTGGCAGGGGTATTGGCTCATGAGGCGCAACATATATTTCTAAAGCACTCGACACAAGGCATCCTTAGAAATTTTGCATCAGGTATGCTGCTAGCTTTAGTTATGGGAGATGCGAATGTTGTAATGGATGGGATAGTAAATATTGCAGGGCAATTAAATACCCTGGGTCTGAGCCGAAAAATGGAAATAGAAGCAGATAGCAAGGGAATGCAGTTGATGTTGCAAGCTAAAATCAATCCACAGGGAATGCTGACAATCTTCGAGAAATTGCTCAAAGAAGAATTGAAGTTAAAAGAAAACAAAGAGGACTCATCCACCTCTAAAAAAGCCAAGAAAATTTTTTCTTATTTATCTACCCATCCATCGGCGAAAAGCCGCCTGAAAAAACTTGAAGAACAAATCAAAATTAATTCAAAAAAACTTTGGATACCTTTATATCCAAATTCCCAATGGAATAAAATTAAACCAAAAGATTAATGTCTAAAGATAACCTGGAGTTAAAAAAGCGGTTTCCTTTTTTTGATTCAAAAATATATTTTTTATTGGGTCTGGCTGTTTGTTTTAGATTGCCTGGATTTGATGCGGTGCTCGCAAGTGATGAACTCGCAATGGTTTCCTTGTGGAGCCAAATGCCTTACGAGAAGATTTTTCAAAATTACCAGTACCCAAACAATCATATATTTTTGACCCTAATTCTAAGTTTTTTACTGAAGACCTTTGGTTTATATGAATGGCTCCTCCGGATCCCCACCTTTATTTGTGGGATTTTAAGTATTTACCTGGCTTTTAAGGTGGGAAAGGCTATAGGAAATGCCCCATTAGTGGGCTGGATAACAGCTCTATTTCTAGTTATTAGTGAGTGGCATATATTTTTTTCAACCAATGCCCGGGGTTATCTCGTAATTATGTTGTTGGCGCAAATTTGTATTGCAAAATTCTTTGCTCAATTACAAGAGGACCCAAAACAAATTAGATACAATTTCCATCCCATAAAGGTTTTATTTGAGTTTTTAGGTTGGTTATTGATTTGGACCTTGGGAAGCTGGACATTGCCCACATTTATTTTTTTTGAATTATCGCTAGTAGTGTTTTTGTCAGGAATTATTATTTTCCGATGGATTGTTTTGAAAACCTTTACATTAGATTTCCTGATTCCATATTTTTCTTTGCTGGTAGGCTTGGTAGCTTTTTATTTGCAGTATTATGTTTGGATTTCACCAGAAATGTTGCAATCGGCAACATCCAATGCTGCACAATCTTCGTTCAATTCATTTTATGGGGAGGTGATGGCTCAATGGATGGCTCCATTTGATTCGATGAATTTAATTTTCCTGTTTTTTTCATTTGCTGGGGGATGGGTTTTGTGGAAGCAGAATCCTGTAAAGCTATTCCTGATTTTATCGGTACTGGTGGGACCCATTATGGCTGGAATCTTGGGATATAAATTAGGCCTATTGCCAGGAATGCCTCATGCGAGGACATATTTTTATTTGCAACCCTTTTTCATTATTTTGGTTGCAGTCGGAAGTTTTTCAATTGGAGAGTATTTTAATAAAAATCTGAAAAGCAAATTTGGTGAAAAAGGAGGAGGAAAAATAACGGTATTCGCAACCGGACTGGTTGCATTGGTTTTAATATTTATTTCCACTATTAATACTTATCAAAATATTTTCCTCGCACGCGTAGAACGAGAACCTTTGAAAAAAGTATTGAGTTTCGCGCAATCTTTGCAGCCCAATGATTTGTTCATTGTTCCTGATGATTTGCATGTGCAATTCTACCTTTATGGCGCAGGCGAGATGCGCCATCGTGTTGAAAATATTCTAAGAGAGGGTGAAATTAATAGGGTATATTTTCTGGAGTACAATAAAAAAGGAACCTCGTCTTTCATTTTTAGCGAGGACAATAAAAAAATAGAGATTGCAGGATACCCTTCGTTGGTCAACAATGTCGCAAATATAATTCCCGAATTACCGCAACAGGCCATAAAGGAAATTGATCGCTTCGGACCTTTTGGAATTCATCTAATAAAACCTGAATGGTTGAAGAAGAGGAAAACCTGGAATGGGAGTTTAGAAACAGTTGGTGTTATAGGAAAAGAATTTTTCCAGTGGGATAGTTCATCTCCTGGAAAAGACATCCAAAACAGAATAAAATTTGTTGATACCTTCTTGGTCGCTGTGAAAAAAAAGAAACTCAATGCTCCTCATAGCCTGATGTTGAATTTGATGAGTATTTCAGGAAGCGACAGAGATTTTTCTGCAGAAGTTTTAGAGGGGCATATGATGGATAGGCAAATAAAGTATAATCCAGCTTGGAGAATTAATGGTTGGACTCTGGATCATCCTTATGGAACCAGCATTTTTAATCGGGCCTGGAATCCATCAATTTCATTATCATTGGGAGCGAGTACAATTTCCGTGCTGGATGTGCATTTTTTTAAAAAGAGAAATGCAGGGATTATAAAAGATTTTTTGAGTTATGAAATTTCTATGCCTGAAACCATTTTAAACCTCAGAGTAAATAAAACATGATTGTTGTTACTGGTGGAGCAGGCTTTATAGGGAGTGCCCTGATCCATGGCTTAAATAATAAGGGTGTAAAAGATATTTGGGTTGTTGATCAGGTGGACCATCCCGAAAAGCAGGAGAATTTAAATCCGCTTATTTTCGATAAACTGATCGATAAGAATGATTTTTTAAAAGATGTAATAGAAAAAAACCTTCCCGATTGCGATGCAATTCTTCATATGGGTGCCTGCTCTTCAACAACTGAGACCAATCAAGCGTTTTTAAATGAAAATAATTATGAATATACCCGACATTTGGCAAGATTCTGTCTGGAAAAGGAGATTCGATTTATCTATGCCTCCAGCGCGGCAACCTATGGTGCGGGAGAAAATGGCTACTCGGATGACGAATCCAGGCTGAAATTATTTAAACCTCTAAACTTGTATGGCGACAGCAAACAAAAGTTTGACCTATGGGCATACGATCAAGGGGTGCTAGATGATTTGGTTGGATTGAAATATTTTAATGTGTACGGTCCTAACGAATATCATAAACAGGAAATGCAAAGTATGGTGCGAAAAGGATTTTTGCAAGTGCGGGATACGGGAAAGTTGCGTTTGTTCAAATCCTACAAACCTGAATATGCTGATGGAAATCAGGAAAGGGATTTTTTGTACATCAAAGATGCTGTGGCCATGACGTTATTTTTTTTGGAACGGCAAGAAATTGGAGGAATTTTTAATATCGGTTCGGGAAAAGCAAGAAACTGGAACGACTTAGCAAAAGCTATTTTCTCGGGGATGAATAAGCAAGAAAACATAGAATATATTGAAATGCCTGCGGAGATTAGAAACCAGTATCAATATCATACTTGTTCAGACACAGAAAAAATCCGAAAAGTTGGTTATTCTGATCCTGTAATGTCATTGGAAGAGGGCGTGGCAGATTATGTTGGGCAGTACCTTACTCCCGGCAAGCATTTAGGCTCTGATTAAACAGGAGAATATTATGTGGAATGGGTTAAAGCGTTTATTTCCCGTTGCTGTCTTCTGAAGTTCGATGGTTAGCGATTATTTTTTCCAGAGTCATGGTTGTGGAGTGACCTTTTACAATTGGGATAAGTTCTACATGCGCTCCGTAACCTTCAACGATTTCCCGACCGACTACTTCATTTATCTTGTAGTCATCGCCTTTTACCAGGATATCAGGCCTGATTTCCCGAATTAGTTTTTCAGGGGTGGCTTCATTAAAAAGTGTGATGTAGTCAATAAACTTTAAAGCTGAAAGAATATTTGCACGTTCTCTTTCGGTTTTAATGGGTCGACCTTCCCCTTTTAAGTTTCTAACGGAGTTATCGGTGTTGAGCCCAACCACTAAAATATCTCCTAATGATTTGGCTTTCTGTAAGAACTCGATATGCCCTCCATGAATGATGTCAAAACAGCCATTTGTAAAAACGACTTTTTTCTCGGTGCTTTTTGCGAGACCCACTATCTTTTTTAACTCATCCAGTTCTAGAACCGTGTGAGAAGTGCGAAGCATCTCTTCGTGAAGGAATTCATTGATTTCGTCGAGTGTGACCACAGCAGTGCCTACTTTTCCTACAACGATACTGGCTGCCATATTTGAAAGCCATGCAGCCTCTTTAAAATCAAAACCATAAAATACTGCCATACTGAATACACTAATTACGGTATCGCCTGCCCCTGTAACGTCGAAAACTTCTTTTGCGACTGTCGATATGGATTCAGGTTTTTCTTTGTTCTGAAAAAGCGTCATGCCATCTTTTCCCTGAGTGATGAGAATAGCTTTAGAGCGGGTAAGGTTTAAAAGGTAATCCGCAGCACGATTGAGGCCTTCCTTATCAGTTATTTTAATGGGTGCCGATCGCTCAACTTCTTTCAAATTTGGGGTAATGACCGTTGCATCTTTATAAAGCGAAAAGTCTGAGCTTTTGGGATCAACAATTACGGCCTTTTTAGCTTTCTTGGCCCTATGCATAATTGCATGAATAACTTTTTCAGTAAGTATTCCTTTTTGATAATCTGAGCAAACAACACCATCCATTCCAGGAAGCGTTTGGTTTATATATTGGATGAGTTTTTTTTCGGTTTCTTCAGTAATCGGGCGATTATCTTCCTTGTCTATTCTAAGAACCTGTTGGTTGTGCGCAATGATGCGCATTTTTGATGTGGTGGGCCGATGAACAAACCGGAATATACCCTCTGTCTGGATGGATCGGTTATGGATGGTTTGTAAAAGTTTGTCGCCTTTTTCATCCTGACCAATGGCTCCACAAAGATGAACCTCGCAACCCAAAGCTACAAGGTTGTTGGCGACATTTGCTGCGCCACCCAGAGCAAGCGTTTCTGATCGGGTCTCAAGAATGGGCACTGGAGCTTCAGGGGAAATACGGTTGATTCCACCCCAGATATATTCATCCAGTATAAGATCGCCGACCACTAAAATTTTTGGTCTTTCTTTTTGGTTAAAGAAAAACTTAAATCGTTCTTTCATTTAATAGTCTTCTTCTATAATTTCACAAATGATATGACCGATAGTAATGTGAACTTCCTGAATTCGAGCCGTATCATTTGAAGGAATAATAATAGGAAGGTTCACGATATCTTTCAACTTTCCTCCGTCATTGCCAAGGAGTCCGATCGTAAATGCGCCGAGAGTGTTGGCCTTATTGATAGCCCGAACTACATTTTCAGAATTTCCACTGGTGCTGATACCTATTACCGCATCATTTTTATTTGCCAGTGCTTCAATTTGTCTTTCGAATATAGTGTCAAACCCATAATCATTTCCAAGTGCGGTTAATGAAGAAGTATCGACAGTCAAAGCGAGTGCAGGCATGGCTTTTCTTTCCTTTTTAAAACGACCTACCAATTCTGCGGCAATGTGCTGGGCATCTCCTGCACTGCCACCATTGCCCATCAACAATAGTTTGCCTCCAGCATCCAGACGACTTTTAATTTTTTGGGCGGCATCCAAAATTTCAGATGAAAGAGTGTCTGCCACTGTTTTTTTTAAATCAGCACTTATATTGAGTAAATTTTTTACGCGTTCCATGGTCAAATTTCTGTGGAAGTAAATAGTATTTTGTTTTTATAGAAGTCCTTCATCTGCAAAGCTGAAAAAACTGTTACCACCGATGATAATATGGTCGACCATGTTTATTCCAATGATCTTTCCAGTTTTGCTGAGCCTATGAGTAATTTCAAAATCCTGTTGACTTGGTGTCGGATCTCCACTGGGGTGATTATGAATCAGGGCAAACGATGCGGCAGATTCCTTAATAGCTGGAATCATAACTTCTCTAGGGTGAACAATGCTTGCATTCAGGCTGCCTTCTGAAATGGTTATTTCTTTTAAAAATTGAAGCTTGGGATCAAGAAGTACAATTTTAACAATTTCCTTTTTCAAATTTTTTAAAAAAGGCGAAAAATGTTCGACAAAAATCCGACTGGATTTCATCTTTATTTTTTTTCCTGAAGTTTTTGCGGCCATCCGCTTTCCAACTTCGAGAGCGGCTTTTATTTGTGCGGCCTTTGCAGAACCTATTCCTTTAATCTGGCAAATTTCAGTGACGGATGCCTGGTCAATACTTTCCAAGGTTCCAAACTTGTTTAGCAAGTCCCGGCTCAAATCCACCGCATTTTTTTTAGCTCGTCGATCTCCAGATCCTATCAGAATGCCAAGTAAATGGGCATCGGACATGCTGCTACTACCATATTTTATAAGCCGTTCCCGGGGACGTTCGTCTTCCGGCCAGTGTTTGATCGAAGCTGAATTTTTGCCTGGCATATCATTTTCAGGAAGAGTTGAGCTGTTCTTTAAAGTATTTTAATGTAGATTCCAAACCTTCATCTAAACTAACTTGGGGTTCCCAATCGAGCAATCTTTTTGCAAGAGTTATATTTGGTTGACGCGTTTTAGGATCATCCTCCGGCAAAGGAACCTGTATGATTTTACTCTTGCTTTCAGTTGCTTGCAAAATTTTATCAGCCATTTGCTGGATTGTCATTTCATTGGGATTGCCAATGTTGACCGGGTCGTGTTGCTCAGACATCAATAACCTATAAATGCCTTCTACAAGATCAGAAACAAAACAAAAGCTACGCGTTTGCGAACCATTGCCATATACCGTCAGGTCTTCGCCGGTCAGTGCCTGTTTGAGAAAGTTCGGTATCGCACGACCATCTTTGATGCGCATTCTGGGGCCGTAGGTATTGAATATGCGAACGATCTTGGTGTTGACGCCATGCGTCCGGTGATAGGCCATTGTAATGGCTTCCGCAAATCTTTTTGCCTCATCATAAACGCCTCGCGGACCTATCGGATTCACGTTTCCCCAATATTCTTCGGGTTGGGGATGGACCAAGGGGTCACCATAAACCTCGGAGGTCGAGGCCAGTAGAAAAACGGCCTTTTTTGCTTTAGCAAGTCCCAACGCGTTATGGGTTCCCAATGCCCCGACTTTTAATGTTTGTATGGGTAATTCGAGATAGTCGATGGGACTTGCGGGAGATGCAAAATGGAGAATGTAGTCCAGATCACCATCCAAATTAATAAATTCGGACACGTTGTGATTGACGAAATGAAAGTCGCCACTTTTGATCCCGGAAATATTCTGTTTTGATCCCGTGATTAAATTATCCATGCAGATAACTTCATGCCCTTTTTCAAGAAGGTATTCGCATAAATGGGACCCTAGAAATCCTGCTCCACCCGTAACCAAAGTTCTTGGCATATTGACCTCTTGAATTTTCTATTAATAAAAACTTATCCCAACTTGTCGCCGGGATTAATTTTATAACCCGAGAGAAAACTTTTTACTGGCATTGCTTTTTTTCCTTCGGGTTTAAGCTCAGTAATTTTTAATCGTTTTTCTCCTGTGCCGACTTCAATGCCTGAATCGGTGATGCGTTCAACATGGCCTGGGCGATCTGAAGGGCTTCCTGAAATGACTTCGCCCTTTAAGATACCAAGTCTTTTCCCCTTATACAAAGTATGAGTTCCTGGCCAGGGGGTAAGACCTCGAATTCTGTTAAAAATACTATTGGCATCTATTCCCCAATCGATAAGGCTTTCTTCTTTTTTCAGTTTTGGTGCAAGACTTGCCAAATCAGAATCCTGAGGTGTTGGTAGAAGATTGTTTTTTTCTAAACGGGAAAGAGTCTCAAGAACAAGCTCTCCGCCTTGTTCGGCTAGTTTATCATGTAGGGATTTTGCATCGTCATCTGGCTCGATTAGGGTTTCATGGGTCAACAATATGTCTCCTGTATCCATTCCTTTATCCATAATCATTGTCGTAACTCCGGAAAGGGTATCCCCATTTAGAATAGCTCGATTTATCGGAGCAGCTCCCCGATATTTTGGCAATAGAGAGGAGTGTAAATTGATGCAAAACTGCTTTGGCACTTTTAGAAGAGCCTCTCGGAGGATCTGTCCAAAAGCGACCACTATAATATAATCGGGACGATTTTTTAAAAGAGATTCTATAAATTCCTCAGTGTTGACGCTTTTGGGTTGTAGTACAGGGATATTTTTTTCGATGGCAAAATTTTTTATAGGGGATGGAATCTGTTTTTGTCCCCGGCCTTTGGGTCGATCGGGCTGGGTTACCACGGATATAATGGAATGGGAAGAGTTGTAAATTTTTCTCAATGTAGGAAGTGCGAACTCAGGGGTTCCCATAAAAACTATTTTCATTCATCCTGCTCTTTAAGTTTCTTTTTAAATTTTCTCTTTAAAATATCCCGTTTTACTTTTCCCAGGCTGTCCCAAAATAAAATACCATTTAAATGATCCATTTCATGCTGCAAGGCTCGGGCCAAAAAACCATTGGCTTCATATCGAACATCCTTGCCATTCAGGTCAACGGCTTTAATTTCAATTTGAGTTGCGCGATTCACTTCAGCAACCACATCAGGAATACTCAGGCACCCTTCTTCTCCAAGTTCGCCCCCTTCCATGGCGGTGATTTCAGGATTGATAAGTGTGACCAGGTTGTCCGTATCGGTTTCGACTCCCATATTAACAACAAAAATTCTCCAGGGAATTCCAATCTGATTTGCTGCCAAGCCGACTCCAGGTACAGCAAGTGTGGTTTCGATCATGTCTTCGGACAAAGTTACCAGCTCTCCGTCAATATTTTTAACAATTTCACATTGTTTTCTTAAAACGGGATCGAAGCAATTTTTGATAGGTCGTAGTGCCATTTTTTTAATCGTATTAATTCAAGATACATTTATACAGATTCTATCAAGCTAGGTGGTATATTCTGCATTTATTTTTACATAGTCATAAGATAGGTCGCAGGTTAAAACCTCCTCCCATTCCTTTCCACTTTTTAAATCAATGGTGATGTCGATTTCATGTTGTTGCATCGCTTTTTCCAGCTTCTTTTGAGGCAGATTTGTTGGGGCGCCATTTTTCAATAGCAGGTTTTTATTTAATAGAATATCAACCTTGTCGGAATCAAGAGGCGCCCCGGCATTACCCACAGCACAAAAAATCCGACCCCAATTTGGATCTTCTCCAAACAATGCGGTTTTAACAAGAGATGAGGTGGCAACAGAGTTTGCAATGAGGTACGCCTGTTTGCGGGTGTTCCCTCCTTGAACCCTTACCGTGACGAACTTGGTTGCTCCTTCTCCATCAAGAACAATTTTGGACGCCAGATTTTTGCAGAGTTTTGTCAGTGCCTTTAAAAATTCCCGATAAGCCGGTGTGCCCGGCTTTATAGTAGGATTCTTTGCCTTTCCATTTGCAAGTATGGCGACACAATCGTTGGTGCTGTTGTCTCCATCCACTGTAATGCGATTGAAAGAGCGGTCCGCTGCTTCTGTTAAAGCCATTTTAAGTGTTTTGGAATCAATAGTCGCATCGGTGAATAAGAACCCAAGCATGGTGGCCATGTTGGGGTGGATCATTCCCGAGCCTTTAGTGATTCCTCCAATGACGATGCGTTTCCCTTTAAAGGAATAACTTGTCCGGTCTGATTTGGATACCAGGTCGGTAGTCATGATAGCTTCGGATGCATCTGTCCAGTTTTTAGCTGTCCTTCCTAATTTTGTAATCAGATTAGGAGTGGCTTTTATAATTTTTTCGGATGGAAGAGGCACGCCAATGATTCCAGTGGAGGCTATGAAAACTTCCTTTTGGGGAATGCCAAGCTCGTCTGCCACTTTTTTAGTGATCGCATCGCAATCTTTTAATCCTTTCGGGCCGGTCACTGCATTGGCATTTCCACTATTAACGATGACAGCGCGGCAGCTACCCGACTTTGTTATTGCTCGACGGCTCCAGGTGACGCCGGGAGAGACCACTTGATTTTTGGTGAAAACGGCCGCAGCGGTCGCAGGAACCTCGGACACTATGAGCGCAAGGTCTTTAATATTCTTGTCTTTTATTCCGCAACATAGCCCCGTGGCTTTAAAGCCCGGCACCGATGGATTGCGGTTTTTTAATATTTTCATTTTGCAATTCTCTATGGAAAAATTGCTGGCGATTGAAGTCCTGTTTTTTCTTCAAATCCCAGCATAAGATTCATATTTTGTATGGCTTGCCCCGAAGCACCTTTCACCAGATTGTCCAGGGCACTAGTAATGACGAGCCTGTCGACCCGGGCATCTACCTTGAGTCCAATGTCACAGAAATTGGAACCGGAGACAGAGTGGGTGTTGGCAAACTTGCCTTTACTCAGAACTCGAACGAAAAATTCGTTGCTATAAAAATTTTGATAATGTTCGATAATTTCGTCTTCATATAATTTCTCTTGTAAAAAACTATTTTTTAAATTGATGTAAACCGTGCTCAGCATTCCCCGGCTCATGGGAATCAGATGCGGAGAGAAACTTATTGTTATCGGTTTCCCAGCCAGACTTGAAAGCTCTTGTTCCATTTCCGGCGTATGACGATGGCCTGCCAGGCCATAGGGGGATATCCCATCGCTGGCTTCGCAATAATGAGTTGTAGTCGATGGTTTTCGTCCTGCACCGGAGACCCCCGATTTGCTATCAGAAATGATGCTTTCGAAATCTACCCAATCGGTTTTCATCAAAGGAGCCAGAGCAAGAATCACGCTGGTGGGGTAACAGCCAGGATTGGCAACCACCTGCGCACTTTTTATTTTTTCACGATGCAGCTCTGGAAGACCATATACCGCCTGCGATAATAATTCAGGATGCGAGTGCGTCAGCGCATACCATTCAAGATAAGCTTCAGCATCTTTCAATCGATAGTCCGCACTCAGATCCACTATTTTGCAATCCGACTTCACTAACTGCGGCAATTTGTCCATGCCGGTAGTATGGGGTAAGGCAAGGAAGACCACATCGCAGGTTTTTAAAACTTCATAGTCGAGAGGTTGCAACTCAATGTCGATGATTCCATTCAATGATGGAAAGACATCAGCAATTGATTTTCCTTTATACGTCTCGGAAGTCAGAACGGATAATTCGGCTTCAGGGTGATTCACCAAAAGGCGGATCAATTCGAGTCCGGTATATCCGCTGGCTCCGGCAATGCCAACTTTTATCATGATCAAAGACTCCTATTTATGGATAGGATTTTACTTGAAATAATTTTACAAGGTTAATTAGAAAAAGAGGTGTCTTTTTCCTGAAAAGCTTTGCGGCTTGGCAAAGCCCAAACACGTTCTGGCAAGCGAAAGGAAATTGCCAGTTGTCGGTTTATCTTTTGGAGAACTGGAATTTTTTACGCGCGCCAGGCTGCCCGTATTTTTTTCTTTCAACAGATCTGGAATCTCGGGTGAGGAATCCTGCTTTTTTGAGAGGTGCTCGTAGACTTGAGTTGGTCAAGATAAGAGCTCGGGAGATTCCCAGACGAAGAGCACCCGACTGTCCTGAAAGCCCGCCTCCTTTAACCGTTGCTTTAATATCAACTGACTCAAGAGTATCAGTCGCGATCAAAGGATGCTTGATGATGCACTCCAGGCTTTCGCGGCAAAAATATTCTTTAAGGGATTTATTATTAACAGTAATATCGCCCTTACCCGCTTGAACCCATACTTTGGCGATGGATTCTTTTCGTTTTCCTGTTGCATAAAATCGTTCGATCATGACTATTTTTACTCTCCGTCTTTTTCTTTAAGGGAATTAAATGGTTACGCTTTCGGGATTCTGGCTTCCGTGAGGATGCTCTGCCGTGTCGTATATTCGATAATTATTGTTCAAGGTGCGACCCAATCTATTTTTAGGCAGCATTCCGCGAATGGCTTTTTGCAAAAGGTCTGATGGATTTTTTTCCAAAACTTCTTTTGCTGTAATGGATTTGATTCCTCCCGACCAACCGGTATGGTGGTAATAGACTTTATCGTCCCATTTTTTCCCGGTTAGTTTAACCTTAGCGGCATTGATGATAATTACATTATCCCCAGTGTCTGTATGTGGGGTAAAAGTTGGTTTTGTTTTTCCGCGAATAATCGATGCTGCTTTGCTGGCGATTCGCCCGACTACTTGATCTGTCGCGTCAATGATCACCCATTTTTTTTCGATTTCGCCAGGTTTTGCAAAAAAAGTTGTCTTCATTATTTCCGGTTCTTTGTGTATAAAATTTCAGATGTCGTAAACCGGCTATATTAAAAGAGATTTCCAATATTGTCAATGGGTTTTGTTAGGCCTTGCTACAGTGGAATTTTGCTTTATAGCATAAAATGGGTTAATTTAGTCTTCTCTTTGGAAATTTTAAGGAAATTAGCTAACTGTTTGGAAAGTATGGAGAAAGTTACGGAAATGGAAGACCCATCTGCCTCACCCGATAGCGCGTCAGTGGATGAAGATACGTTGCGCCGTTCTATCGAAAGGTCGCGGGATTATCTGTTGTCTTGCCAGCACGAAGAAGGATATTGGGTCGATGAATTAGAGGCCAATGTGACCATTTCTGCCGAATTGATATTCTTCATGCATTTTACAGATCGTTTGGACACCGAGCGGCAACAAAAAATAGTCAATTACCTGCTTTATATGCAGAGGGAAGATGGTAGCTGGCCGCTTTTTCATGGTGGCTTGTGCGACATCAATTCTACGGTTGAGTCTTATATGGCGCTTAAAATGGCCGGGGTGCCCGCTGACCGGGAAGAAATGGTGCGTGCTAGAAACGCAATCCGAAAAAACGGTGGCATAAAAAAAACCCGTGTCTTCACAAAAATATTTTTGGCCATGTTCGGTCAGGTAGCGTGGGATGTTTGCCCCGCTATCCCCATGGAAATCGTTTTATTGCCCAATAGTTTCTATTTTAATATTTACGAAATTTCCAGTTGGTCGCGCGGGACCGTGGTACCGCTCTCTCTCGTGCGCTCTCTCGAGCCGGTACACTCTTTGCCTGAGGGTCGGGATGTGCAGGAATTATTTACAGAAAACGATCATGATCTCGATTTTAAACCCAACGGTCTACCGTTCACGAGTTGGAGTAACACGTTCATCTATTTAGACCGAGTCATAAAACTCGTTGGAAAATTTCCATGGAGACCTTTTAGAAAAATGGCAATGCGTGAGGTAGAAAGATGGACGCTGGAACATCAGGAAGAGGAAGGTGATTGGGCGGGAATTCAACCGGCTATGCTCAATTCTCTTTTGGCTTTCCATTTTTTGGGATATTCCAAGGATCACCCCGCTTGTGTTAAAGGAATGGAAGCGGTGGACCGTTTCCTCCTGGAAAAAGAAGACCGTCTTTGGATGCAGGCCTGTGTTTCACCTTTATGGGATACCGCAATTTGCTTGAACGCTCTGATGGATTCGGGTGTGCCTACGGATCACCCGGCACTCATTAAATCTGCGGAATGGATTCTTTCCAAACAGGTGGTCGAACGCGGCGATTGGCAGATTAAAAACCCGGATGCGCAACCCGGTGGATGGGCATTTGAATTTTATAACGAGTGTTATCCCGATACAGACGATACCGCAGAAATTTTACTGGCTTTGAATCGGATAGAAATTCCCAATGTTCGCTACAAGCTGGGTGAATGTCAAAGGGCCATAAGCTGGTTGCTCAGCATGCAAAGTAAAGACGGAGGATGGGGAGCTTTTGATGTCGATAATGATAAAGAAGTTTTAAATGAAGTTCCCTTTGCTGACCATAAGGCTTTGCTCGATCCACCCACCATTGATGTGTCCAGTCGAATTTTATGGATGCTGTCTCAATGGGGATTCAAAAGGGAACACCCGCAAGTTACCCGTGCCTTAAAGTTTGTAAAAGATAACCAGGAACTGGATGGCTGCTGGTTTGGTCGTTGGGGAGTGAATTATGTTTATGGCACCTTTCTGGCTTTGAACGGTTTGGCAGCAATGGGTGAAGACATGAACCAAACTTTCAGCCGAAAGGCCATTCTGTGGTTGGAGACACATCAAAATGAGGATGGCGGTTGGGGCGAAACCTGTCAGAGCTATGAAGAACCTAGCTTACGTGGACGTGGTAATAGTACGGCTTCGCAAACGGCCTGGGCGTTGCTGGGACTGATCGCAGGTGGTGAAGCAAAAGGGAATGCGGCGAAACGCGGGGTGGAATTTTTATTACGCAACCAAAATGAATTGGGAACCTGGTGGGAAGATGAATTTACAGGAACGGGGTTTCCCATCCATTTCTTCATCAAATACCATATGTACCAGCATTTCTTTCCTTTGATGGCACTTGGTCGATACCGACAGGCAATTGAAAAAGGTTGAAGCTAATGCGCATTAACTTTTTCAACTACCCCTAATGATGTCGCAGCATTTCAACTGCAAATTTGGTTCGCGTCAATGGCTCGGATGCAGATGCGATAACCTCCCCACTCATAACATCGGTCAAGGTAAGATGAACATCAAGGTTGGTTCCCAGATCCGTGATCCTTCCTGTAATGACAGCCTGTGAGTTGAGGGCTTTCCCTAAATGTCGCAACTCATTTTTGTTGTAATGAAAAGAAGGTTCCAGTTTTAACTGATCCAATACGGATTTGACCTCGCCTTTTTGTGCCACCCGGAATTGTTTATCACGAAAGAAATATTTTTTAGTGATGGCTTCAACAATTCTTGTAGAAATATATTCGCCGAGAACTGGGGTTTTGTCCTCTTCATCCACAAGATCAAATACGGTTACTTTGTTTATTTCATATTCTGCAACATCTTCCGTCAAAGATTGCACCAGGTCTTCCGTTTTTCCCAAATAGTACTTAGAGTCGGTTTGGGTACGGAACACTTTGCTCCAGAATTGTGAGGGACCCATTTTTACTTCGCACCCGGTGAATAAGAAGATGGCAATCAGTAAATAAATCAATTTTTGGATTTTCATAGTTTGCAAACCTTTGATATTCTTTAATTTATAGATGTCTTAACGACAAATGCCGCGTATCACTCAAGGTATTTTGCAATTCATGTGCCCTAGGGTATTTTTCGGTAACAATCACTTGAAATCATCCAAAACCCTTTTAATTATATAGGTTTATGCGGGTGGTTTGTTTTTAGGACCCTGCACCCCAGCTTTTTCCACTAAATAAAAACCGTCTAATTTTTGTCGAATCCAACTATTTTGACGGTCATTTTAGCTAAATATCGATATTTTCAATATTATGCAGGCGCAAAAATTAGTGTATAACAGGTAATCCTTTTTTTACAAAATCTTGAGAGTTGAGAATGACTAAAATGAAGCGTTTACAAATTATTTTTTGTGTGATGATTGCAGGGGTTCTGGTAATGAGTTGTAGTCCTGAAGCTGCTCAGGATGAACCCATGCAAATGCCGTTTAAAGAGAACACCTGGGTACGAAAAGAGTCGGTAAAAAAAACCAAATCCACTATGTTTTCAACGGGTCAACAACTTGCGCCACTCCCTGTCGATGCCAGGTTGGCAAAACAACTCAATACCATTTCGACCTCAAATTCTGCGATTAGCAATGAAGAAGAGTGTCTTGCAGAAGCCAGTGCACTCGACAAAAGGCGGATGGTGGTTCAGAAGCAAGGAGGGGTTTGGCACGCTTTTGAAAGAGTTGCTGAAACAAAAAAATATTCTGACTATGGAATGCAGATAGACAGCCAACTCAACCGATTGGTTTTTTCTTTAAACCATGTTTGTCGCGGGGCTAAAGGAATGCCTTTGAATGGATGGGGAAGAACAAAGGTAGAAGAATTGGAAAAATATGGCAAAGAAAAAATGAGGGAAATTTATATTGAGCTCGGCAACCCTCCTGCGGATGTGGACCTATGGATAGCGTATGCGCAGAGAGGAATCGAAAGTAGAAAACGTAATATTCCCTTTTCTGAAATTGGCGAATCCATTTCACGCACAGAAAATCTTGTCAATTTGTACGAAAAAATTTATCTTAAAGAAGTGGATGAGGTTTCCATGGACTCCTTTTATTCAGAAGCGTCCACCTTGTTGAGCGTTATTAAAGATAGTTTAATATCTGACCCTCGCGTTGCGCTTGCAATTGAGGAAGATAATCTCTTGCCCATCAACGACCTCGAAGCTGAACTCTAACCAATAAGGGTGGGGGCCAACTGGTTCCCACCCTTATGCTTTCTAATATTCTTTCT
Organism: uncultured Nitrospina sp.; assembly: GCA_964510965.1. GTDB lineage: Bacteria > Nitrospinota > Nitrospinia > Nitrospinales > VA-1 > UBA8687. Next base: position 13,436 of record CAZECX010000024.1, on the reverse strand, counting down.
TCTTTTTTCCTTAGTGGACTTACGTTCCTTACCTCAGGATATTAAAAATAAAACTCTCCACGGTTCCATAAATATCGTATTATTTTAGAATATTTTTTAGTAGCAAATGTCTATGTTTGAAATAGTTTGCTAGTAAAAATTTTTTGATCGCCTTTGAAAAGCAACCATCCAGCCTTGACTATGAAATTAGCCATCATTAATGGAACCACAGCGCCGGGGGGAGGCCCCAGACATATCTATGGCTTGCTGGAACAGATGGACCGTAAGGAATGGGACATAATGATTTGTACTCATTGCGATGGATCTTACTGGGACAAGTTCGTAGCCTTGGGAATAACTCCTTATGACTTGGTCTTAAGGCGGCTTTCTCTTTCCACATTTTTCAAGCTATTAAAAATTCTGAAGAAGGAAAAGCCAGATTTAATTCATACTCATGGCAAAGGTCCGGGACTTTATGGTCGGTTGATTGGGAGGATGCTAGGGATCCCCGTTGTTCATACTTTTCATGGTTTTCAATATAAGTTTTTGCCGATTTTTAATAGATTGTTTTATCTGTTTGTTGAGAATTTTCTAACAGTATTGACTCGACATCATATTTTTGTAGGCCACGGAGAAAAAGGAAAAGCAAAAATACTAAAGTTTTTAAATAATTCAAACTCCAGCGTTATTAACAATGGCATTGACCTGGACTCGATTCAAAATCTGATGCCAGCCAATGAGGCATTTACTTCACTAAAATTAGGAGACCCCGAAAAAATAAAAGTTTTCGCCACGCTCTCAAGGGTTTCGCCGGAAAAAGGTCTGGCAACCTTACTGGAAGGGTTTGCCGAGGCCAAAAAAATAGTTCCGCACATTCGACTGATAATCATTGGAGATTGCCCCGATGAGCACGAAAAATTTATTAAGAAAATAAAGCAATATGTTTTCGAAAAGGGATTGGTTGAATCGGTAAAAATTCTGGGGTCTCGGGAAGACGCGCTGGAAATATTAAAGTGCGTCGATTTTTATATCTCTCCTTCCCAAAGCGAAGGCCTTCCCTATAATTTGTTGGAAGCATTGGCAGCGGGAATACCGGTGATCGCAACAGATATACCTGGTAATAACGATATCATTAGAAAATCTGTCGAAGGGATACTGATCCCTGCCAATTCGGCTGGATCCTTGGCTCACGGTATTTTGAATATGTTGGAACTTGGCTCAGAGGAACGACAAGCAATGGAACAAAATGGAATCGCCAGAATACGAGATCAATTTTCCTTTAACCTTATGGCTGAGAAAACGTTTTCTCTTTATAAAAGGGTGTTGGAAGAGTCGAGATGATTAAATAGGCTTTGTTAATTTTGTTTATTGCTGGATGTTAATAGGCTTTGATTGAAAAAATCGAATATTTTTTCAATTTTTTCCAGGAATTCTTTTTCGTCCATGGTGTGGATTCTGAAGGACACGGCACCTGCGTGCCCGCCGCCGCCCATATAAAGATCACCAAATAAATTTTTTAATTGATCTTCTGCAGTGCGCAGGTCGATCCCGGAAAACTTGACGGCTCGCCGAAGCTTGATGAAAAAACAATCCTCTCCATCGGCATTTTGTCCCTCAAAAACAACCATTCCCGCGCAACCTGATTTTTCAGGAACCGAATTCAAAATAAAGTTCAGTATGTCTGCAAACCAGTCTGAGTTGAATGGTCTGCAGGTATCTTTTACTTCATGTTGAGTGGAGCGAAATAAGTTTAAGAATCCAATCTGTCCTTTTAATTCGACTCGGCCATTTAACAAATTGAAGCAGGCTTCCTGCTCATCTGTCAATCGGTTCAGGTATTCCAAGATTTGTTTAGGGCCAGCAAATTTGGATTGTTTGCTGTCTATATTTCGTTCAGAATCTGATTCTCTCCATCGAGTTATATTTTTCAACCGGTCTTCAAGCAAATCCATCCAGTAATGATAATCTTCTTTATAGGGGATGACCTTGCCACCAACCGTATCCCCCAGCAAGCCGGTTATCAAACCTAGAATGATATTGCGCTGGTCGAAGGGATTGGGTCCTTCATGATATTTTCCGTGATAGGTTAAAAGAATTTTCCCTATAATTTCAGTATTAGCATTGGCTTTGCGAAATAGCTTGATGCCGTAATCGGTTAGCTCTTCGCTGTCTGCTCCAAAATGATGGTCAATCTCAATCACCTTGGGTTTGAGAGACAAAATATTTTCTGCAATGAAAGAGTAATGTGGAACCAGTTTTGTATTTGCGGTGTCACAAAAAATGATGGTTTCTATTTCATTCTTTACAGCTTCAATTTGTTCCTTGTTCCGCAAAATCGTAATTGAATTGTATTCGATGATTTTCTCGAAGAAGTCCAGGTTATCACCTAGATATTCAGGCAGGATCAAAAATACTTTTTTATCCAGCTGATTGAGATAAAGCGAAAGAGATAACATCGAGCCGACCGAATCGGGGTCAATGTCGCCGCTGAACAAAAAGCTTTCACTGTTTTTAATTACATCCAGCGCATCTCGAAGGTTGTCTCTCCAGACGTTCCCATCAAGAGGTTTTTTCTCATTCATAGAATTTACAGAATTACATTTTATTTGGGATATTAAGTCTTACATTATATCTAATATCGGGAATTTGACAAATAAAATTAATAATTTCAAGGGGAAAGCGGAGTTTTTCAAAGGAGGCTACAGGGAATCGGGGTGGCTATCTACCTTCCGAACCCCGGGTCATCATCAAATATATTGTTGTAATCGCCTTCAAGAGAGTCGTCTGGACCGGGTCGACACCAGTCAAAATCGTCATCAGCACTCTCGTTTTCAGCCGAACCGGCAGCCTCAGCCGCTTGAAGATCGGCCACGAAAGGACCAATTTCAAGCACACTAAAATCGCTACCGCCGCATTGGCATTCTGATTCTCCGGACGTGAACTCGGTCTCATTTTTAAGAATAAAGGCCATGGTGCAATTATCGCAGGTATGCCCCTTATGGGAATCGATCAGACCCGGGTTCAAAAGCTTTTCTCTGCACTGATTGCAAATTGCAGGGCTTCCCGGGGTGAAATCGGCAAGAAGATTATCGATGCCGCAAGCCGGACACTCGATCAAAAATGATTGTTCAACAGCCATGGGGTTTAGGAATCAGAGCTTTCCGGAAATATTTTTGACATATCGCCCATTTTTTCCATAGCTTCTTCTTTAGACATTTTGGTGATATCAATTCCCATTTCAGCGAGTGCACCGGAAAATGGGCATTTGCTGGCACCACTCTTGGGTTCTTCACCTTCAGCTTGTTCTGCAGGCTTTTCTGTTTCAATTTTTCCAGCCTCTGCCATGATAATCCAATGCATGGATTCGATCGTCTGCTGCTTTTCAGTGGTTAATTTTTGCAGGGTTTCTTTGGTTTCAGGATGCTTAACCAACGACGCGGCTTCCTGATATTTTTCCAAGGCTTTCTTTTCAAATTCAACAGCTTCTTTCAATGCTGCGGCAGAATTAGACATTATTACTTCTCCTGACGAATAAGGGATCATTAATTTCTTACTGGGACTCAAAAATATACCAAATTCCCGACCCAAATAGCAAGCCGAGCCTGTAAATTACTCAAAGCTTCAGAGGATTATTGAAAAGCTTTTGTGACGATCTAACAATTCTGCTCCTTGTAATCCTTCAATCGTTTTCCTCTTTCATCACGAAACCGTTCCTCGGTTATTTTCATTTTCTTCATGCGATCCAAACGAAAATTTCTAAAATCATTGCGCATTTCACACCATCCGCAAAGAAGCCATACGGGACCAAAAAAGGCCAGACACAACGGTCTCACCTGTCTTTTAGATTTTTGACCATCTTCCCTTTGGTAGTTAAACTCGACAAAATTCTTGCTGCGAATGGCGCGACGAAGATTAGTAAAATCTATGCTAATTACCGGACTTGCTTTTGACCGTAAAGAGAATAGAAAGGTTTCGGAAATTTCTCGTTGCAGGCTGTCAGGAAGTACGGAAGTGATTTTATCCATGGCTTTCTGTGCAGCCTGGATAAGTCCCTTATCCCCCCAGCTTTCTACCATTTGAGCTCCAAGCATTAGGGCATCCAATTCTTCGGTATCGAACATCAGCGGCCGAACAATATAATCCCTGTCAAGGATATAGCCGACGCCCGCTTCGCCAATGATAGGAACGCCCGATGCTTCCAAATCAGAAATATCGCGATAAATTGTACGAACGCTGACTTCCAGTTTGTGGGCAAGCGATTGGGCTGTCACCACTTGTCTTTTAGCCTTTAGGTGTTCAACAATTCGAAATAACCGATCCGCTCTGCGCATAAATTTCCTTTGATAATTTTATTATACAATGCTGCCACACTACTGACAATATGCTGTCAGTAGTGTTGAACAAAAATGTTAAGTGATTCCGCAATAAATGTGGATACAACTTAACTATTGGAGATTTATTATGACTGCGATTCCTGAAGGATTAACTTCCGTATCACCCTTCATTGTTTTTGACGAGCCTGCAAAGGCAGTTGAGTTTTACAAAAAAGCTCTGGGTGCTGAAGAGCGTTTTGTCCTTGCCAAACCGGATGGAGAATTAAAGTATGCTGAAATTCAGGTAGGAACTGCTGTATTAATGGTGGGAGCTCCGTGTCCGCTAGCCGGGGAAGATGTTACAAAATCTGTTGAAGGCCTAGATGGATCACGTATTTCTTTTTATGTTTATGTTAAAGATGTAGAATCCGCTTTTAAAAAAGCAAAAGATGCAGGGATGGAAGAAAAAAAAGGCATTGAAGATATGTTTTGGGGAGATCGCATGGGAACCCTTACGGATCCATTTGATGTGGAATGGACGATAGCACAACATATACACGATGTTTCACCTGAAGATATGCAAGAAGCTATGAAAGAAATGTATGCATAAATGGCTCATCAGGACAGGCGGGTTTCCCGCCTGCTTTCTTAATAGGACCAAGGAAAATTTTTATGGGAAACATTAATAACAGTATCAATTATATTGAACTCCCCATGATAAAAAATGCTGAAACTAAAAATTTTTATTCCACCGTATTTGAATGGGAATTTACGGATTGGGGACCCGACTACCTCAGCTTTTCCGGCGCAAATATTGATGGAGGTTTCAATGGATTGGGGGAAGCTAAAATATCTAGTCCGGGTGTCCTGGTTGTCTTGTATGCCAGCGATCTCAATAAAAAACTGGACGAGGTTACTCGGGCAGGCGGAAAAATTATCAAGCCGATTTATGAGTTTCCGGGAGGGAAAAGATTTCACTTTCTTGACCCTAACGAAAACGAGTTGGCAGTTTGGTCTGAGTAAATGTTCAGAGGAGCAAATAATTGAGAAAACGATGCGCGTGGGTGGGTCATTACTCGAAACCGACAGAGTTGGATATTAAATATCATGATGAAGAATGGGGGGTTCCTCTTCACGATGAGAAATCTTTATTCGAGTTTCTCATTTTAGAAGGGGCGCAAGCAGGGCTGAGCTGGACAACCATCCTGAATAAACGCGAAAACTATCGCAAGGCATATAGTAAGTTTGACCCTAAAAAAGTAGCAAAATTTGATGAGGCTAAACAAAAACAGCTATTACAAAATATAGGTATTGTGCGTAATCGATTGAAAGTCGCTGCTTCTGTCACCAATGCCAAAGCATTTTTAGCAGTTCAAAAAGAATTTGGCAGCTTTGATAAATATATTTGGCAGTTTATAGGAGGCAAACCACGGAAAAACAAATGGAAATCCTTGGATCAAATCCCCGCGACCACCAAAGAATCGGATGCCATGAGTAAAGACTTGAAAAAGCGTGGATTCAAATTTGTTGGCTCCACCATCTGCTACGCTTTCATGCAGGCCACCGGTATGGTGAATGACCACACAACAGATTGTTTCAGATACCCCCGGTGGGGATGACAAAATAAGCGACAAGTTTATAGGGATAAAGTTTATCCTTTAGGTTTGTAGGTTAAGTTTAGTTGTACACTATTCCGGCTTAATTCCTTTCCCACGGTAGTGGGCTGGTTTACCCGTTCCTACCCCTGCTACCCCTTCTACCCGTGCCGGGCACGAAACTTTCGGAAGAGTATCACGGGGGCATGAATTATAAGGAGTAGATACCACAGGGGCACAAAGTTTTAGGAAAAATATAATGCGGGCACGAAGGTTTTGGAAAAATATCCCGACCGCAGGGCAGCACTACAATCCAGAAGCTTTAGAAAAATTGGGCTTTAGACTGGTTCGATCAATATCTCCCCCCTCACGGTAGTGAGTTTTATTTTAAATTTGGTTGGAAAAAGTGTAGACTTCGGCCTTCAATCGTTCCCCGATCAGAATCTGTAAAAAAGGTAAGGTGCGTTATGAGTGATGCTGACAAAGACAAAAAATCTTCTGATACTCCAGAGCCAAAAGAAGAGCCTGGACTGATGGAATCGTATGGGTCTTTTCCTGTGTGGTCCCTCAAATTGATTGATGCAATAACTCCGGAATTCCTGATTACCAAGGGACCCGTTGAGAAAAAAAAACTTCCTCAGTAAATTTTTCCTTTTCCAATAATAATGAAACCCATTCAAAGGGCATTAATTAGCGTTTCGGATAAGACAGGTGTCCTTGAATTCGCTAAAGAGCTACATAACTCTGGAGTTGAAATTCTTTCGACCGGAGGTACCGCCGAACTATTGCGTAAAGGAGGCGTGCCTGTAATTCAGGTGTCAGACTATACTGGTTTTCCCGAAATGATGGATGGCAGAATCAAAACCCTGCACCCAAGGGTGCATGGGGGAATTCTTGCGCGCAGGGATGTTCCCGAACATATGAAGGCTATGGAAGAGCATGGTATACGCCCTATTGATCTTGTGGTTATAAATCTTTATCCCTTTGAGCAGACTGTGGCTAAAGAAGGTTGCACATTAGAAGAAGCGATAGAGAATATTGATATCGGGGGTCCAGCCATGGTTCGTTCTTCAGCAAAAAATTGCAATGACGTTACGATAATTGTCGATCCTAAGAACTATGGATTGGTATTGGAAGAAATGAAAACGGGTTCTGTTTCTCTGGAAACCCGTCGGCGGTTGAGTCGCGATGCATTTGCCCACACCGCTCGCTACGATTCGCTGATCGCAAATTTTTTATCGGGGCAATGGGAAGATGGCTTCCCACCCTTATTAAATCAGCCTTACACAAAAGTCCAGGATTTACGATACGGCGAAAACCCTCACCAGTCCGCAGCTTTATATAAAGAGAGCCGTCCTCTTTCCACTGATGTTGTTTCGGCAGAACAGCTGCAGGGCAAAGAATTATCTTTTAATAATTATATCGACTTAAATGCAGCATGGGAATTGGTGCGTGAGCTGGGTTCGGGAGCCGTTGTTATTATTAAGCACACCAATCCTTGTGGGGTTGCGGTTGGAGAGGATCAGCTAAAAACATTTATCACGGCGAGAGAAGTAGATCCGATTTCCGCATTTGGAGGCATTTTAGGTTTCAACCAGCCTATCACTGCTCAGGTTGCTGAAGAAATACTCAAAAATTTTGTTGAAGCGGTGGTGGCACCCGGATTCGACCCGGAGGCTATCAAATTATTTTCTGCCAAGAAAAATATTCGTCTAATGCAGATGCCGAGCGTGGAATCCAATTCAAAAGACCAACGATTCGACTTGAAACGAATCGGCGGTGGGCTTTTGGTTCAAAGTCCTGACTCATTAAATTATGTTGAAGGGCAATTGAAAGTTGCCAGTGAACGAGAACCTGATGCGAGTGAAATGGAAGATATGAAGTTCGCCTGGTTGGTGGCCAAACATGTAAAGTCGAATGCAATCGTTTACGCAAAAGACAAAGAGATTTTAGGTATTGGAGCAGGCCAGATGAGCCGGGTCGACTCAGCCCGGGTCGCGGTTGAAAAAGCACGTAAATCTCTTTCAGGGGCAGTGATGGCCTCCGATGCATTTTTTCCCTTCAGAGACTCTGTCGATGAAGCCGCAAAAAATGGAATTTCGGCTATCATTTCTCCGGGCGGTTCCATCCGTGATGAGGAAGTCTTACAGGCAGCTAAAGAGCACAATATAGCCATGCTTTTTACGGGAACCCGCCACTTCAAACATTAAACTACAGTAGAAATTCCCAAATTTACGCCAAGTAACCCCCCCTTCTTTTCTTGACATAATCGAATAAATTAAATATCATATATTAGTTTTCCGATATATAAAAAATTCTATAAACGTTGAATTTTCAATGCATATGGAGACTTTTCCCGGGACATTAGATATTCTGTATGCCGAAGATTCTGAGGATGACTTTTCCATGTTCCTCGATTCGGTGCGGGAAAATGGATTATCGTTTAATATCCAACGCGTAAATGATGGTCAGGAGCTGGTTGATTATTTTTCGAAAGAAATAGCTCCCTTACCCAAATTAATTATTTGCGATTTAAACATGCCAAGGAAAAATGGTTTTGAAGCGGTTCGAGAAATCCGTGAAAAACCCTTTCTCAATAAAACCCCTATAATTATTTTTTCAAATAGCCAATCGAATGAAGATGTAAAGTTGAGTTATGATTTAGGGGTTAACAGTTTTATTCAAAAGCCGTTAAGTTATCAGACGCATATTGAGTGTGTAAAAAGTATCTATAACTATTGGTTTAAAGCTGTCTTCCCACTCTGATCCTTACATATGATGAAATTCATTAAAAAAATTATCAAGCTTTCCATTTTTGGAGCTATGATTTTTGGTGGATGGCAGGCCAATTTGAAATGGGAAGAATTCCAACCTGTCCTGGCAGAGCTTAAAGAAAAAGATCCAGAAAAATATGCAAAAATGGAAGAAGAAGCAAAAGCATTTCATATAAAAGAAACCCAAAAATTGTATCGTGAACTCGATGAAATGACTCTGACGGAGGTAATTTACCTTCGTTATGAAAAATTTTTAGAAAAAAGAAAGTCAGATAAAAAGTTTAGGGAAAAATCTTATGATGAAGAGCTTCTAACCAGAGAAGAGGAAAGAATAGGCAAGCTTGAGAACGATCAATCCAAAATCAAGGAGCTTAAAGATCTGCACCTAAAGAAAGCTGTAAAAGTTAGGTTGGGAAAATGGGAAAAAATCAAGCCCTGGCAGCAAAGGCTAATTTTGCGAGAAAAATGCATTAAATATTTTAAAAAAGAAATTGAGGACAGCAAGTCTCAGCAGGATGGTTTGAAAATTTCCAAATTTTCTACATTGATTTCCCGTGTTGGAAAGGAACCATTGGAGGTAGAGTATCTTTGTGAAGATTTAGTGCCCGGAGCATCCAGTCCCCAGGAAATTCAGAATTCAATTTTACGTTTAAAAGAATCGATGAACTTTTTTTATTTCGCGCAATTACTGGATGAGACAGGGATTCCCAAGGAAATGGTTTTTCCGTTCAACGAGGAGTTAAAAGGATGGACTCGAGGTTATAATGGCTCTTAAGCGACGAAAAAGTTTAAGGTGAAGTATTTTTATCTTCTTGATTTAACTTTTGAGTCAGCACGGTTATGGCGGTTGCCAACTGCTTTATCTCTGTATTGGATTTGATCTCAGGTAATTCTGTCTTGCCGTTTTCTTCGGCAAATTGAACCAGTTTTTTTAAAGGCCGAATCACCATGCTGATGGTGTAAAGCCCACCAATCACACAAACGATGCTCCCCAAAATCGCCATCCCAATCATTTCATTTTTCAACTGACCGGCGCTACGCATGACTCTGTCCTTTAACAACTCTAATTGATCCGGTTGCAGGGTTTCAGTATTCATGGTCGCAACAATTCGTTCGACTTGCCCCAATTGCACATAAAGGAAAAAGGCTGCGTAACCCAGGCAGGAAATGACCACGATATAACCTGTCATCAGGAGATTGATTATGCTTTTTTTTTCGCCTGGAAGTTCATCTCGAAAGATTGAATTTTTTGCCATTTGGGTTTTATTACCTTTTGATAGCTACTTTAAATCTATTTCCAAGCGTTGGATAAAGCGAGGCTTTTTTATAACGGGATGAAGATTTTTGCAGGAGGCGCAATCTATCCCGGGAGGTCGGGTGAGTGCTGTTAAAAATAGAACCCCGATTACTTTTGCTGGCTCCCAATTTTCGGATAAATTTTCCAAGCGCTCCTGGATAGTATCCTGTGCGATAGGCAAATTCTCTTCCATACTTGTCAGCTTCGAATTCCAGATTTTTATCCAGTCCTTTGGTGAATAAAACATTGGATACTTCATCAATCAGTTTATCGAACAGTCCGGGATCTTTGTCCATTACCGTTAAAGTGAGCGAGCTGACACCTTGTAAGCTGCGACTTCGTTCTAATGTTTGCAGTGCGTGTTTGCGAGTGATATGGGCTACTTCATGCGCTAATACCCCGGCGAGTTGGGCTTCGTTTTCGATCATTTTTAACAAACCGATACTGACAAACACATAGCCTCCAGGAGTGGCAAACGCATTGGGATATTCCGTGTTTAATATTGCAAAGTGGTAGTCAATGTCTGGTCGGTTAGAAACATCGGCAACGGCCTGGCCCACCAAATTGACATATTTAAGTAAATCAGGATCATCGTAAGCACCACCATACCGGTTGAAAACTTCTACAGCCAATCGTCCTCCGATGGCCTTCTCTTCTTCGTAGCCGATAGGTTGCAAAGCTTTCAGTGTGCTGACACCCTGTTGCAAAATTTTGGATGTTTTCTTATCAAAAATTCCCAGGGAATCCCCAAGTCCAATTAACCCACCGCCGCCACTTTGCTGGGCGGGCTTCGCTTGACTCTTTTCAGGTTCCGGTTTTGGTTCGGGTTCCGATTTTTTAGGAGGCCGTGTAGACTTTTCGACTTCTTTTAAAACTTTGCCAAAATCAAAAGAATAGGAAGGCAATGCCCAAACAAGAGCCATTAAGAAAATTAAAAAAAGGAATTTAAATTTAGTTCTCATAATTAATCCGCATAGGCTCCAAGTCTGCCTTCTTCAAGAAACTTATCCAGGGTTTCATCATCGACCTTATAACGTTCCATTGCCTTTACTGATTCTATGCTGGCTGGCTTAGCACCTTTTTTTATGGCGTGCTCTTCGGACACCGGGCTGAGGCCGCGGATGCTGGAGCCATAAGCAGATTCGCGGGCAGCTATTTGCTGTTGTCCACCCAATGCTCCTAAAACATCACCGTCTCCGCTTCCTCCTGAAGGTGCTTTCTTGGTCAATCTAAATCTGAATATCCAACCTTTTTTACCGCCAGCGGAGACTTTATAAAATTTTCCAGATTTCCCCAGGACATCCACCGGGGTTCCTTTATTCAGTTTGGCTAATACTTTAGAGCGCGCTTTTGCCTCAGCTTGTAGTTTGGTTGAAGATTTTTTCACATACCAGGTTGCTGCTGAAACCTGAGAAGAGAATCCGATTCCAATTAATATAAATAGTGAACTGTAGATTAGTCGATGCATTTTAGTATCAAAAAATTTTATAGCCGCTGGCTGTATGAATAGCCCCAGCTTCCCCTAATCCGGCAAAAAGGTCAACCCAAATTTCTTATATTTAGATGCTTCTGTCAATCCAGCTTATTTTTTAGTTTTTGTCTTATTGAAGGCTCGATGCAGGCGTGCCCAATTGAAAGCAGAACCGGGATCGTACTTGCATTCAAGGCCGGTGGAACCATTTTGAATATGGCTGTGGCCCAGCACTCCGGCAAACCGAGAAAAATTTTTTAACCGATCCAGCGGGTGCCTCCCTGTTTCTTTTTCAATTGGAACTTTTAATTTGATTGCAGGTAACAATTTGTTCAACCCAATACAAAGCTTTACCAATGATTCATATTGCTCTTCTGTGAAGTCCCACATCCGTACAATTTTCCCATTTATTTTTTTGCTGAAATAGCCCCTATCTCCAAATGTTCGTGCCGGCATTGCGTTGAAAGGACTTTTTAAAATTTTGGTTTTGTATTTCTTAGGAAGATCCAGCTTCCAACCCTTTCCAGTTTTCTTATACTTATCATTTTTTGAAGGATAATATTCAGATTGCTTTGCCAGTGCTTCCCATGACAAATTTGAGATTTCGACATGCACCGCTCTTTCGTTTCCTTTTTTATCGTCTGCGGGAGCAGTATTGGTTTTCCAGTACAAGTCGCAAGTTTGGAAAAGAGTGCCGTCCAAGTCCAGATAAAAATGGCTTCCCTTGAATGTACTTTCCTGCATCAGTTGATGACAGTGAGAAGAGGTGTAACAAACATCGTAATGGAGGACCAATTGGTGAACGTTTTTGATTAGCTCACGGTATGCGGTTTGAGAGTTCTTAATTATATAATTTTTGTATTTTTGACTTGGCGCATCGTTTAAAGATGGGTCGTGTTGACTACTGTTTTGGCGTCCACGGGGGTTGGGGCATGCAAACCCCTCTTTGTCTGACCATAAAACAACGCGGGTGCCAATATCCACCTTCTGTTCACAGGCAATGATATTTTGATTCATGGTCAATGAGAAATAAAGTCAGGAAGTCAGGAATTATTTTCTGTTGTGCCGCCCCAATGCAGTTTTTTTCTTAATAACTGGTAATAATCTTTACCGGGTGCTTGAATAAGTTTTACAGGGATATCCGCCTTTTTCGCTTCCAGAATATCCCCCGATTTCATGGAATATCCCGTTTGCCCATCGAGAGTAATTCTTACATCTTCATCTTCATTTCTTGTGGTCAGCTGGACTCTGATAGTCGAGGAATCGGGTATCACTATGGGTCTGTTCGTCAGTGCAAATGGACAAATAGGACTCAGCACCAGAGCTCTCATGCTTGGGTGCATTATGGGTCCTCCTGCCGAAAGAGAATAAGCGGTGGAACCGGTAGGAGAGGCAATGATAAGCCCATCTGCCCGATAAGAAGTCATATACTGATCATCGACAAAAACTTTCAGGTTTACAATTCTCGCAAGGGCACCTTTATTAATTACGATATCGTTGAGTACATTAAAGTCCTCAATTTTTTTTCCATCTCTTAAGACACCCGCATTTAATACCATGCGATTTTCGATTTCGCATTTTCCCTCTAACACCTGTTCCAAAGTAGGGTAAAAATCTTCCATAGTGGTTTCTGTTAGGAATCCCAGACTTCCCAGGTTGACACCCAGAATAGGAACTTCATGCGGGTGAGCGATGCCGGCGACATTGAGCAAGGTTCCGTCACCGCCTAAAACTATTAAGAGATCGGAGTTGGAAGCGACCTCTTCTTTGGAGGTGGATGTATTTTTTCCGATGAGTTCAGCGGTATCCGGTTCTAAACATACCGTACAATTTTTAGACTCTAACCATTGCGCAAGTTCGCTGACAATTTTTGGGTCAACATTTGGTTTTTGCTTGCAGAATATTCCGATCTTCTTCACAAGTTCACCCTGATATTTAAATCCGTCTTGGCTAAATTAACAATAGGGTTAGCCGAAGCACCATCGACGCTAATTAAAAAAATGTAGG
>CAZECX010000023.1:0-33534 GCA_964510965.1 uncultured Nitrospina sp. | reverse complement strand
TTATTAATTCCAGTTGCCCTAACCAAATCCGTTAGCGGAGTGTTTTCTTATGTCAGTTTATTCTGTTTGGGGATGATCCTCACCATGGGATTATATGGACTGTTTTTACAAAATTTTTCTGCAAGCAAAAACTTTTCCACGTATTTACCTAAAGCCAGGTTTGTAGTGGCAATATTTTCGGTAACCATTGGAATCAAGCTACTAGGAACATAAAAATATGATTTATGCCGTTGGAATTGGACCGGGCGATCCAGACATGATGCCCCATAAAACCGTTCTTCTATTAAATAAGGCGGATGTTATTTCCGGATTTGATACGGTTCTAAAATTAGCTGAAAAACACTTCAATCCAAATGCAACCCTTATCACCATGGGATATAAAAACCAGGGTGAAAAGCTGGAACAAGTTGGAGAGTTGTCAAGAGATGGAAAAACTTGCATCGTTTGCTTTATGGGTGATGTAAATTTTTCGGGCTATGAATACCTGGAAAGAATTCATAACAATTGTCGCGAGCCTAATCCTGTCATTATCCCCGGAATCAGTTCAGCACAAATGGCCGCATCAAAAACTCTGACTGCGTTTGAAACGAGTGTTTTCTTGACCTTTCATAAACGCGGGGATATCTCTAAGGACAAAGGTTTTCTCGTTAGCTCTTTAAAAAGTGGCAAAGCTGCGATAGTCATCCCCCTCCCATGGGATTTCATGCCGGCAGAGATTTGCAAATATTTAATAGAAAATGGTATTTCCTCAACCACACCCGTTCAAGTATTTGAGCATTTGACTTGGCCTGAGGAAACAACTTATTCAGGGACACTTGCAGAATGCGATCAAAAATTCAGCGATGTTTCCATTATGGTAATTTCACCAGAACATCAAAACAATTGATTTACTCAATTTAAGAGAATCACCATGTCAACGTTTCCTTTCACTGCCGTAGTCGGCCAGGAAAAATTAAAAGAAGCTCTCGTCTTGAATGCCATAAACCCTGCGATTGGAGGTGTCCTTGTTTTTGGTGAAAAGGGAACGGCAAAATCCACTACGGTCCGTGGCCTCAAATCTATTCTTGACCTGTCAGACTCAAAGCAATCTGTACCCCTGGTGGAATTACCCTTATCCTCGACAGAAGAAATGGTAGTCGGCACCATCAATATTCCAGAAACACTGAAAACCTCTCAAACGAAGATTGAATACGGCCTTCTCCACAAAGCTCACAATGGGATCATTTATATCGATGAGGTCAATTTACTCGAAGACCATCTTGTCAATATTATTCTGGATGCGGCGGCAATGGGAGTAAACCGTATTGAACGAGAAGGAATTAGCCATGAGCACCCTTCCAATTTTATCCTCACAGGAACAATGAATCCGGAAGAAGGAGAATTGCGACCCCAATTACTAGATCGTTTTGGAATATCTGTAAAAATTAAAACAGAAACCGATGCAGAAATCAGGAAAGAAATAATTCGGAGACGCCTGGCCTGGGAAAAAGATAAAGATACATTTTCAGACAACTGGAAAGATGAGGAAATTAAATATTTCACGAAAATTAAAAATGCAAGAAACCAGCTTTCGAAAGTTATATTACCCAACCCCCTACTAGATTTGATTGTAGAACTAGCCGTAAGTTCAGGATCTGAAGGTCACCGCGCCGAACTTGTAATAACTAAGACAGCAATCACATTGGCAGCATGGAATGGAAGGGAGAAAGTTCTTGAAGAAGATGTATACAAAGCGGCAGAATATGCTTTGAATCACCGAGGTCAATTCATACCCCCTCAGGATAACGAACCGAAGGATTCGGAAAGCAATAATGAAAATTCAAAAGACCCAGCACCTTCTAATTCTGGGCACAGCAACACTTCATCGCAGGGAGAGTCACAAAAGAGCCTTTCCTCCTTCAATGCGGAGCAAGAACCCGCTCCACAAAATTTTAAAATCCTGGAATTGCTCTCCAGCTCGAAAAAAAAGGGAAGTTCAGGTAAAAACACATATTCAAAGCAAACAAGTGGTCATGGAAAAACTCATGGATATTCTGAAAACAAAAAATTGGCCAGAAACCCTTCAGATATCGCCTTTTTTCCTACACTCATTGCCGGAATTCGCAAGGGTAAAAAACATTTATCGCAAATCAACATCGAAGACTTAAGATATAAAAGAAGAATCTCAGGCGACAAACAACTCCATTTATTGGTAGTTGATACGTCGGCTTCAATGGGCACACGCGACAGGCTTGCTTTCGCAAAAGGCCTTGTACAACGGATTTTAAATTTTGATTACCAGAAGAAGAACCTAGTAGCTATTATTGGAACAGAGGGAAAAGACGCGAAAGTATTTTTACGCCCTACACGAAATTTATTTCACATTTCACGTGTCCTTGATTCCATTACTGCAAAAGGTAAAACTCCATTGATGCATGCCATGGACGCCGCTCTTAAAATAGCAGAAGGGTTTGTGAAGAAAAAGCGTCATTTAACCAGCTTGATGGTTGTCATCTCTGATGGACGCGTTAACGTTCCATTTAAAAACTCCGTACCCAACGATCTTTCATGTTTTGGAGAGCGCGCAAAAAAACTCAATTTATTGAGTTTTATAGTGGACTCCAATACCCGATTTGCGGGTTCTGCAATGATGAGGAAAATGGCCGACACTTTTCAAGGACATTATGTTCTCATGGCTGACGTCCATCACCAGCAAAAAATTCTGCTCTAAGAATTAATATATCTTAAATGGCCATCTATATTTTTGTCTCCACCTCCTCTGACCTTCATGTTTTCTCAAAAAATATTTCCAGGGCTAGTGAACTTGGTATAGAGCTTCATACATATTATCTTTCTCAATTTAACAACATTGAAAAAAATCTTAAAACTGGAGATATTCTAATTACCAGAAACCTGGGAGGCTTGTCATTTAACAAAGAATCATTAGAGAAGATGAATCAGGCTTCGCATAATAAAAACCTGCCCTTCATATGTCTTCCCGGATATAAAAATGATGACCCTTCCATTTTATCTCTATCCACAGCGCCCGTACCTGTCTGCCAAAAACTATTCTCATATTACGAAGCCTGTCATTCCAATCATATTATTGAGTCCTTAAAATATTTAAGCGATCTCTATTGTGGGACTTCACTGGGTTGGCAAGAGCCCGAGCCCTTTCCAGAATTTGGCTTTCTACCAGGATATGAGAACCCTGAACGTATAGCTCAGGCGAAAAAAGAAAATAAAAAAATCATCGCCGTGCTTTTATATCGAACTCATTATCTCGCAGATGATATTCAACCTATCAACCAGTTGATTGAAGAAATTGAATCGACAGGTTCGGCAGTCATGCCTTTATACTGCAGCATGATGAAACAACCTCAGGATGAAATTCATCCTGTCGAAAAATATCTGGTCGACGAAAAGGGCGATCCTTTCCCCCATGTCATTATCGATTGTTTGTCGTATGCAACTGTAGATGTTTCAACCACAGGAAGCGTCACGCAAAGTGAAGAAGATGTAAAAGGTCTCTTTGCCCGAATGAATATTCCCGTACTTCATGCACTGTATTGTTCAGAATCTGAAGCACAGTGGCGGGAAAACAAAAAAGGGATGAGCCCTCGAGATATGGGAATGAAAGTGGTTTTGCCTGAATTTGACGGGAAAATTGTTGCACATCCAATAGGTTTCGTTGAAGAAAGCGTTCTAAACGGTCAACCCATCTCTCAATACCAGGGTAATCTGGAAAGAATAAAAAGTTTAGTCGGTCTGGCCAGTCGGTTTGCAGCCCTGGCCTTGAAGGATAATAAGGATAAAAAGATTTCTATAATATTAACCAACTATCCCACGCAAAACGCACGTATAGGGAATGCAGTAGGCCTTGATACTCCCGCTTCATTAATTTGTGTGCTCAAGGAACTTAAAGAACAGGGCTATAAAGTAGACTCCATACCCGAAAATGGTGATGATTTGATTCACTCCCTCATCGACCAAATTTCTTACGACACCGAATTTTTAACGGAAGACCAAAAAAGGCTGGCTCCGGCCAAAGTCCACCAGGATACTTATAAAGAATGGCATAAAAACTTTCCTGAAAAAGCACAAAAGGAAATGCTGAAGGACTGGGGAGAGCCTCCCGGCAACGTTTACTTGCATGAGGAAAAACTTTATCTACCTGGGATATTTTTTGGCAACGTTTTCGTTGGCATTCAACCGCCACGCGGTTTTGGAGAAAATCCTGTTGCTATTTACCACAGCCCTGACATCGTTCCCACGCATCATTATCTGGCTTTTTATAGATGGCTTAAAGAGGACTTTA
Organism: uncultured Nitrospina sp.; assembly: GCA_964510965.1. GTDB lineage: Bacteria > Nitrospinota > Nitrospinia > Nitrospinales > VA-1 > UBA8687. The sequence continues at coordinate 29,237 of CAZECX010000023.1, read as the reverse complement.
AGACGGATGCAGTAATCCATATGGGCAAACATGGTAACCTCGAATGGCTCCCCGGAAAAGCCGTAGCTCTCGCCGATACCTGTTACCCAGATCTCGCCATCGCGGACCTCCCCTTCTTTTATTATTTCATTATCAATAATCCCGGAGAAGGATCACAAGCAAAGAGACGCACCCATTCTGTACTTGTTGATCATATGGTTCCACCCATGACCCGTGCCGATTTATATGACGATCTGGCGCGCATTGAACAATTGATCGAAGAATGGACATACATACAAAGCGTCGACCCGGATAAGCTTGAGATAGTTCAAAAACAAATATGGGAACTTTGCGAATCCACTCACATCAATCATGACTTGGGATTTGAAGAGGCTCCTGAAAATTTTAAGGAATATAGAAAAGCAATAAACGGATTCCTATGTGAAATTGGTAATACGCAAATTAGAGAAGGACTGCATATTTTGGGAAAAGTTCCCGATGGCGAACAGCTCATCAACCTTTTTGTAAGCTTGGCGCGCATCGACACCCCTCCAGTTAAAGGAACGCAAACCATTTTCATGGAACTCTGCAAGATAACTCATACGAGTTATTTTAGCGATCAAAGCTTACCGATTGAACATACAGTGCCCCAACCTCTTTTGGATTTTTATCAAAAGCCTGTAACCAGCAGAGGGGATATGCTGAAACTTTTCGATAGCCTCTCTTACGCTGTTTTTGAAAAATGCTTTGATAGGCTCTCTAATTCGGAACCGAGTTTTGAGGAGGAAATTAATAACTTGCTACAAATGAAGGTTCCCGGACTCGTTGAAACTGTTTCATTTATTTTCGAGCAAGTCTATCCGAAACTGCAACAGATGAAGGACGAGCTGACGAGCCTGACGGATGGGTTGAGAGGTAAATATATCAAACCCGGTCCTTCGGGGGCACCGACCCGAGGTATGGCAACGATATTACCTACGGGGAGAAATTTTTATTCCGTGGATATTCACTCCCTACCCACAACCACATCATGGATCATGGGTAAAAAGTTGGCCAATAGCCTGCTTGAAAGATATAAAAAAGAATCAGAGAGCTACCCGGAATCCATCGCCATGGTATTGTGGGGCACCTCCAATATGCGCACCAAGGGGGACGATATCGCACAAATTTTATACCTATTGGGCGTGCGTCCAGTATGGAAACCCGAAAACAAAAGAGTCATCGGAGTAGAGCCTATTCCACTTGAAGAATTGCAACGGCCAAGAATCGATGTTTGTATCAGGATCAGTGGATTCTTTCGTGATGCCTTTCAAAACCTTGTGGAATTGATGGATCAAGCCATTCAAATGGTGGCACACTTAGACGAACCTGTAGAAATGAATTTCGTTCGCAAACACTATTTGGAGTCACAATCAAAAGACTTATTTCGCATATTCGGTTCTGCTCCGGGAAGATACGGAACAGGAATTCTCGAAGCCATCAACACTAAAAACTGGGAAAACAAACAAGACCTTGCAGATATTTTTATGAACTGGAGCGGATTTGCCTACACCCAAAATGATTATGGGGTAGAGAAAAAAGAGGAATTCAAAATTCAGCTTTCTCAAATGGATGTGGTGAGTCAAAACCAGGACAATCGAGAACATGATATTTTTGATTCCGATGATTACCTACAGTTTCACGGAGGGTTAATCAATGCTGTTAACCAAATCAAAAAGGGTCAAGGCAAACAAAAAGTAAAAGAATATTTTGGGGATTCTTCCAATCCTGCTTCAGTAAAAATCAAAAGCTTAAAAGAAGAAGTCAAACAGGTTTACCGAGCTCGGGTTGTAAACCCAAAGTGGATCGATGCCATAAAACTTCACGGCTATAAAGGGGGTCTCGAAATGGCTGCGACAGTCGACTACATGTTCGGATACGATGCAACAACCGATGCAATTGAAGACCATATGTATGAAGGCGTCACCGAAAAATATTTATTAGATGAAGACACACAAAAATTTTTAAAAGAGAAAAATCCCTGGGCCATTCGAGCCATGGGCGAAAGACTTATGGAAGCGGCAAACAGAGGACTTTGGCAGAATCCTAATCAAGATCAGTTGATGGAAATTGAATCTCTCGTAGCTTCCATAGAAGGTGATATTGAAGAAAACCTTTAACATACTTTTTCATTTCTAGCATCAGGGGCCCTACAAAGTTGAGCAACCCATCCAAACCTCTTCCCGGACTAATAATTGCCGGAACCCATAGCTCGGTCGGAAAATCTTCTTTAGCTATAGGGCTTATGCACTTATTAAAAAGAAAGGGATATAAAATCCAACCTTTTAAGGTTGGGTCTGACTATATCGACCCAGGTCACCATACCCGAGCCTGCGGAACTCCAAGCTATAATCTCGACACGGCAATGACTACTCCTGGCTACACAAAAGCGCTTTTTAAAGATGCCATGGTAGGAAAAGATTTTGCGGTCATTGAAGGGGTTATGGGGCTTTTTGATGGGGCTTCATCTAAAAAAGATAAAGGGTCTACCGCAGAAATTGCTAAATTGCTCGACCTCCCCATCGTTCTAGTCTTTGACGCAAGATCTCTTGCAAGGTCGGCAGCAGCTCTAATCCAGGGGTTTCTCAACATGGATAAAAAATTACGCTTTCTAGGTGTAATCGCAAATAATGTGAACAGCCTAAAACATGAGAAATTTTTGAAAGATGCCATTGAGCATTATACTCCAGCAAAACTACTCGCTTGCCTTCCTTTTAAATCTGAATTAGCAATTCCCAGCCGTCACCTGGGTCTCGTTCAAGGGATAGAGAGAAGCAAAAATACCTATAAAAAATGGGCAGACCATATCGAAAATCATTTTGACCTGAGCAAACTCAAGGGAACCTTGCCCGCAATTAATAAAAAAATCTCCAAAACTGCTGGCAAATCACCTGGTCGATGGAAAATCCCTAAATCCCCCAAACCCTTCACGGTCGCCATAGCAAAGGACCAGGCTTTCCAATTTGTTTACCAGGATACTCTTGATCTATTTCAACATCATGGTGGCAAAATTATATATTTCTCACCTATGAAGGATAAACATCTGCCTCTAAACGCAGACTGGTTATACTTTCCGGGAGGGTATCCCGAGTTACACTCAAAAACCCTAAGTAGCAATCAGTCGATGCTAAAGGACATAAAAAAGTGGAACAAGGCTGGCAGGCTTATAGTCGCTGAATGCGGTGGTTTGATGTATCTGGGAAAAAATATAAAGGATACCAGTGGAAAATCCCATAAAATGGCGGATATTTATAAGTTTTCTACTACAATAAAGCAAAAAAGGCTGATTCTTGGATATAGAGAACTGAGCGCATCAAATAGCATTGGAATTACCAAAAATTTGAAAGGGCATGAGTTTCATTATTCTAAATTCGAAAAAAATCAGGAAAAACCACTCTGGAACCAAATTTTTTCGGGTAAGCAGCCCAACATACAAGATGGTTTTAGAAACATGAACAGCTTTGCTTTTTATACTCATATATACTGGGGAGAAAACCTGTCCTGGTTAAAATTTTTATTAAAAATTGTCGCACAACAAAAAAAGATTAATAAATAATGAGAAAAGCTTCTGGAGCAGATCCAAGAAAAAGAAAGGGCCTGATAATTGTAAATACAGGCGAGGGAAAGGGAAAATCCACGGCTGCATTCGGCCTTGCCATGAGAGCTGCAGGAAATAAAATGAATGTGTTCATCCTGCAATTCATGAAAGGTCAGTGGAAAGCTGGAGAAAGAAAATCCATCGACAACCTGGCACCCTATATTGAAATTGTTCCCATGGGAGATGGATTCACATGGGACACAGAAAATATTGAACAAGATAAAGCCACCGCCCGCAAAGCATTTGAAATCGTAAAAGAAAAACTAAATAGCGGAAAATATCAAATGGTAATTTTTGAAGAAATAAACTATGTGCTCCACTATAAATTTCTTCCGGAAGACGAGGTATTGGAAACCATAAAAAATAAACCTGAAATGACGCATGTTGTCTGCACGGGTAGATATGCTTCAGAAAAATTAATAGAAATGGCTGATCTTGTAACCGAAATGAAAATGATCAAACATCCTTTTAAAGAGCAGGGCATTCCAGCACAAAAGGGAATTGAGTTTTAGTGAGCGTATGAGCTTTTTATCCGCAATTGGTTTCTTAACTATATTACCCGTACCCGAATCGGCAAGGACTTACAACGAAAAACAGGTTGTCTTCTTTCCATTAGTGGGTCTCTTGATAGGAGGAATGCTTTGGACGGTTGATTGGACTCTTTCGCGTTACACCTACTCCGAAATCAGGGTCCTTGGAGATGTTCTGTTCCTGGCAGTTATTACTGGAGCTTTTCATCTTGATGGATTAGCTGATACAGCCGATGGTTTTTTTTCACATCGTCCCAAGGAAAAAATTCTTGAGATAATGAAAGACTCTCGGGTGGGTGTGATGGGTGTTTTGGCTCTGATTTTTTGTCTGCTCATGAAAATGACAGGCATAACAGCCATCAATCAACCCATTTCTACTTTCTGGTTAGTTATAATACCCGCACTATCTCGAACGGCCCAGGTTCTTGGTTTAATAATAATGGAACATGTCAGGTCCGAAAATGCATTGGCAACCAACTTTTACCAAAAAGGGAACTGGCCCGCCCTGTTCTTTTGCCCTTTGCCATTTGCTTTGATTTTTTATTTGGATCTCATGACGGGTATAATAGGCTCAATTTCCTTTATTTTTCTTATTGCTGGATTATTTTACTTCTACAAAAAAATGATTGGTGGGATAACCGGTGACACTTTGGGTGCAACAACGGAAATCGTAGAAGCTTATTTTTTTATTTTTGCGGGTATAACAAGTTCCTATTTATAGTTTAAAATATTAGAAATATTCAACTTTACTTGAGAAATAATAATGCCAAATAAAACAATATTGGTGACAGGAGGCAGCCGCAGCGGAAAAAGTCGGCACGCCCTAAATCTGTCCCAAAATTTCCACAAAAAATTCTTTCTTGCCACAGCCGAGCCTCTCGACGAAGAAATGCAGGAAAGAATTAAAAGACATCAGGCAGAACGAGACAAAGACTGGGTGACCTTGGAGGAACCATTAGATGTGACAGGTGTGTTGAAAAAAGAAATCAATGAATTTGATGTGCTTGTTTTAGATTGCATCACCCTTTGGTTAAGCAATTTGATAATGAGCGGGGCAAACCGGGAAGAAATTTTAGCGAAACTCCACCTTTTCATAAATGAATGTAAAAATTCCACTGCCAATATCATAGTGATCACCAACGAATTGGGATCAGGCATTATTCCCATGGAAGCATCTGTACGTGCTTTTCGTGACGTGGCTGGAGAAGCCAATCAGATTCTAGCGGCAGAATTCGATGAAGTTATCAATATGGTCTCAGGCATACCTGTTGTTATAAAAAACTCCAACAAGGCAAGTGAAGACAAACTTGATGCAGCCGATTCAGATCATGAGTTTTCTTCCCAAAAAAAACAAGGACTGTATGAAGCCATTTATAAGCGTCGTGACATTCGTCATTTCAATCCCAAAAAGATAGATCCTGCTGCTTTAGGACGAGTTCTTGATGCAGCGCATCATGCAGGTTCGGTGGGTTATATGCAACCCTGGAATTTTATGATAATTGATGACCCTCAAATTAAAAGCAAAGTAGCCCAAAACTTTAAAAAAGCCAATGAGGAGGCCGCACTTAAATTCAGCGACGAACGCAAAGATCTATATAATTCACTAAAGCTCGAGGGAATCGAAGATGCAGCAATGAATATTTGTGTAACCTGTGATCGCACTCGATTCGGACCAAATGTGCTGGGAAGAAATACGGTTATCGATACAGATATCTTTAGTACTTGTTGCGCAGTGCAGAATTTATGGCTAGCTGCCAGGGCAGAGGGTTTAGCAGTGGGTTGGGTTAGCATTTTGTCTTACGCCCAATTGAAAGAGGATCTTGACATTCCGGATCACGTACAACCTGTAGCTTATTTATGCATCGGACATACTGAGGCCTTTTATCAAAAACCGATGCTCGAAACGAAAGGCTGGGCAAAACGTCTCCCCGTGGAAGAACTCATTTATTACAACAAATGGCAGGGCAATCCAGTTAAATTTAAAGTTTCTTTTGAAGACAAACCCGCTCAATAATTTAGAATTTTCCATGATAAAGAAATTTCATACCGACCCAAAAACCAGGTCACCACTTGCTTATCCTGACCATGGGGGCAATCCCAAGGCCGCAGCGAAAATAGCGGGAATTGATCCAGAGTCTATTTTGGACTTCAGTGCCAGCATTAATCCCCTGGGTCCTCCCACAAGTGTCTCGCAGTTATTGCTAGAAACACCTCATCTATTAAATGAATACCCTGATCCCGAATCTGCAGCTTTAAAAAAAATTATAGCTCACGAAGAAAATATTCCAGAAAATTGGATCAGGGTTACAAATGGTTCAACAGAGTTTATTTACCTTCTCCCATTTCTTTTTTCAAAGGATCAGGAAATACTGATAGTTAACCCTTTTTTTTCGGAGTATGAAAAATCCTTCTCCAGGTTTGGCATCAAAGTTCATTCACATACCCTTTCTCATGAGCAAAATTTTCAAATTCAAATCCCTAAACTATTCCATCAATTGGAAGCCATCGATAATCTTGGCGGCGTTATTATTGGCCATCCAAACAGCCCCACCGGCAATTTACAAACTCATGCTTTAAAAGATTTGACCGAATATTGTATTTCTAGAGAAATCACCCTTTTTGTTGATGAAACATTTGTAGATTTTCTATCAACAAAGGTCTCTATTTGGAATTCCTACAAGGAAAACCCTCATCTGGTAATCATAAGATCCCTAACAAAATTTTATTCCCTTCCGGGATTGAGGATCGGCTATGGAATTTTATCACCCGAAAAAAATGATGTGATTTCACCCCACCAAAATCCATGGTCGGTAAACTCACTCGCCCAATTCATTGGATCAGAAGTTTTAAGCGAGAAAAGCTTTCAAGATGAAACCAGAATATGGCTTCAAAAGGAGAAAGATTTTGTTCTGGAAGAACTAGGCCGGTTAAAAGAAATTGAGACATTTTTTTCCGAGACCAATTTCATTTTATTTCGAATTCGAGACAATAACCCTGCCCTTTCTCACAATCTTTTCAATCATCTTCTTTTCGGTGGAATACTTTTGAGAAATTGTGGTAATTTCGCCGGACTTGATGAAAGTTACTTTAGAATTTCTGTAAGAAAACGGAAGGACAATCAAAAGCTTCTAAACTCACTCAAGGAATTTTTCGAAAAAATTAGTTAATGAGCCTGACTCTTCAAGTTATTTCTGCATTCCTTTTGGATCTGATACTGGGCGATCCTCGGCCCTACCCTCACCCCGTAAAAATTATTGCAAAATTAGCTATCGCCTTTGAAATTTTATCACGAAAATTAATTTCAAATCAAAAGATTGCCGGAATTGTTACCACCCTATCAATAGTACTCATAAGCTATGTTGGTGTTTATTCTATTATTTATCAACTAAGCACCCTTCATCCATTTGCGGGAATTGCGGGTTCCATTTTTTTCATCTATTCAAGCCTGTCAATTCGTAGTTTATTTGATGAAAGCCTTCCTGTTTATAAATTCTTAAAGGAAGCAAAATTACCGGAAGCCAGGAAAAGTCTTTCGAATATTGTGGGTCGGGACACCGAAAAACTTGACGAGGGAGCGATTGTTCGGGCTACAGTAGAAACAGTCGCCGAAAGCACAGTAGATGGCGTAATCTCTCCCTTGTTTTTTGCATGTATTGGAGGCGCACCTTTAGCCATTGCTTATAAAGCTATAAGCACAATGGATTCCCTGTTTGGATACAAAAATGAGAAATACTTTGAATTTGGCTGGGCCCCTGCTCGCCTGGATGACTTCGCTAACTGGTTACCGGCACGTCTTGCTATGCCATTGATGGCAGCTGGAGCCTCCCTCTGCGGACTTAATGGTTCAAGGGCATGGACAATTTCCTGTCGAGATGGGAATAAGCATCCCAGTCCAAATGCAGGAATTCCTGAAGCCGCAATAGCAGGAGCTTTGGGTATTCAACTTGGAGGAATAAGTTTTTATTCTGGAGTAGAAAGCAGAAAACCCTTACTGGGGGAACCCTTGCGAAGAACGGAAATACCTGACATAACGGAATGCCATAAAATCATGTTCGTATCTGCCTGTTTAGCTCTTACGCTATTTACGGGTTTACTCCAGCTTTTTGCTTACTTCTAACATTTAATAATATATTGAGACTCACTTAAATCTCCAAAAGCTTAAGGGTTAATTCTATTATGTTCCAACTGCCTATATCATTTATAATATGAGAGCCATGACTCGAAACAAACATTTAATAATTGCCAATATATTTTTACTCCTCCTATTCACTTCACCACTTTCGGCTGAAGTAATTCAGTTAGATAGCAACTTAGATGGGAAACTCGATCAATGGCATCACAAATCAGCAGATGGAAAGATTTTAAAAATCGAATATGATAAAAACGGTGATGGGAAAGTGGATCAGGTAGATAATTACAACGGTAATGCAAAACCCATTCAAGTAGAACTAGATCGAAACTTCGATGGTACTCTGGACCAGATACAACACTATAATCAAGAATTCATACTTACACATATTGAAAAAGACTCTGAAAACTCCGGCCTAATTGATTGGAGGGAATTTTATTCCAAAGGAAGTATAATCACGCGGCTTGAAACAGACGAAAATAAAGACGGAAAACTTGATGTCTTCCAGTATTTTTCGGGAGAAGGCCAATTAAAAAAAGTGAACTACGATACATCTGGTGACGGCAAAATAGATCGTTGGGAAACATTTAAAGAAAACGAACAACTGGAATCCGCAGCCTTTGACACTAATAATGACGGCGATGCAGACCAATGGCAGTATTTTCAAAATTCCACGCAACTTGAAAAAGCAGAATATGACACCAATTTTAATGGAAAAATAGATCGCTGGGAGCATTATGACACTTCAGGTGATTTGTCCCGTGTGGAACTGGATAGCAATCATGATGGAATTATAGATATTGTAAAAAAGAAAGGTTAATCGATTCTTATGAAATTTAGTCCACTTATTTTTCTGGTCGCCACTGCACTAATTGTAATAAATTCCTGCGCCCCCAAACCCACACTTGAAGTTCCAGAAAAATATAAAAAAGGCCAAAATGCATTCCATAAGATTTGCTCCAACTGTCATGGATCTGATGGGATGGGCAAACACACTCAGGCACCCCGCCTGATCGATGAAGAATATCTGGCCCCAAACTTTACCGATGATGACATTCGTGAAACCATATTAAATGGCACCGATAAAATGCCACCTCAGAGAAAAAATGTCAGCACTGAAGATATTACTGAAATAATCAAATACCTTCGCTACTCACAAAAAGCTGCCGGATTAGAACCTGAAGAAGAGGAAGAAGAGGAAGGCTAAATTTATGCCAACCTAAATTATTTTTATGCAGGAAGTCATTTCCAAAACAATTGAAAAAATCCAGCCTGTCTCACCAGACCTTTTGGGAAAAGCCCAAGCTCACCTGGATAAACTTACAAAACCCCCAGGAAGTCTGGGAAGACTCGAAGAGCTTTCCAAACGCTATGTTTCTATTCGCAATGAAAAATCGTCCACCCTGGAAAAAATTTCTACAATAGTTTTTGCAGCTGATCACGGTGTGACCGCAGAGGGTGTCAGTGCTTACCCATCAGAAGTCACTTCGCAAATGGTGATGAACTTTTTAAATGAAGGGGCTGCTGTAAACGTTCTGGCCAATCACATAAATGCGGATATAACCGTTGTCGACATTGGAGTCAATTTTGACTTTAAAGACCACCCCAATCTTCTGCATCGCAAAATTGCTTCCGGCACTAAAAACTTTGTTAAAGAACCGAGCATGACTTACTCCCAAGCTGAAACATCCATTATTACTGGAATTCAAATTGCCGGAGAGTCTGCAAAAAGTGGTGTCGACATATTGACCACAGGAGAAATGGGCATTGGTAATACAACTCCAAGTTCAGCTATATATTCAGTTCTAGGAAAAACCCGGGTTGAAGAGGTGACTGGACGCGGAACTGGAATAGATGATTCGGCATTGGAGAAAAAAATAGCTGCAATTAAAAAGGGCATAAGCCTTCATCAACCCGATCCTAATAATCCAGTGGATATTCTTGCGAAAGTTGGAGGATTCGAAATTGGAGGAATTGCAGGTTTAATCCTTGGCGCAGCCGCCGAAAATATCCCTGTCGTGGTAGATGGGTTTATTTCAGGTGCAGGAGCTTTGCTGGCTTTGAAAATGAACCCTTCAGTAAAAGATTATATTTTCCCCTCGCATAAGTCTTCTGAACCAGGACATAAAATATTCTTTGATCTATTGGGGCACCCTCCCCTCTTGGACTTGAATATGCGATTAGGCGAAGGTACAGGAGCCTTATTAGCAATCAACCTCATCCAAACCGCAGTTAAAATATATAACGAAATGGCAACATTTCAAAGTGCCGGCGTATCGACTCAGAAATAATTTCAGTAATTCTATTTTGAAAGCAGAACCTCTTGACAGCGCATCTGATTTTGGCTAGATTGAGCGCTTCTTTTCGCAAATTCTTTATTATCCTCTCTTTTATATCGGAGTTTCAGCATGTCAGATGAAAGCTATATTCAGTCCTTATTTTCCGATCGTGTAGGCGGAAGCCAGTTCGGCAAGGATACTAAAATTTATAAATTTGAAAAAATTAAAAGGGCTAAACGTGCGGCCCTCGATGCCAATCCTGATAAGGAATTATTCGATTTAGGGGTGGGCGAACCAGATGAAATGGCTGACCCCAGTGTTGTTAAAGCTTTACAACTCGAAGCCGAAAAACCAGAAAATCGTGGATACACAGATAATGGAATAGATGAGTTTAAAACTGCCGCTTGTGAATACATGAAAAATGTTTTTGGAGTTCAGGGTTTAGATCCTAACAAGCATGTCAACCACCTCATTGGATCAAAACCCGGGCTTGCAATGACTCCGGCTGTTTTCATCAATCCTGGTGATGTGATCCTAATGACAGTTCCGGGGTATCCGGTCATGGGTACTCATTCACAATATCTAGGAGGCGAAGTGGTAAATCTTCCCTTAACTGAGGAAAATGGTTTTCTGCCCGACCTTAAAAATATTGATACCGACACCCTGGAACGCACGAAGATTTTATTACTTAATTATCCAAACAATCCCACAGGCGCGAAAGCAACGCAGGAATTTTATGAAGAAGCCATTCAGCTTGCCAGGAAGCATAGTTTTATCATTATTCAAGATGCTGCCTACGCCGCACTCACCTACGATGGTAAATCTGAAAGCTTTCTTTCCCTTCCCGGTGCGATGGATGTAGGAGTGGAATTCCACTCACTTTCCAAAGCATACAATATGACTGGCTGGCGCATTGCTTTTGTTGTAGGAAATGAGTTAATTGTAAAAGGCATTGCGGCTGTAAAAGATAATATCGATTCCGGGCAATTTGCCGGAATTCAAAAAGCAGGAATTTATGCCCTCGAACATCCCGAAATCACCGGAAAAACAGTAGCAAAATATAAGCGTCGATTGAGCCAGTTGGTGGATGCTTTGAACTCGGTAGGTTTCAGCGCCAAAATGCCTGGCGGATCATTCTTTTTATATGTAGCCGCACCCAAAGGAATAAAGGGTGGTAGAAGATTTGAAAATGGCGAGGAATTTTCTCAGTACCTGATAACTGAAATGTTGATCTCCACCGTCCCCTGGGATAATGTAGGTAATTACGTTCGGTTTTCAGCCACGTTTGCAGCAAAAGGGGAAGAGGAAGAAAAAAGAATAATAGGTGAAATTAAGAACCGACTCTCAAAAGTTGAGTTTGAATTTTAATGTTTAAACCAGGGGTTTTTCCAGGATAAAACTCAATGACCCATAGAGCTATGATAGGAGTCGGGTCTAATATAGGCCCGGCAACAGAAAACTGTGAAAAGGCCATTTCACTGATAAACAAATCTGGCACCACCAAGGTTATTGCTCAATCATCTCTATACCAATCAGAACCCGTCGGAAAAACGGATCAACCCTGGTTCATTAATGCTGCCATAGAAGTCGACACCACTCTTACTCCTGAAGAGCTTTTAACTTTTCTCATAAATATTGAACAAGAATTCGGAAGAATCCGAGATGAGAAATGGGGTCCGAGGGTCATTGATCTGGATATACTCGATTACGATGGGAGAATAATTAACTCTAGAACCCTCACCCTACCTCACCCCGAAATGACTGGACGACGTTTTGTGCTTGAACCCCTCAGTGAAATTGCAGGAACCACAATACATCCATTGAGAAACAAAACAATACAGGATTTACTTAAAGAGCTCCCCCAAGACCCTGTGGTGAAAAAGTTGCAGGCATTATAAAAAATCTACTTTGATCGTTTCCATATTTTTTAAAGCCTCTTCCTGCAAATCAATCAAAGAAAACTTTTCTTCATCATTCTCCAAGATATGGATTTTACCTCGTGTTACAGGGCTGGCAGGCATAAACACAGAACAACAATCGGGTTGAGGTTCAATACTCACTTCATAGGTTTCAATTTCCTTCGCAAGTTTAATTATTCTTTCTTTATTCATGCCGATCAAAGGACGGAAAACATTCATGGAGGTGACACAAGTTACAGCCGCGAGATTTTCCAGAGTTTGCGAGGCCACCTGACCCAGTGACTCTCCGGTAACCAGCCCCGGCATTTCATATTGCTTCGCGATCTCGTCGGCAATGCGATACATCATTCTGCGATAAAGGACAACGCGGTTTTCCTCTCGGCAATGATCGCGTATTGCTACTTGAATATCTTGAAATGGAACGACAAATAATTTTGCTCTACCTTGAAAGCGATTTATTATTTTCGATAATTTTAAAACCTTTTCATATCCCCCTCGGCCTAAAAAGGGTTGGTTGTCAAAAAAAACAAAGTGAACACGGCACCCACGACAAGCCATCAAGTAAGCTGCAACAGGGCTATCAATACCTCCGGAAAGCAAACACAGAACATTTCCAGAGCTTCCCACAGGCAATCCGCATAACCCGGGATGTCTGTTGTCAAAAACAATCGTCTCATTGTTTCCGATTTCTATTTCAAGAGTGAATTCAGATTCCTTAATATTTACAACAAGGCCCTTCGGGCTAAGCTGAGACATTATTCGAGACCCCACTTCAAAATTTATTTCAGGGGATGTCTGGGGGAAAGTTTTCGCTGAGCGACGGGTTCTCACACAAAATTTTAATTCTCCTCCTGGCTTGAATAGTGGCTCGATCCATTTCACTCCCAATGCAGCCATTTCATCAAAATCCGGGTTCACAGAGATTCCAACGCTATAGGAAGCAATTCCCGGAATAAGCTTCAATCGATCCGCAACTTCATCAGCCACAGATTTAGATAGGTCAATTAAAATTCGTCCTCTAGGAACCCGATATGAAATTTCCTTATCAGCGGGCAAAGAGCGTTTGATATTTTTAAGCAATATTTTTTCGAAATACTTTCTATTTCTGCCCTTTAATCCTATTTCATCGTATCGGACTAAAATAGTTCTTTGTTCATTCATCTTTCAACAGGTTTCTTTATAAAGGTAGGCAGGAGCTTTTGATACGCATCCGCAAAAGCATGGAGAAATTTCTCAACTTCACTCATGGTATTATTTCTCGCAAAAGACACCCTTAAGCTGCAACGTGCTTCCTCTATAGTTAAACCCATTCCCATTAATATTTTTGAAGGTTCCTTGGAATGGGCGCTGCAAGCACTGCCCATGCCTACATAAATTTCTTCTTTTTCTAAATGATGCAACATTACCTCCCCTTCCACCGGAGGAAAACTGAAATTCACAATACCAGATGACTGGAGTTCCTCTGTTGAGGAATTAAATAAGATAGGCATCTCCAATTTTTTCAATCCATCCACCAAACAATTATGGAGTTTTTGTAAATGTTCCTGCGTTTCCTGTTGCCGCTCGATTGCCAACTTGATGGATTGTGCCAAGCTCATTATTAATGGGACAGGAAGGGTTCCAGCACGCACGCCTAATTGTTGTTTTCCTCCATGTAACTGCGGATTTAAATTTAGCTTGGAGTTATAAATCAACAAACCAATACCCTTTGGACCATGGAATTTATGGGCGGATAAAGAGTAACCATCCAAACCGGACCACATAGATTTATCGAGTTTAATTTTACCAACCGCCTGCACCCCATCTAAAAATAAGCGAGTTTGAGGAGCCTCCTTTTCTAATCTGGGAACCAGGGGAATGGGATCATTTATTGTGCCCAATTCATTATTCACATGTGAAAGACAAAGCAGTCGGATTCGTTTCTCTTTGAGAATTGAGAGGCAGGATAAATTCAATTGGCCTTCATTATTAAACTCTAACAATGAAAGTGGTTCGTTCCCATAAGCCTTAAAAGATTGCAAAGTTTCAGAAACGCTGGGATGCTCTAAACCCAGGTAAGCTGCTTTTTTATCTGGAAAACAAAGTCCTTTAATGAAAAGGTTATTCGATTCTGTTCCACCACTTGTAAACACAAGCTTATGGGAAGAAGGAATGCCTAAAGCATCAGTAATGGTTTCTGTGGCCTCTTCAATTTTATTTTTAGCATCGAGTCCAATTCCATAAACCGCTCCGCTGTTCGCAAATTGATCGCGCATATACTCCTGCAATGAAGCATTGATTTCCGAATCCATTGGCGTGGTCGCGGCATTATCCAGATAAATCATTTAATTTTAGCCTTGCCTTTCAGACATCGTAAGGAGGCATCAAATCTTGCTCGACCCCCAACTGATCCATAATTCTTGCCACTACAAAATCCACCAGACTTTCTACTGAGTTCTGGCCCTGGTAAAAACCAGGAGAAGCAGGAAGAATCAAAGCACCCGCCTGATCCAAGGTAAGAAGATTTTTTAAATGAATTGTACTGAAAGGGGCTTCTCTGGGTACCACGATCAATTTACGTTTTTCCTTCATCATCACATCTGCTACACGTTCAATCAAATTTCCTGATACACCCGCTGCAACCCTACCTACAGTACCCATACTTGCGGGCACGATTACCATACCATCGACCTTATAAGAACCACTTGCAATAGAAGTATTTATTTTTGTAGCTTTGTGTAGTGTCACATTTTCCCCCTCAAAGTAGGAGGGTTTAATACCAAGTTCAATATTCAGTAATTCGGCACCTCGGTCCGATACGATCACATGCACTTCACTCTGCGATTTCAGGCTGTCAAACAATCTTTTCCCATAGCAAACACCGCTGGCACCTGTTATAGCTATTACAAAACGTTTCATAGATTTATTTCAAAAAGATCCTGAACATCGTGCAAGACCTGCTCATGCACTTTCTCTAAAGAGGCATCACTGGAAACAAACCGTATGTTTGCGCCTGTGAAGCTTTTAAAAATATTTTGCACATCGATTAAATAGTCACGTTTTTCAAAAGCACTTTTTTCTTCCCTGGAAGATTCAATTCTTTCCAGGCTTTTGTCAGGAGGATTGTGAAAAATCAGTACCCGGTCGGGCAGCGGAGCAAACTTCTCATTGTCTATCCTTATCTCCTGAGGATCAAACCCTAATGCACCCTGATAGGCTGCGGTGGAAAAATAGTAACGGTCCATCAACACGGCTTTCCCAGCCTCCAATGCCGGGTTGATATTGAGCTCTACATCTTCTTTTCTATCATTTATAAACCACTCCAACTCTTCATCGGCACTGATTCCATTTCTACCTTCCGTTAATAGTTGGCGGATTTTCATTCCCCATTTTCCTCGCGTGGGTTCGGCGAGGGAGATATTTGGAATTCCTTTTGCGCTTAGAAGCTCCGCTAACATTCTGCACTGGGTGCTCTTTCCGGTACCATCAATGCCTTCAAAAACAATTAACAATCCACGATCCAATTGCAATGACTCCAGAGAAAAGTTATTTAAATGAAAAAATTACCCCTCCCAAACCTTCTCCTGCTTAGAGAGAGGGTTAAATGCCCCACCTGGCAATTGAAAATTGGGGGTTGGATGTAATTTATTGGAAGCCGCAGGAAATATCAAGTTGAATAAAGAGGAAAAACACGGCCCCTGACAATGAATCTCTTTGCATTGTCCGAGGCCGGGGGGATGTTGATTAATACTTAAACTGACCTACCAGCTTTTGAAGATCAGCAGCCATGTTTGACAATTCACTGGCAGCCTCTTGATTTTGACCGATTCCCTGAGAAGTATCCTCAGCAGCCTGGGCGACACCATTGATGTTGTCCGTAATTTCATTACTGCCTTTAGCTGCTTCACCTACATTACGACTAATCTCAGCCGTTGTCGCAGTTTGTTCTTCAACAGCACTGGCAATGGTATTGGATATATCATTGATCTGGTTAATAATCTGGCTTATTTCAGCAATCGCATCTACAGCACCGTTTGTGTCACTCTGAATGGCTTGAATTTTAGAGCTTATTTCTTCGGTGGCTTTTGCTGTTTGGTTCGCCAGTTCCTTAACCTCATTCGCCACCACAGCGAATCCCTTCCCAGCTTCCCCAGCTCTTGCCGCTTCAATAGTAGCATTCAAAGCCAAGAGGTTGGTTTGCTCTGCGATTGATGTGATTACTTTTACAACCTGACCAATCTCAGCACTGCTATCACCCAGTTTACTCACTGTAGTGTTAGCCGATGAAGCTACTTCTACAGCGGATGCTGCAATTCTTGCCGCTTCATTGGCATTTTGAGCAATCTCCTTAATGCTGGTTCCCATTTCTTCTGTTCCTGTTGCAACCGTTTGCACGTTTCGACTGATCTCTTGGGAAGCAGCGGAAACGACATTGGCCTGGGCAGAAGTTTCTTCAGCAGTCCCCGCCATGTCCTGACTGACCGAGCTCATCTTATCTGAAGAGGTAGCAAGAGTTTTCGCCGTTTCGGAAATTTTTGAAATACTGCTTTGAAGATTAGAAAGTAACTCACCCAATCCTTTCCCCATCTGACCAATGGCATCACTCCCATTGATGGTAATTTTTTGAGTCAGATCACCATGCGCCGCAGCATCTACAACCTCTAACATACTGTCAACTTTCTGTTTCAATTCTTCAGCCTGCTGCTGTTCACGATCATTCGCCTCTTTGGCTTTTTCTTCTGCCTTATAGGATTCTGTCACCACCGCCCAATCCAATAAAGGCCCCAAATAATTTCCATCTGAGTCCATATTTGCATTGATGCTCAATGAAAGAATTTCAGGCCCTACCTGAATCTGTGCTTTATGAGGCAAATTCTCAGGTCGGTTGAGGATATCTCGCTGCATTTGAGGATTCTTATGAAATATATCGATACTCTGCCCCATAATTTCTTCCACTCTAACGGGCAGATACTGTTCAATGGTTTTCAAAGTAGCAATGGAAGAGGGGTTCATATACCGAATATTATAATCATGATCCGCAAATATCATATTGGAAGGATTGTTTTCCATGAGTGCGGCAATCTGCTTCATTTCCTTATCTGATTCCTCTTTATCCAAAAGCTGCTGCGTCATAGTTCCAAAGGCATCAGCAAGGTCCCCTTTCACTTTGTATTTTTGATCCAGTTTACCTTCAGCAATGTCCTCGGCCTGTCTTGCTATTTCCTTCATGGTGTCGGTCATTTGATTAAAGGCTGCTCGAAGTTGTCCAATTTCATCGTTGGATTTAACAACTAAATCCTCCTGTTTGATATCACCTTCAGCAATCCGACTCATTTTGAAAGCCGTTTCCTTTAAACGTCTGGCCATGGACCGCGAAAACAAAATTGAAGGAAAAGCTCCTAAAGCAGTGGCTATTACAATTAATGTGAGAGATAGCTTTTGAATGGTTGCGTTTGCCTCTGCAACTTTTTCTCCAGCTTTAGCCACATCAACTTTCACCTTTTTAAGCAACTTATCCAATTCCGCTTCAATAGCTACCGCCTCACCACGACCATCAGCAACCTGGGAGTTTCCCAAAACTCGATTTTCGTCAATATAAGAATCGACCGATGACATCAGTTTTTCTGTAAACGATTCCACCTTGGGTTGTATTTTGGCTACCAGTTGGGGATCTGTTTTTTTAAACCCTACAAATTGTTTTTCCAACTTTGCCTTGTTTGCCATGGCATTGTCTTCGGCTTCATTTTGCCAGCTTAACGCAAGGTCGGTCATCCAATAGCGAAGTAGAGAAAAAGTGCTGGAGGCCGTGCTAACTGCCTCCAGTCTTTTCATCGAAGCCTGTTGATTCTGAATCACAGCATTCGCTTTCCCTAACTCATCATAGATATAAAGAAGAGACCCGGCCAATAAGAGGAGAATAAAACCATTGAGGAGCATAATCTTAACTCCAATGCTTAATTTAAAGCCTTTCATGACATAGTCCTCTCCGTTTGCTAGTTATAAATTACAAAGCTAATGGCACCGCCCAGTTCGCCTAACTTTCCACCCTCTTTTTTACCACCGGTGATATCTTTGGCACCTTTAGGTTCGCCATGGCAGTTGAGACAGGCCTTTTTGTAATATTCTGGAAGGATCAACCGAAATGCATCTTTACCTTTATGTTTCGCATTTTCAGTGAATACTTTGTTTTTCTCGTAACCCGCATCTTTAAATTTGCTTTCGATGACATTTGCTTCCCATTTATCCGGACGGTTGGCGCGATTACGAACATAACTTTTGGGCGCAGTTAGTTTGATGTAAGCTTTTCCTCCAATATTTTTATTGAATCCATCTCCCATCTGTTTTGCGAAAATGGCTGGAAGAAACCCTTTTAGCCCTTTGCCCTTCTCATTGATCAATGGCTGGGCATTATTCATAACTTCCGTGATGGAGTCGAGCAGTGCTTTCTGTGTTTGCCCTTTCAAGCTTCCTGCGTCCGCCATTGCGAAGTCACTTCCAGTGGCTTTTTTGTAATTCTCTTTTGTTTTGGCGATCACCACATCTGCAGAAAGACCTTTATCTCCCTTTGACGCATCGTTGATCAGCTTTTGACTTTTTGCAACCACTCCTCTTGCTGCACGATAAATGGTTGTGATTTCTGTTCCAATACTCGCTTTATCGGCATCCGACAATGCCATTGCTTGACCCGTAAAACTAATTGAAGACACTAAAAAAAATCCCAGCCCCAAGATTGTGGACAACACGAATAGCTTAAAATTTTTCATTAGCCTATTACCTCCGCAAAAGATTTTTAATTGGATAATACTTTCAATTTCAATAAAATATTTTCCGAACAAAACTAAAGGGACAATGCTCCCACTACATGTAAGAATATTCCTATATAATATTAACATTAAGGGTAAATTCAGTACTTTTCAACAAGTAAAGCTACAACCACCTGTACAAATAAAAATTTCTCATAGAAAAATCAATGAGTTAAACAATAAAAATAATTTTAGTTTAAACCTCCTTTTTAAATTTTAAACCGATGGACCAGACCCTGAAGATCCGTTGCGAGTTTGGAGAGCTCGTTCGCAGCATCCCGTGTCTGGCTAGAGCCCTGCGTTGTCTCTTCCGCTGCCGCTGATACTCCTGATATATTTTGCGCTATTTCAGAAACCCCTTTGGAAGCTTCCGAAACATTGCGCGTCATCTCACTGGTGGTTGCGCTCTGTTCTTCCACAGCACTGGCAATGGTGTTGGAAATATCATTTATCTGATTGATAATTCCACTGATTTCTCCAATTGCATCCACCGCATTGCCAGTATCAGCCTGAATCGTCTGCACTTTCGCACTAATCTCTTCAGTTGCTTTCGCTGTCTGATTGGCCAGTTCTTTTACCTCATTGGCCACTACCGCAAAACCTTTGCCTGCCTCACCGGCACGGGCCGCTTCAATGGTTGCGTTCAGGGCCAAAAGATTGGTTTGTTCAGCAATGGAAGTGATCACTTTAACCACCTCACCAATCTCTTTTGAACTTTCACCTAGAGTGCTAATGGTTTCATTGGTCCTTTTAGCAACTTCCACGGCCTCCGTAGAAACCTTTGCCGCCTTTGAAGAATTTTCTGAAATCTCCCGGATGCTGGCTCCCATTTCTTCTGAGCCCGTAGCAACTGTTTGGACATTAGAACCTACTTCCTCACTGGCGGTGGCCACCACCCCTGCCTGCGCGGAAGTTTCTTCGGCGTTGGCAGACATAGTTGTGCTCGTCGCTGTTAGTTCTTCCGCCGCAGCACTGACGGATTCTGCATTCTGACCGATTTTCCCAATGTCGTTTCTGAGGTTCTTAAAGAACTTGGTCAGACTTTCGCCCATTTGTCCAACGGCATCACTGCCCGAGACAGGAATTTCCTGAGTGAGATCACCTTCGGCGGCAGAATTAACAACATTAAGTATGGAATTAACTTTACCCTGTAATTCCTGAGCTTGCTGTTGTTCCTTTTCAGCCACTTCTTTATCTCGAGCTGCTTTTTCTTCTACCACTTTTCTATCCTGCTCAGCCTGTTCAAGTTTAAGAGCTTCTTGTTCTTTTGCTGCCTCTTCTTTTTCCTGTTCAGCCTTAAGCTTTTCAGTGATAAGTTCCCAGGTGAGCATCGGCCCTAAATAATTCTGATCTTGATCCATAACTGCACTCACCACCAGCGTTGCCGTTTCCGAACCCAACTGGATAGTAGTACTGAGAGGTAAATTTCTGGGATCAGCAACAATTTTTCTTTGATGCTGAGGGTTTTTGTGAAATTGATCCATTGATTGACCTACGACATTATTTGCTTTTATAGAAAGTTGCTTTTCTAATTTATTAAGCAATGTCATCGACTCCGGATTCAAGTATTCAATAATCCCATCGGTTCCCGCAAAGATTGTTGCCGTAGGAGTATTTTCCACCATGGAAACAATTTTTGCCGCTTCCGTTTCTGATTTCTTCATCGACTTCAAGAAAAATGAAATACCTGCTACCATGAGTACAACCAGAATGACTACAAAAACGGAAATACCAATTACCTTGTTGAGCATTGATCCATTGCTGGCCAACTGCGTACCAATGGGTGAAATGACTTCAAGAACACCACGAACATCGTTCAGTTGCCAGTCATTTTTTGGGGTGTCGGGCCGGCTGTTGTGGCAGTTCACGCAGGCCTGTGCAATCATTTTATCGGCTACAGCCACTCTCACCACATCACTCCCGCCCATATTTTCCTGTCTTACAAAAACAGAATTAGGATCTTTATCAAAAAACGCCATGGCCTCCTTGCCAAAAGCATCGATGGTTCTACCTGCTCTGTTGGGAAAGGGATAAGGACTATAAAGTTTTAACTTCACATTCTCGCCACTCTTTTTGCTGAGTAATTCACTCATATCGTGAATCAGGGTCGCTGGCAGAGGAATGCCGTCTTTCATGGTTTTATGATCGTAGGAAATTTTTAATCCCGTTTCATTTCCTTTAACCTTTTTAACAACACTCTTGACGTAATAACCACGAAGGGTTTTGTATTGATCGATTATAGAAACCGCATTGAGCTTGCTTGCCTCAACTGTATTTTCGAGACTCGCCCGGGAAATATAAACAATCAAAAAAATGATACTGACAGCAAGGATGCCAACGATGGAGAACATGACTCTCCCCAAATTCTGTTTTAAAAACTCTTCGTTCATCAAGGTTTCCTCAAATAAAATTACTTTTACCTAACGTTTTCATCTATTGACCAATAACCTATTCCAATAAAAATATGGTTCCCGAATAATTCCTACTTGGCAACCTAAACTTGACTGCGGATCAAAAAAAATATAACAACCATCAAATTCTCTGGACGGGACAAAAGTCCAAAGAATAAAAAGGCTTTTAATTTTTATTAGAAATAAAGGGTGATTGTAAGTGTGCTGAAAATATAGTCAATACTTTTTTGAGCTATTAGGAATGTTTTGCAATCGGAATTATTAATTCGGTTTAGTGAATTATGGAAAATGTTACTATAGGAGGGGAAAAATAAGCATTTTGTAGGCATTCTGGTGCGAAAAGTCTCTGCTTTGCCGCTTTTAAGACCTCTCCCCTGAAACTGGGAGAGTTGATTGAGATGAGGAATTAGAATTTAAACTGTCCAACCAGTTTTTTCAGATCATCGGCCATTTTCGATAATTGTTGAGCGGCATCCTGGGTTTGGCTGACACCCTGAGACGTGTTTTCTGCGGCCTGCGCTACCCCTGAAATATTCTGATTAATCTCAGAACTTCCCTTAGCTGCTTCACCCACGTTTCTTCCTATTTCAGATGTGGTCGCTGTTTGCTCTTCGACCGCACTTGCAATGGTGTTTGAAATGTCATTGATCTGATTAATAACCTGACTGATTTCTGCAATGGCATCAACCGCTCCTTGCGTATCCGTCTGAATAGCCTGAATTTTACCGCTAATTTCTTCAGTGGCTTTACCAGTCTGGTTTGCCAGTTCTTTTACTTCATTCGCCACAACCGCAAAGCCTTTACCGGCCTCCCCTGCTCGGGCTGCTTCAATGGTGGCATTCAAAGCCAGCAAATTTGTTTGTTCAGCAATGGAGTTAATAACTTTAACCACCTCACCAATTTCAGCACTGCTTGTTCCCAGTTTGCCGACCGTTTCATTGGTTTTTTCAGCAACCATAACTGCTGATGCGGCAACCTTGGCGGCTTCCTGTGCATTGTGAGAAATTTCGCGGATGCTGGAATTCATCTCTTCAGAACCCGTAGCCACTGTCTGCACATTTCGACTGATCTCTTCGGAAGCTGCAGACACTACATTGGCCTGGGCAGATGTTTCTTCTGCATTGCCCGCCATTTGCTGGCTCACTGAAGACAGGTTGTTGGAAGAATCTCCCAGGGACTGCGCCATTTCGGAAATGTTCGACATGTTTTTCCTCAGGTCTTCAAAGAAAGCATCGAGACCTTCACCCATCCTGCCAATGGCATCATTTCCCTCAACGGAAATGGATTTTGTCAGATCGCCTTGTGCCGCAGCACTGACAACATCGAGCATACTATCTACTTTGGTTTGCAGTTCTTCGCCTTTCTTTCTGTCGGTTTCGGCCATTTCTTGAGCTTTTCGCTCAGTAGCAATTTTTTCAGTAACCACTTCCAAAGTGATCATGGGTCCGAGAAATTTTCCATCACGATCCTTAATCGCAGCCACCTGCATATCCAGTTTTTCTGGCCCCATTTCAATCATCTCTCGATAAGGCAGTTTATTTGCATTGGTAGCAACGGATCGGAACGCAGCTGAGTCCTTGCCAAGAAACGCCAGAGAATTGCCAATTAAATCTTCTGCCTTGGCAGGGAAATACTCATCCAGCTTGATGAATAACTGTTTTGCTGCAGGGTTGAGGTATTGCAGGTTAAGATCCGAATCTGCGTACATTATGCTACCGGGATTGTTTTCCACCAGTGCAGCTACCTTCACCATTTCAGCATCGGCTTTTTGTTTCTCTTCCGCCTGATGCATCATCCTTTCCAAAGCATTTTCAAATTCACCTTTCAGGCCAAACTCTTCCTCCGTATTTTTTCCACTTAAAATTTCTTCTGAATGTTTGATGAAATCCTGCAATCCTTTTACTAAAGTATTACAGGACTGACTCAACACTCCAACTTCATCATTGGAAGTAACTGGTAACTCCTTTTGCTGCAAATCGCCCTGTGCAGTATGGCTCAAAACAGAAGAGGTTTGCTGGATTGGGCGAATGACCACCTTTGTCAAAAACAAGGCAATACCTATTTGAATGAGCAAAGCCAAAATACCAGAAGCCGTATTGGCAAAATTTAAATTTTCTTGATTGTTAGTATAGACCTTATTTTTAAACTGCTGCACCAACTGGTTACTTTCAGCTCGCAGCTTGTTCGATTCTGCAATTATATTTGCCTGAGCTTTTCGGTAGGGAGCGGAGTTTACCTCTG
This sequence comes from uncultured Nitrospina sp., assembly GCA_964510965.1. Taxonomy (GTDB): domain Bacteria; phylum Nitrospinota; class Nitrospinia; order Nitrospinales; family VA-1; genus UBA8687. The sequence goes on along the minus strand of CAZECX010000023.1, from coordinate 5,330 downwards.
AATTCACAAGTTTTTGAACAAAGTCGACAAAAATCTTGAACTCCGTTTCAAGATGAGAAATGGTTTTTTGAATATCAGGCTCTGCAATGGCTTCAAGTCTTCCCATTTTTGTACTTTTTAAATCTAAAGGATATTTTCCTCCCACCTTTGCCGCCTGCAACGTCTGTTCAAATATTTTCTTAGCTGTTTGGAATTCATCAAGAGAAGCGTTCAGTTCTTTTTTTCCAACTGCAATATCGTTCGAAAAAATAGTTTTAAAACGTCTAATTCCCAACATATCGCCAACCTGGAAATTTTCACCCATTCTTTGATTGTGGCAACCTGCACAAACAGGCACTGTAGCTTTATCCGCCGTGTAAACATTGACGAACAACTTCCCATCTTCTTCATATGTTTTTGTAAAAACATTGCCGGAATTGTTTTTTAAAAATTCATTCGCCTCCCGATCCATGTCTGTTTTCAAGCCCTTGGAAGGGTTGACCGGTTTCTCTGCAATGATATCCACATCAAGAGTACCGGCACTCTTAAATTTTTCATTCACTTTTCGGGCAAAAGTAGCGGGGAAAGGAACCGCAGGGTGTCCTTCACCTTCCGGGTCCATACTGATAGGCAATTTAATTCCTTTGGCAGTTTTAATGATGGACTTTGTATAAGTACCCCTCATAATTGTTATATATGAATCCAGGGAAGTGATTTCATTCTCAATGGTCTTCAATCGCCCTTTAGCCATAGCGAAACCAAACGCAGCTTTCCCCATGGCTTGAGTCAACATTCTTTGGCGCCCCAACGCATCCATAATTACCGCATCTTCAGAGATTTTGGATGAGTAATGGTCAATGACGGCTCCGGCAATAACCACAAGCAAGGATAAAATTGCAATTGCGCCATACACTTTTTGTTGAATCGATAAGGTTTTCATATTGCCACTAACGCCTTTCCCTTAGCTGGAAAAAATTTTAAAATTAGCCTTCATAAATATGAAGAATAATGCTTTTACCATTTGTACTGTAAACCTGTCAACTGCCTTTAATTGAATAACTTGTCACAGTTTTGTCAACACATTTCCCCTATAAATGGAAAGTGGATTTTTTAAATGTCCTTCCAATAATTAAGCCATGCCAAATATATTTTCAGACCACAGAACAAATTGCATTTGTAGTTGAAAAATTTGATAATATTAGCTTTTAAAGTGGCGGCTGGGCCAAATCCGGCATTATTTTTAGGAATGAGGAGATATTTGTGAGGAAGTTTTGGAGAGTTTTCGGTTGGGTATTTCTGGGAATCTTTATTCAATTCAAGTTCAACGCACTGTATGGAATAGTTTTCCTTGAAAATTTAAATTTCCATGACCGAAGTTACTGGGTAGAAATGAAAATGACTCCAACCGATGAAAGCTTAAGAGTCTTGAAGGTTAAAACTACAGTGCATCATTCCCTTGGCTCAGACTATTTCGCAAACGTTTATATTCCTGAACAGTACAAGATCCTGAATTACGAACCCTATGCCGGCGTAGAAAAGCTGGAAGGCTATCACGCCTATAAAATGAATATGAAAAGAAAGTATCGGGATGTCCTTGCAGAAACAAACTTCATTCTCATTCCCCAGGAAAAAGAAATCCCCGTTTTGCCAATGAAAGTTCATTTTGAAAATTTAAAACAGCGTCTGCATGCAGATGAGACCTTCAAAATTTCAACCCAAAGAAATAGCACAAAACTCGAAGGCCCGGAAAAGGCTGAAGCGATCTATCCTCAAAAATTGGGCATGTAACAACCACCTTATGGCTCGAATAAAAGAATTCAAGGATTATTATAAAATTCTCAATCTATCCGATTCTGCCAAGCAAGATGAGATAAAAAAATCTTTCAGAAAACTGGCTTTGGAACTGCATCCAGACCACAATCCCAACGACCCTGAAAGCGAAAATAAATTCAAAGAAATCACCGAAGCCTATGGAGTTTTAAGTGACCCAAAGAAAAAACAGGAATACGATCGATTCCGCGCCGATCACCTTGCCGGCCGCAGCTCCTCCCGGTTTCAATATTCCCAGGAAGATATTTTCTCCAGTATGTTTCAGGGGAAAAATGCCAGTGATATATTTGAAGAACTCAACCGCGAATTCAACCGTTCAGGTTATCGATCAGGAAACAATTTTTTTGAGACGGTTTTTTTTGGTGGGGCCGTTGGAGGCTTGGGACGAATCCTCAGAATGGTTCCGGGTCCCATTGGTCGCATTGGCATGGGATTAAAACTGGCCCAAGTGGTTGGAACTTCTCTTTACACCCTCCATAAAATGAAAAAGGCGAAAGATGCAGCGCAGCCAGATAAAAACCCGAAGCCAGAAAATCCTTTAGTAAGCAACTTAAAAGCGATGTTTGATAAATCTACAACAAAGTCTCCTCTCGATATGGACTTCGCCATTTCAATCCTTCCTATTGACGCATTGAACGGCACCCGTAAAAAAATTTCTTACCAAGTGGAAGGTACTACAGAACAATTGATGGTCCGCATCCCTCCCAATTTTCCATCAGGAGGAAAACTACGCATACGCAACAAGGGTCGCACTCAAAACAATAAACGCGGAGACTTGATTATATCCATAAATATTGACCCCAATATCACACCCGTTAATTAAAGAATGAATAAATCTCAATTACTCGATTATTGGTTGGCTTTTTTTCGTGACCTTTTGCTTGGAACATTAAAAAAACTTTTTCTTTTTGGTTTTACTGGTTTGGGATTGGGCATTTTATCTGCCATCGTCTTCGACTCACAGGTTTTGGATGTAGCCGACTGGAGCGGCTGGCTCGAAACATTAATTCTTTTCCTGGTCTCCATGTGGTATCTCGGTTTTGGGGTTATGCATGGCTGGATTGCCTGCGCACTGCAAGTGATGATCCAAAAAATTCGCGAAGGTCTTGAAGGGTTGCAGCAGCTATTGGATTGGATTACACGTGAGGTGATTGGTCGAATCCCAAAATTCCAGAAAAACATTCCTCGTCCCGAGTTGGAGGCGAAATATGACCAGGTCGGCAACGAACTGCTAGCCAAACTCAAACAAAAAGGTGGACCAACAGGATTCTTTTCGGGAATTTTATTTAGCGTGATCTTGAAAGTTTTAAAATTTTTCTTTCTCGATCAGGTAGTCGAAGAATTGCAAAAGAAAGATACCGAAGAAATCACTTCTGCCGATATCGAACATGCTGTTCGCCGCGTGGGAACCGAAGTCATGATCTCTCCTATCACCGACAATTTATTCTTGATTCATGGCATTAACATAGCCCTGGGACTTTTATTATTTAGCCTTCCATTCGGCCTTCTTTGGTTATTATAAATATCCTTATGTTTAGTCGAAATGCTTTATACTGAAAACTTTCCTCTTTTGATCGATCCAAGCATTTAGTTACTATGACCCTGAGCAACCTAGAAGGATAAATGAAACAATTTTTTATAAAGAGCGTCATTGCAGTCGCTCTGACACAAATATTATATTTCCCCGTTAAGGGCTGGGCCGAACCCATCCCCCTTTTTGTGAGTATTGCACCGCAAAAGTATTTTGTTGAACGGATTGGCGGAAATGAAGTTGAAGTGGAGGTAATGGTCAAGTCCGGTGAGAGTCCGGCAACATTTAATCCGAACCCTAAAAAAATGAGTCGACTAGCAAACGCAAAACTGTATTTCAGTATTGGGGTTCCTTTTGAAAAAATCTGGATATCTCGAATCAAAGCCATTCAGCCTGATCTGAAAATTATTCCTCTAAACAGGAATATGCCCCTACATAATGAGTTGCCTTCTGACACCCATTCACATGAAGAAGGGGACCCACATATCTGGACAAACCCTTCCCTTGCCAAAAAAATGGCTGCAGAAATTGAAGCGGTCCTGTCGAAAGAAAAACCCGACAGAGCAGAATTTTTTAAAAATAATAATTTAGCCCTTGCCCAGGACTTGGATATTCTGGATCAGGAAATCCGTGACATTATCGCAACGGGAAAAAACCGCAGTTTCATGGTATTTCATCCAGCTTGGTCTTATTTCGCCGAAGCCTATGGCCTCGAGCAGATTTCTATTGAACATCAGGGAAAGGAGCCGGGACCTAGAGCATTGCAGGAAATAATCAATAGAGGGAAAAAATTACATATCAAAATTATATTTGTACAAAAGCAATTCGGCCTTTCGGTAGCTAAAAAAGTCGCTAAAATGATCGGAGCCACTGTTCAGGAAATGGACCCTCTAGCAGAAAACTATTTCGAAAATATGCGGCAGACGGCAAAAGCAATTTCTGGAGTAAATCATTGAGCGAAAACTCTGTAATAAAAATCCACGATCTCCATTTCAGTTATGGAGGGCCGGCTATTCTTGAAGACGTTCAACTAGATATAGCAGCCAAAGAATTTGTCGGCATGGTCGGCCCCAATGGCAGTGGCAAAACAACCCTTCTTAAAATTATTTTGGGTCTTTTGGAACCAGATAAAGGATCAGTAGAAGTACTGGGAAAACCCGCGCATCAAGCGGTGAAAGAAATTGGTTATATGCCACAGCTCACTCCTTTCTCCAGAGATTTCCCCATTAGCGTTGAAGAAACAGTTCTCATGGGACGATTGGGAAAAACATCCAGCATTGGCCTTTTCAGTAAAGAGGATAAACAACTTGCAGCAGAATCTATGGAAGCCGTGGAAGTTCTCGATTTAAGAAAACGTTCCATTGGTTCTTTGTCAGGAGGGCAATTGCAACGGGTGCTGATTGCTCGCGCACTTACCTGCAATCCGGAAATCATGATTCTTGATGAACCTACCGCCAACGTGGATATGAAAGTAGAAAAAGATATTTTTGATCTCTTAAAAAAATTGAACGAAAAAATCACTGTCATCGTTGTGACTCACGATATTGGGTTCATATCTCAGTACATCACAAAAGTTGCTTGCATCAATCGCACCCTGATTTGCCATCCTACCTCTGAGCTTACAGGAGAAACTATCGAGAACCTCTATGGCACTCACGTTCACATGGTACACCATCACCATGAAGGGGAGGACTCCCATTGAGTTCTTTCCTGGAAGCCGTCTCTACACAATCCTTCATGCAAAATGCTCTGATGGGGGGAATTCTCGCCAGCGTAGCCTGTGGTGCCATCGGTTCTTATGTTGTTGTGAAGCGAATCGGTTACCTTGCAGGTGGTATCGCCCATGCCGTGCTGGGAGGAATGGGAATTGCCTATTACCTCGGTCGCTCACCTATTGAAGGAGCCTTGGTTGCAGCGCTCGTCTTTGCGTTCATTCTTGGGTGGGTCAGTCTGCGCATGCAGCAACAGGAAGACACTATCATCGGCGCAT
>CAZECX010000022.1:0-33907 GCA_964510965.1 uncultured Nitrospina sp. | reverse complement strand
GTCTGGCTACTCGTTTTGCCTCGGGATATCTGGCTCAGCTAAAAGCCGATGTCGAAGCTCTCGACGGACCGCCGGGGCCGCAGGAAGACGTAACAGACCTGCACGCCTGGACGGAAGTCTATTTGCCGGGAGCGGGGTGGGTGGGACTCGACCCCACCTCCGGAAACTTTGCCGCCGAAGGGCATATCCCCTTATGTTGTACCCCCAACCCATCCAGCGCAGCGCCCATTACCGGTTCTATGGAAGAGTGCGAGGCCAAGATGGATTTTGAAATGTCCATCGTTCGTATCGAAGAAGACCGCCGCGTGACCAAGCCTTACACTGAAAGGCAATGGGCCGAAATCAATACCCTGGGGCAAAAGGTGGAGAATGACTTGGAGGCACATGACGCGCGTCTTACGATGGGCGGGGAACCCACATTTGTTTCGATTGATGACCGTGAAGGTGCAGAATGGAAGATTGAGGCGTTGGGCGAGGGAAAAAAAGAACGCGGCGCCGACATGTTTTTAAGGTTAAAAAAATGCTTTGCGCCAGGCGGATTGCTGTTTCACGGGCAGGGAAAATGGTATCCGGGAGAAATATTGCCGCGCTGGTCGTTTAATTGTTACTGGTCGAAAGATGGCAATCCAATTTGGAAAGACGACTCTCTGTTGGCAGAGTCTGGTAAGGATTACGGCCACGATGTTGAAACGGCGGATCGGTTTATGTCCCATCTTTCCCAATCCTTGGGCATTTCCAGCAAGGCCATTTTGCCTGCAAGAGAGGATGCAGCGTATTATCTTTGGAAAGAGAACCGTCTACCCATCGAAGGCGATATTTACAAAACAGATTTGTTTGAAAAAACCGAAAGGAAACGTCTGCAAAAAATGCTGGATAGCCATCTCGCCGATCCGGTGGGTTTTGTATTGCCCCTGAGTTATTCCCAGAAAAAAAATCAATGGATCAGCAACCTTTGGAAGTTTCGTTCAGGTCAACTTATCTTAGCCGTCGGTGACTCCCCAATCGGTTTGCGCCTGCCGTTGCACAGCTTGCCTTTTGTGCCGGAGGCGGAAGAAGAAACTTTTGCAAAAAGAAATCCTTTTCAGCCAATGGGCGAACTCCCCGTAATGGGGTATCACTTTGTGAATGTGACGCCGGAAGAAGAAAAAGCGGCAAGTTCCAAGTCCTTCGAGAACGACCCCGCAGGTTTAGTCCGACACGCACTATGCGCGCAGAGCCGGGAAGGCAAGTTGCATTTGTTTTTGCCTCCTATATCACATATCGAACATTTTTTGGAATTGGTCGGACATATTGAGAAGGTCGCCAAACAACTGGACACTCCGGTTATCCTGGAAGGATATAGTCCTCCTACAGACCCCAGGATTCAGAATTTTAAGGTCACCCCCGATCCGGGAGTTTTAGAAATCAATATGCAACCCGCGGAAAGTTGGAACGAGCTGGTTGACATCATACAAACCATCTACGAAGAAGCCCGCTTGGCGCGGCTCACCCCAGAAAAATTTCAGCCCGATGGGCGACGTGTTGGCTCCGGGGGGGGGCATCATCTTGTCACGGGAGCAGCAATTCCAGAAGACAGTCCTTTTTTGCGGCGTCCGGATTTGCTTAAAAGTTTAGTTCTCTTTTGGCAAAATCATCCGTCTTTGTCTTACTTTTTTTCATCTCTTTTCATTGGGCCAACGAGTCAGGCGCCCCGTATTGACGAAGCGCGACATGAATCGCTTTATGAGCTTGACATCGCTTTTGACCAAATTTCGGAAAAGGAAAAAGTGCCTCCTTGGCTGGTCGACCGGTTATTCCGCAACTTGCTTACCGACCTGACGGGCAATACCCATCGGGCGGAGTTTTGCATCGATAAACTCTACAGTCCCGACAGCGATACAGGGCGGTTGGGCCTATTGGAAATGCGGGGGTTTGAAATGGCCCCTCACCCTCAGATGAGCCTTCTCATGGCGCTTTTGGTGCGGGCATGCATCGCAAGTTTTTGGAAAACGCCTTACGATCATAAACTGATCCGTTGGGGAACCCGGTTACATGACCAGTTCATGCTTCCTCAACGACTATGGGAGGATTTATCCGATGTGCTCCATCGGTTGAACGCAAATGGATATTCTTTTCAGTTGGACTGGTTCCGACCCTTTTTAGAATTCAGATTTCCGAAATACGGATCGATCCAAATAGGTCCTATCAAATTAGAATTAAGAATGGCACTTGAGTCGTGGAATGTGATGGGAGAAGAGCTCTACCAGGGAGCCGTGAGCCGCGGCGTGGATGCGGCAGTGGAACGCCTGCAAGTAAAAATAGAAGGGTTTATTGATTCCCATTATGTTGTTACCTGCAACGGTCGTCGCCTTCCATTGAAACCCACTTCCGAAAATGGGACGTTTATTGCCGGCGTCAGATTTAAAGCATGGTCTTTCCCGTCCGGCCTGCATCCAACGCTTCCTATTAACTCGCCGCTTGTTTTTGACGTGATCGATATCCGCTATAACCGTTCCATTGGAGGCTGCACCTATCATGTCGAACATCAGGGCGGGCGTAATGAGGAAGACCTTCCCGTAACCGAGCAGGCGGCCGAAGGACGATGCCTTTCCCGATTTCAGGCCATGGGGCATTCGCCTGATAAGTGTAAGATCCCTCCCACCGAGATCAATCCGGATTTTCCTCACACCTTAGACCTTAGAAAAAAGGTTCAGTGACTTAAGGGTAAGTAGCGATCTGTGGTTTTATATGGATCATCCGATTGTATGAATTTCCCGTCAAGGGGTGTTGGCAATTCTTACATTCATGGATTATTATATTGAAATTAAAATGGTTATTTTTTTGGCTAAGTTTGTGCTAGTTATTATGGAATAAAAACTGTAAAAGTATTCCTTTTTATTAACAAAATATCGAAACGCAAAATGTACGGAGAAATTCTCGCGCTTAATTTTGATTGCATGGGTTCCCCTTCGATTTCATTCCCGACTGATCAAAATTCCCAGGCTCTAAAAACTCCGGGCTGGGGTTTTGGCTGGTATCCCAACGATGACTACGGGGCCTCCATAGTGAAGGACGCCATGGCCAAGGATTCCCAGACTCTGTTGGACACACTTAAGGACGGGACCAGTTTTCGTTCCACCATTTTTATGAGCAAGGTAAAGGGGGTCAGCAAACAATATACCCAGCACGACACCCAGCCTTTCCGGCGTAGTTTTGGCGGCTATGACTGGCTTTTCCTGCACAACGGTCAGTTGGACCCGAAAACACTGATGGAACTTCATAATGACCCATCCGGTATTTTCGAACCTATTGGGAAAACCGATTCCGAACTGGCGTTTTGTTTCTTGCTGGGGAAACTCCTGGAATCGTCCGCGAAAGCCTTGACCGACATTGAGGGTAGCGAACTTTTAGCCTGGATGGAAAAGCTGGACGAGTCGGGAAACGCCGACATCGTTATTAGCGATGGCAGAAGTATGGCTGTTTACCACGGGAAAAATTCGGAGAACAACCTTTATATTCATAGAGTGTTGCCTGCAGAAAAATCGCCCGTTTTCGAGTCTGAGCTGGTTTCTCTGGATCTCGAAGACCCACGCGATTCTCTACGCACGGTCTTCATGGTTACGTCTTTCCAGTTCGATGAAATCCCCTGTGTTCCTATGAAGCCTGGGCATCTCCTCATCGTTCGTAGAGGGTCCATTTACTGGGACAGCAAGCCTCCTAAGGTGAAAACCCAGAATCCTCCTATCGAAGCCGAAAATTTCCCGACGGAAAAAGAAGAAGACGCGAAGGAATCAGAACTGTTCGTTTCCCAGCAACAGGAACAATCCCAAACCAGCGCGCAAATGGTTGCAGAAGAACCCACCGCTGCAGAAAGTTTTTCAAATATCATCAATATAAAATCTCTCACCCATGATCTGGATGGGATTCCATTAAGTTACCGATTCTACGATATTGCCCACCTTACCGAATACAACTATTCCGTTCCGGTGGAGCATAGTACTCATACTTTCCGTCTGCAGCCGGTGGAAGACGCGATCCAAGAGGTGGTGCAGGCCACGCTGGAGCTTTCGGTCGACGGCGAAATGTTGCCCTTTGAAGATGTGTTTGCGAACCATTCGATTCATTACGACATCACTAAAACCTACTCGAAGCTTTTGATCAAAATGAAAAGCCGGGTTAAAGTCTACGCCGTTCCCCCGGACGACCATAGTCCGGTCATGCGGCGCTCGCAGATTCCGCTGATGTGGATGCCCTGGCAACGCCAGATGATGCTTCCCTATATACTGCCACCCGAACTTCCGGAAACGCAACTTCGGCAGTTAAATGATTTCGCCATGAGTTTTGTGAAGCGAAACGATTCCCATTTGATCGACAGCCTTATTGACATCAACAAGAAAATCCATGAAGACTTTTCCTACGTACCCGGCATCACCTTTCTAGAGACCACGGCGTTTGATGTTTTCTCATTACGAAAAGGTGTGTGCCAGGATTTCGCTAATTTGTTTATTTGCCTTTGTCGACTGCTTAACATCCCCGCGCGATACCGAGTGGGCTATATTTATACGGGAGGTGATTATGAAAACAAACTGCAGTCCGATGCCTCTCACGCCTGGGCAGAAGTATATCTTCCCTATTTAGGCTGGCGTGGTTTCGACCCCACCAATGGCTGTATGGTGGGGCAGGATCATGTACGAACTGCTTGCGGAAGAAACTATCGGGACGCAACACCCGTAAGTGGAACCATTTTTAAAGGCGGAGGTACCGAGCAACTCAAGGTCGAAGTCCAGGTTAAGGAAGTTTCTGTTTGAGCTGGTTTGTTTGAACTTCATACTTTTTGGTTCACGGTCTTTATTTTAAGGAATAAGCGATCTTTTCTTAATCCAATTTTTTGCCCAGTAAGTTGTAATCATTTTGCCTTGACGCTTATATAAAACTTTGTAATATATCCCTTAATATTTCGACTTAAACCAACTTGAAAAAATTATGACCACAATTTCGATGGAAGAATTGAATCCTCTTATCCAGAGTGAATGGGAATATCTGGAATCAAAAAAAGGCGAGTGGAGTCTGCTTGAGGGTGAACAGGATATGGAAGTATTGGAACATGTGTTGCGTTGTATTCTTCATATGGATATTACTGATGAAAAGCCTCAGGAATTTCAGGAATGCGTGAAAGTGCAAAATCCTGATGGCGGCTGGTCTAAAGAATCTCATACGGAAAAAACCTCCATGTGGATCACCACTTTTGTAGGACTAAAACTTTGCCGTGGAAACATGGTCATTAAAGACCCTGAAATTCAATCGACCATCGATAAAACTCTGGAATATGTTTTATCCATGCAGGAAGAAGACGGGCATTGGTCGGACGAAGAATGGTCGCATTTGGATACTACTTGTTCTGTTACCTGCTTTCTCACCATCTATCAAGTCACTCAGGATAAAAAAGATGATGAGCGTATCAACAAAGCGCGAATTCGCGGGTTCGACTATATTGCCAATTGGCAAAAAGATTCCGGGCTTTGGAAAGATGATACTTTTCATCCAGCCGGGATAGAAACCACCGCTCACTTAATGCAGTACACTCTCGTGCCAGCCTATTTTATGGATGGCATCGAGTTTGCCAAAAAAATGTGCCTCGAAGCTGCCGACTCCTTGATAGTCGAGCAGGCTGAAAACGGTAGCTGGGATAATGAAAACACCGATCACACCATGGACGCCTGTCGAAATTTGATGCTGGTTTCTGATACATTCAAAACAAAAGAAAAGTATGCCCCAATAATTGAAAAAGGGGTTCGCTGGCTGATCGATATTAAAAATGACCAAGGCTGGGGAGATTTCCCTGACGAACCCAGTAACGTGGAACGCACTGCCGATGGTCTCGACACTTTGCTTAAATTCAGAAGGTTTCGCAGCGACGCGCCCATGGCTCACTTCTGGGCCTTCTCCAAATAACCCTCTACGAGGGAGGAAGTAAGTCTATACTTTTTGATGCGAAACATTTTGCTTTGTAATTCTTTAAATAGTTTTATCCTCTCCCAAAACATAAAAAATTAAACGGTCAAACTTGGAAGCAATAATACTACTCGCAGGATATGGCTCTCGGCTGGACAGGCAGGACTTGCCGCATAAATCGCTTTTACCTTTTGGTGAAGAAACTCTTCTTTCGCGGCATTTAAAATGTCTGCAAAATCTTGGCATCCAAAAGGTCCACCTGATTCTTGGGCATAATGGAGAAGCAGTAAAAAACTATTCACTGGAATTAAACCTGCAGCTTTCTCTCCATTTTATTGACAATCCAGTTTATCTCACTACAGGCAACACCCTTTCGATGGTGATGGGTCTTCGCCACTGCGAGGGAGAAGCATTGATCCTTGATGGCGATGTGCTCTATCCCCCAAAAGCGTTGACAGATTATGTAGAGAACGCTAAACGTTCTTCGTTTGCCCTAATCCCTGCGGATATTGATGATGCTGAATGCGCAAAAGTTTTGCTCAATCCATCAGGAACCATTCACGCTTTCATAACAAAGCGAGCATTGACCGAAGACGAGCGAACCGGATTCGGATTCGGTGGTGAAGCGATTGGATTCTTCATGCTATGCAAAGAAGATGTTCCGCGATTTGTAAAACTGTATGAAAAAAGGGAAGAAGATTTCCGTCCAGTTCTTTGGGAAATTCCTTTTACCGAGTTTGCGGTGGATGCCCCTCTGCACCCCTGGAATATTAAAGAAGATGGATGTTTTGAAATTGATACCCAGGAAGATTATTCCACAGCATTAAAACGGTTTGAATCTCACCCCGATCATTACAAGTTATAGGGCTTACCTTCTCTTCCCCTGGGTTTTCTGCATAATAGATATCCTGGCGTCGAATTGAAATAATCGGCGTTCAAAAAAGTTTATCCTGTGTAAATTTTTATAACCCAATTTGAACTATTTCATACTTTAAATCCATTCCTTATTTTTCAAGAGTTTTTTCTTCTGCTTCCTGTTCAATTTTTTTCGATTTCAAATGTCATGAAAAATCGCGGGTTATTTCTTTTTGCTAAATGCAAAAAATTCTTTTTTTCAAATTGGTATCCATTTTGCTTTTAAATAAATGACCCCTGGTAAAGTATTCGATACGGGTTGCGGATCTTTTTAGACCGCATCCTCCAGGGAACCAAATTGAATCATGTTTTAGGTGAATATTATGGATGGTATCAATGAGATGGTAGAGTTTTTTTCACAAAAGGTTTTTATTATATCTTTCGGCCAAATTGGATTGATGTTTTTACTGTGTTTCTTTTGTTTGTATAGCGGAAGATATAAAACAGGCCTCCTTTTATCTTATTTTTTTATTTTTTATTGGGGTTTTGTTTCCAACCGAGGGCATTGGCTGGAACTGTTTGGAGATAACGGTACAGGACTCGTGCTTTATTTATTTAGCGCTACGGCAATTGCATTGATGGGTGTGATAAGTATCTTTCAGGAAAACCACTGAAATATCCCAATAGAACCAAACCAATATATATTAAGGTAATTTTGCTAATTTATCAGGAAGTTAGGCCGTAACGCTTTATATAAGCTATAAATTTGAGGTTTTATGCTGTTTCTAGATGAAATTAGAAAAGTCCCAAAAGAAACCCCTATTCCGGCAGATCAAAGAAACCGGCCTAAAAGGGTTTTTAAGGAACGCCGCCGCCGGCACCCGACCGATCAGGAAAAGCAGATTAATTCCGCCAAGCAATTTATAGGCAGAGTTTGCAGGATAGACGAGCAGGTCTAACCCCCAACTCCCGTGGGAGGTAATGTCAGCAGCCCTAACTTAAATAGCTTAAAAAGAAAAATAACCCACCTTCGGCAGTTTGTGCTCTCTACCGGGAGAAGCAATGCCAGCGAACCTATAGTAAAAGCTTAATGGGATGATATCGCAATGCGGGAATAGACCTATTCCCAGCGGCGGTTCGCCGAGATTTTGGGGTTGAAATCTGCTGTATCTTCAACTAAAATCAGGGTTATTAAGGAGATTATTGATGACCATTGATGAAGTAAGACAGATCATTTTGAACATTCTTGAGGATATCGCGCCTGATGAGGATATCAGTTCAATTGACGATAATACCAAACTAAGGGATCAGATTGATCTGGATTCCATGGATTTTCTGGATATTGTTATGGAACTTAGAAAACGGTTCAACATTGAAGTTCCAGAAAAAGACTACGAGCATCTGGCTACACTGGCAGGTTGCATAACTTATTTGCAACCGCTATTAAAAGACCGGCTTGCCGCCAGCTAGTTTCCCCCTCCTGCATTTTTGACCCAAAAAACCTCTCTCATTCAAATTATAAAACTGAAACTATCGGCGTTATATAGGTAGTTGATCTATACTATTTGAGTCATGGCATACGATGCGATAATCATAGGTTCCGGTCTTTCCGGGTTGGCTGCTGGCATTCGCCTGGCCATGTTCAACAAAAAAGTATGCATCGTTGAAAAACACACCGTCCTTGGTGGCTTAAATTCTTATTATGTTCGCAAGAACCGGACTTTCGATGTCGGCTTGCATGCGATGACCAATTTCACTCCGAAAGGGGTTCGCAACTCGCCCCTTGGCAAACTTCTCAAACAACTGCGTTTCAGCCATGACGATTTCCGCCTTTGCCAGCAGCATATGTCAGAGATCCGCTTTCCAGAACATGTATTGCGTTTCACTAATGATTTTGAGTTTTTTCGGCAGGAGGTTGCCGACCAGTTCCCACAGGAGATTGACGGGTTCAATAAACTCGTTGAAAAAATTCTCTCATTCGATGAACTTAACTTGAATGACAAGGAAACTTTAGGATCTCGTCCCATTTTGGAAAGTTTTATAAAGAACCCTGCATTAATCGACATGCTCAACTGTCCTTTGATGTATTACGGCAATGCACGCGAAGGCGATATGGATTTTTACCAGTTCGTCATCATGTTCAAAAGTATCTTCATCGAAGGCTTTGCCAAACCGGTGGGTGGGATGAACTATATCTTGCACTTGCTGGAAGAAAAGTTCAAACAACTGGGCGGAGAATTGCGTATGGGATCTGGGGTAACTTCTATCAATTCAGAAAAAGGAACGGTAGAATCGGTGACTCTGGAAAACGGCGAACAGTTGAACGGAGAGAATGTCATTTCTTCAATGGGTTATGTCGAAACCTTGAACCATTGTTCGCCGCCACTGAATGAAACTGGAGATTGTGAAACCGGTCGGATGTCTTTTATGGAATCTTTATGTGTGGTCGATCGCGAACCGCGAGACTTGGGTTACGACAAAAGCATTGTCTTTTTTTCTACCCAGCCGAAATTCGACTATAGGGTTCCCGCCGATATGATCGACATCACCTCTGGAGTTCTTTGCTGCTCCAACAATTTTAGTTACCCTCAACCCATGAAAGAGGGTTTGATTCGACTTACAAATATGGCCAATTTCGCCCAATGGGACTCATTAACGCGAAAAGACTACGTCCAGGCAAAGAAGAATTGGAGAAATCAGGCATTGGAGTCTGTATTCACATTTTTTCCCGATTTTCGCGATAATGTGGTATTTTTAGACTCGTTTACGCCGAAGACCATCAAAAAATATACCGGACACCTTAACGGGGCTGTCTATGGGTCTCCACGTAAAATAAAAAATGGTAAAACCCCTGTAAACAATCTATTTATATGTGGAACAGACCAGGGGTTTCTGGGAATTATCGGCGCCACTTTGAGTGGCATTTCAATGGCCAATCTGCACGTATTGCAGAAATAGGCGTAAAAAAAAAACTGACTTGCGAAAAGTAAATGAGTAAACCACCGCCGCCACGAAACTGGTTAAAAGATATTCAGTCGGCTTACGACACCGTTGTGATAGGAAGTGGCTTGGCAGGAATGACCTCTGCCAACCTTCTTGCCAAGCTGGGTCACAAAGTCTTGCTGGCCGAACACCATTATAATCTAGGTGGAATGGCAACCTGGTTCAAGCGCAAGGGAGGTCATATCATGGACATCTCCCTTCATGGTTTTCCTTGCGGAATGATCAAAACACTTCGCAAATATTGGTCACAAGATATTTCCGACCGAGTCATTCAACTCAAAAACGTCCGATTCGATAATCCCCAGTTTTCTGTAAATACTTCTTTCGATAAAATCGATTTCACTCATATTCTCAAAGAGCGTTTTGGCATTCTTAAAGAAGTCATTGACGAATTTTTTCATACCGCCCGTGGAATGAATTTTTACGACGACATGGTTATGACCACGCGCGAGTTATTTGAAAAATATTTTCCTGGTCGAACCGATGTCTGGCGGTTCCTTATGGAACCTATCACCTATGCCAACGGTTCAACGCTTGATGACCCGGCAATTACTTATGGCATTGTCTTCTCGAACTTTATGGATAAGGGCGTCTTCACTTATCAAGGCGGCACCGATCATCTTATCAAGGAAATGAAAAAAGAGCTCCTTAGTAATGGAGTGGATATACGCACTCACTGTATGGTCGAAAAAATTTATGTCGAAGATAAAACAGTGCAGGGCGTTCGCATCAACGGTCAGGACATAGCCTGTAAATCCGTTCTTTCAAATTCCAATATTGTAACGACGATTGAACAGCTCGTTGGTGAAGAACAATTTGATCCTGAATATATTAAAGAGGTGAAAAATGTTCGGCTCAATAATTCCAGTTGTCAGGTCTATATGGGAGTCAAAAAAGGTGAAGTGATTCCGCATGTAGGCGATCTTCTATTTTCTTCTGAAGCCGATGAATACTGTACTGAAAAAATATTGAGCAAGGATATTACCAGCCGCACTTTTTCATTCTACTATCCAGAAATTCGTCCTGGGACGGATCGATATTCCATCGTATCTTCCACCAATGCGAGATATAAAGACTGGGCCAATCTCAGCGAAGAAGAATATCGGCGCGATAAACACGACCTGGAACAATCTACCCTGGATGCACTTGGAAAATATGTTCCTGATATCCGCAATAAAATTGACCATGTAGAAGCCTCCACGCCAAAAACTTTTAAACGCTATACCTTGCATCCGTCAGGAACTTCTTTCGGCACTAAATTTGAGGGCCTTAAAGTCAGCCGCGATCTTCCCAAGCAAATCAATGGCCTATTCCATGCCGGATCGGTGGGCATCATCATGTCCGGTTGGCTGGGAGCCGCTAATTACGGAGTGATTGTAGCCAATGAAACCGACAAGTTTTTGAGACAACTGAGCCCAAGCCTCGTTACCGCGTAAAGCAATTCCCCGAAAAAATGGTTTTCCGCAACTCCTTCCTTTCTTCTTCTCCCATTTTAATTTAATATTGCTGCATGGAATTCGATTTTAAAGGACAAACTGCTGTTGTCACTGGTGGCACGCGCGGCATAGGCCGGGCTATTTCTGAAGCATTTCTCAAATCAGGGGCCAAAGTCATCGCCACCTACCGAAGCAATGAAGAAGAAGCAAAAAAATTTGAAGAGGCTAATTCAGCACATGCAGAATGTCTAGACATTCACAAATTTGATGTCACCCGTTATGATGAAGTAGAAACGTTTTACAAAGAAGTCGAAAGCAAATACGGGGCTCCACAAATCGTGGTTGTCAGTTCAGGAATTCGTGCGGATTCTATAGTAGGTATGATGAAAACGGAAGACTGGAACAATGTTATCGATACCAATTTGACGGGCACCTTTAACGTTTGCAAACTTGCCGTTCAGCACATGATGCGGCAAAAATATGGTCGCATCATTACTCTGACCTCCCCGATTGGCAAAATCGGTTTTGCCGGGCAGGCCAACTACGCGGCATCGAAAGCGGGACAGGTTGCCCTGGTTAAATCTTTATCCAAAGAGGTGGCCAGTAGAAAAATTACTGTCAATTGCGTTTCCCCTGGTTTTATCGATACAGAATTTATTTCCGATTTGCCCGATGAGCAAAGGGATGCTTATAAAAAACAAATTCCCCTCAAACGATTTGGGGTTGCGCAAGATGTCGCCACACCCGTATTGTTTCTCGCCTCAAAAGAATCTTCTTACATCACCGGATCGGTGTTAGAGGTAACCGGAGGCCTATAATAATGTCGCAGGATTTTCTTCAATACATTCCACACCGTCCGCCATTTTTATTCGTCGATAAAGTAATAGAAGAAACTGAAGATACCATCAAAGCCGAAAAAACCATTGATCCCGGAGAACCATTTTTCCAAGGCCATTATCCTGATCGACCCATTATGCCAGGGGTATTGATCTTCGAGTCTATTTTTCAAACGGGAGCGATTATGATGGGAAAGCGTATTGCTAATGAAGGTCGCATCCCTGTTCTTACACGGGTCAACAACATAAAACTCAAGCACGCCGTTAACCCTGGCGACACCTTACAGATTGAAGTAAAGTTAAATGACCTTGTAAGTTCTGCAGCTTATATGACAGGCAAAGCATCCGTGAATGGAAAAACCGCTGTAACTCTTGAATTCACTGCCATGCTGGTTGAGGATGCAAAATGAGTCCCATTAGCATGGGATGCAATAAATCAAAACTATATGAAGTGAATGAATGAAAATCTGCTTCTAGATTGAAAGTATCTCGAATGAGTTTTTTAAACTTGGAAAATAAAAATATTCTGGTGATGGGGGTCGCAAATAAAAAAAGCGTGGCATGGCATATTGCAAAAACCCTGGAAGAAGAGGGTGCCACGGTCCTTTATAGCGTACGGTCTGAGGACAGGAAAAAATCTCTCGACAAACTCCTCGCGGGAAAACCTGTATTCATCTGCGATGTTGAAAAACCTGAAGATATTGAACGTCTAAAAAATAATATCGGGAAAGAATATAAGAGCCTACATGGTCTGGTACATTCTATAGCGTTTGCTAATTATTCGGAGGGTTGGAAACCTTTTCATGAAACACCTCGGAAAGATTTTTTACAATCCATTGACATAAGTTGTTATTCGTTGATTGCACTGGCTGATACGTTAAAGAGTTTGCTAGACAAAAAAGCCTCCGTCGTAACAGTTTCAATTTCTACCACCCGTATGGCTGCAGAAAATTATGGCTACATGGCACCCGCTAAGGCCGCACTGGATTCAACACTATGTTTTCTCGCTAAATCGTTCAGCTCATTTTCAGAAATTCGGTTTAACTCTATCAATCCCGGCCTTCTAAAAACATCCGCCTCTGCTGGCATCCCGGGTTATATTGATTCCTTCCTCCATGCTGAAAAAGCAACGCTAAGAAAAAAGGCCCTCACCACTAAGGAAGCTGCCAACGCTGCGGTCTTTTTACTGAGCGAGCGTTCAAGCGGTATCAATGCTCAGGGGGTGGTTCTCGATGCAGGTATGTCCATAAATTATTTCGACCAAAACCTGATAAAACCCCACTAGCACCCCTCCGGGACAGGAAGTTTTTGGATAGGATTAACACGCGGGAGGTAATGCCAGAGATTTTTGCAAAAGGCTCACCCTCCTTTTGGCCCTACGCAGAGTAGTGCTAGAGTTGGAATTTTTGTTTGAGGATGGTAGCGCAGGCATGATGATTGTTATCGCGTAAAGTATCCATTTGTTTATTAAGTTTTTCGCGTATTTCAGAATCGCTTGGATTGAGTTGATAGTCCTGAATAATTTCTTCCACGCTTGAAATGTAGTAATTGATCATTTTATTGTCACCAATTTTTATAAACTCACTGGTTCTGGCTTGCATTAGGATCAATCCTTTTCCCTGCTTGGATTTATGAACGGGTCTCACAATTTTTTCTAACTCCGGAGACTCTATTTCCCCTGTTTCATAAGATCGGCTCATTCGCTTCTTGATTTCATCCAGCATGGTTAGTTCTTTGGCTTTTTTTAGCGGACTCATTGCCCGCATATAAAAATTTGCCGCTCTTTGTTTTTCACCCTTTAATACATAAGTATCACCCATTCGTGTCAGGAAGATACCTTCAAATTTTGGGTTGCGATAGGTCTTGGCCAATTCTAAACCTTCACTAAAAATATGAATCGCATGTTCGGTGTCTCCTGATTCCACATACATTTTTCCCAGTTTATGTAGAATTTCCATTTCTTCTTTCCGTTTACTGAGACGGCGAGCCAGTGATAGACTGGCTTCAAAATATTCTTCAGCTTGTTTATAATCCTTCGCACCTGAAAAACATGAACCCAAATGGTTGAATATTATACTTAGACAAATTCCATTACCTGCTTCTTTTGCTTTATGTTGTCCTTCTTTCAATGCATGAATGGCTTTTTCCAATTCCCCTTTTTGTTCATAGGCTAGACCCAATCTTGCCCAACTGATTTCCGATTCAACCTCAATGTCATTTATTCGTTCAAGGCTTTGTTTTTTTAATATACTTTGAATCGCTTCGTCCGATTTTTTTGTAGCTATAAAATAGGTAGCCAATTCGTTAAGAATTTTGCACTCCAAATCAACCATTGCAAGCTTTTCAGCAAGCTTCCTCGCCTGATCGAGGTGGTCTTTAGCATCTTCGTGTTTAGATATGGAATTTAAAAAAATTCCAAGATTAAGGAGATGATAAGTTTCCAAATCTTCGGTTTGCAACCTTTGTGAAGTTTTTAAACCTGTTTCTAGCAATTCCCGGCACTCTTTAGGGAAAAAATGAAAACACAAGAATGGGCCGATCCCTCTCATATAAGAGCTAAACAGCTCTGCGGATTTCTTGCCTTCTACACTACCTTTATGGACCCGGTTTAATCCGCAACTAATATTTTCCCACTCTTGATGAAATAGCTTCAGGCCTTCACCGGCTATTTCTCCGCTCTTGGAAAAAGATTCGGCCGCAGCGTCCAACACTGACAAATAAAAATTTGCATGCAGCATTCTCGCCTCCCGAAAATCTGCTTCCGGCAGGTAATATTTGAGTTGCTCCTTGATCCAACTATGAAGAACATATCGTTTGTTAATAAGGTCACTTTTTATAAAACCAAATTTCAACAAGTTTTGTAGAGATTCTTCATTCTGCTCTGTCACCCTGACTGCAGCCTGCAAATCAAAAGTACCGGGGAACACGGCCAGTCTACACAAGACCTTCTGGTCTTTTTCATTCAATGAATAAAAAATAGCTTTGAAGGCAGCTTGTAGGGACTCTTCAAACTCATCGCTCTTTTCCAACAAGGAGTCTTTCCAGTGCTTGCGAAACAATGCTAAAAAGTCAATTGGATTGATTTTCATATTGTAGGCAAGAAAATTTCCACAAACTTCGAGAGCCAATGGGAGCCCCCGACACAATTTGGCAATCTCTCTTGAATTTGGTTTCAATCTAAGCGAGCAGTCCGCTAAAAATTCCTGAGCCGAATCCACATGCAATGGCTGAATTTCCTTAGAGATAGCACCTATCAGATTGATCTTGGTATTTGAAGTCGCAATGACCAGCCAGGAATCCGATGGTTTAAGGACTTTAATCTGATCCGCCTGGGCAACATTATCCAAAAATAGAATTCCCTGTTGGTTTTTTAATACCTTTTTATAAAATCTATTTAAATGAGTTTTGTTTGCGGGAATGAATTCAGCCGGGCGCAAAGAAAGAAGAATTTGCACCATTGCATCGCGAGTCGACATGGGCTCATTTCCCCCACCCTTTAGATCCAAATATAATTTTATATTCTGATGAGTGTATTGGTATTTTTTTATCAACTCCAAAGCCAATGTGGTTTTTCCGATGCCTTGTCTTCCATACAGGATTACTGTTGAGCTTCCTTTTTGAATTTCTTTTAATATTTCAAAAGTGATTTCGTTTCGTCCATAAAACTTTTCAGAATAGGTAGGGGGTCGACTTAACCTTTCCTTTACTTCTGTTCGGGATTTTTCCAGCTTTAAAATCCATTCCGCCACCTTTTCTGGAGAGTCTGGTAAAGGTTCTTTTTTCATGGAATTTGCTGAATTCTGGCTCTCTTGGGGATTTGCCTTATCCGACTTTGGTTTTTGCAAAAGGAGGTAAAAAACTAAAATACTGACCAGAATGATTACAAAAGTGAACACCCAATAACTCATAATAGTATCCAATGGATTAACAAAGGTTTTTGATTTGACTTTACTTCGGACTGGTTCACTGTCTAAAGCCCCAATAAATTAATTAGTTAACGAATTTTAATTATCAATCCTTCCAAGATTACTGAAATATCGCAGCCTATTTAGCCTCATAGCAATCCTGCAATTCATTCTTGCTAAATAGAATAGCAATTGACATGCCATATTAAATAATCATTACAATTCAATAAGTTACCGAATTTTGAAAGGAAGCCATTTAGACCCACTGTATGAAAAAATGAAAATTTAAAATGTCCATGCCCCCGATTACAGGGAAAAATTTCCCTCCTAAAGGGTAGTTTTTACCGGTTTTACCTGCATTTTTCAATATATGGAAACTCTATAAGTCTATATAAATAAACGTGTTTATTATTTATTTTTGAATTTGGCATCGGTTTTGCTCAAGTAATGGTTGCAGGATAATATTTACAACCCTTAAACGGAAATTAATCGATGCCAAGCAACTCAAGCGTTTTAGCTTTGTTTTCCCCCCAACCCCCTATTGAACCGACCACTCCCAAACCAGATTTCGGAAGTGATAGCGATTTTAATGATTTTCTAAACAATGCCACGGATCGAGTAGACCAAGCGCAAAAGGCAAACCCTGGAGATTCGGCGCAAAACAATAACCAAGACCAAATAGGACAGGCTGAAAAATTAAAGCCTAAAATTAAAAATAATAACGACAAATCTGAAACGGATTCGGGAAAGTATGAGGAGACCACGGCATCCATTGGTAATGAATCGGTCACCCCAACCAATACAGTAGATAAAGATACTGCCTTGGAACAAAGCGCGGCTTTTTCTCAAAAATTAAAAGAGCTTGGGATTGAACAAGAAGAGTTTGAAGCTTTACTAGAATATCTTGGACTAAATGGTGATGTGGATTTTGAATCATTATTACAAACTCTCGCCCAAGGCCTGAATCAAAATGTAATCACAGTAGGAGAGGATATTGATGCTCTTTCCGAAAGTGAACTTATCGCACGACTTCAGCAACATGAAGGCGAAGCCATTAACCTACTTAAAAAATCAGGTTTGAGTGATGAGCAGGCAAAAAATTTACTCAACCATCTCAAAACTCCAGCAACAACCACAACCGCTACCCCTGCACAAAAAGAAGTTGATAAAGCCCTCGAACTAAATATTAAAAAAGATGCTCAGGCCGAACAGGTTTCCTCGGCAGAAAAAAATACTTTAAAACAGGCAGAACAAACTCAAACATCTAAAAATGCAGAACAAAAGGATAAAGGAAATGAAGCGGGTGCATACACCCAGGCAAAAGAAATTTCCAATAAGACAGAAAAAACGGATCGCGCTGCTTCACTCGAAAAGCTCTCTAATACTCCCAAAACTGATGAAGCTCCACGCATCACTCCTCAAGAATCTACAGGAGATAAGGGAGCTAAAGACTCCAACCTAAGTCAACTTTTGAAAGACAATAACGCCCAAGCGACGTTGGTTCAAACTGAGGGTGGAAAAGACGCGGGAGCATTTAAAGGAATTGAATCCGCTAAAGCAGGACCAGACCTTCAAGTGCAAGCCCCCACCGCTGCAGCAGACAACGCCATTAAGGCAACCCAAGCCAACAAAGCAGTTTTGCCAGAAAAACTGATTGCTCGCGGAGCATCGGAAACCAAAATCATAAACCAAATTGTAAATAAACTAAATGTTCGCACCACCGGTGCTCAAAATGAAGTTCATGTCAAGCTCGACCCGCCTTCATTGGGAACCGTTCGATTGAACATTTCTACGGTAGGTGATTCTGTTCGCACAGTCATCATTGCCGAAAATCAAGCAGTGAAGCAGACAATTGAAAATAACTTCGGACAGCTTCGCGATGCAATGAGTGATCAAGGTCTTAAGGTCGACAGCTTTTCAGTAACCGTCGGTGGTGAATCTGAAAACTCCAACCAAAATGGAAAGGGGCTGGGCGACAAGGATTCATCCAACCCTTTGAATGCAGAACAAACCGCCTCATCTGAAATCGATTTAGAGTTTGAAGAAACAAACACTCAATTTATTTTTGATGGAAACCAATCTATCAGCGTACTGGCTTAAAGAAAATTGTAATTAACTTTTTAAGGACTAGAAAAATATGATCGCAGGACTATCCCCGATTCCAAATACAAACTCAGAAGGTTCTTCTTTAACCTCAGGAGCCGATCTGGGTAAAACCGATTTTCTTAAACTTCTGGTCGCTCAACTGGAACATCAGGACCCACTTGCACCTCAAGAAGGCCAGGAATTTGCTGCACAGTTAGCTCAGTTCAGTAGTCTGGAACAATTGACAAACATCAACGATAACCTGGAGGCCAGTCAGGCATTTGATTTAGCACTGAGTAATTCTTCCATGGTCAACTTGATTGGAAAAACCGTAGACGCTCCGGGTAACAGCTTTGAATTGGGAGAAGGGGAAACAGAAACCCTGAGTTTCTCATTAGAAGAAGAAGCTACTGATGTAACCGTAAATGTTTTTGATGCCACAGGAGCGAATGTTGCTTCCGTTAGTATCGGTGCTTCAAGCCCAGGCATAAAAGAATTTGTGTGGAATGGTAAAGATTCCACAGGCGCACAACTTCCTGCAGGAACCTATTCCTTTGGAATTACTGCAGAAGATTCCGTAGGTAATTTCATTGAAACAAAAACTTTCGCCGCGGGTCTTGTAACAGATATTATTTATGAAGGAAATGAAGCTTTTGCCATTGTTGGTGGACAAAAAGTCAATGTAAACGAAATTTCAAAAGTCAGTCTTTAAAATAGAAAGAGGAGATTTAATATGTCTTTAGTCAGTTCATTATTCACAGGGGTCACTGGCCTAAGTGGTAATTCCCAGGCAATGGGAATTATTGGTGATAATATTTCCAACGTTAACACTGTCGGGTTTAAAGGAAGTAAAGCCGTATTCAGTGATATTTTCAGTACTATTTTGACCAACGGATCTGTTACCAGTCAATTGGGCCGTGGTTCACAACTCCAGGGAACCATTCAGCAATTTTCTCAGGGCTCATTTGAAGCTTCTTCCAATGCCTTGGATATGGCTATTGACGGTTCCGGTTTCTTTATTGTTAATAACGGAACGGGTAATTTTTATACGCGGGCTGGCCAATTCAGGTTAAACGAAAGTGGATTGGTTCAAGCCATCACCGGTGAAATTTTACAGGGCAACCAAGTTGTCAATGATGTTGTATCCACCAGCGTATCGAATATAGATTTAGCGGGTGTGCAATCAGCACCGCAAGCATCCACCACTTTTCAACTGGGGGCCAACTTGAATTCTGCGGCCACTGCAGCTTCGACTTTTAATTCACCGGTCACCCTTTTTAATTCCGTTGGTTCACAAATTCTTTTGAATATTCAATTTACCAAAGTCGCAACTTCCAACTCATGGACTTATACTATGAGCCCGTCAGATGGAACTATAACTTCTGGTGCCTCGGGAACGGTTACCTTTGACACCTCAGGGCAACTTTCAGATATTAATGGATCACTTGCAGATCAAACTATTGTGATTGATTATTCTGCGGCCAATCCTGCTGCTGCCTCGCAATCTCTCACTTGGGATCTTGTTGATACTGCCGGAGCAACGCTGGGTAAAATGACAGGCTTTGCAGCAGAATCGAATAATAACTCACTGACTCAGGATGGTTTTACCACAGGTACTTTAGTGGGACTGTCTGTCGATAGCGAAGGGATCATCAGTGGGCTCTTTAGTAACGGACAAACAGACGCGTTATATCAGGTAGCTATGGCAGACTTTCTGGCGCCTTCAGGCCTGACCCGACAGGGTCAAAACCTGTTTGCTGAATCCGCTGCATCCGGGCAGCCCGTAATTGGTCTTGCTACTACTGGTGGTTTCGGTGCCATTGTGGGTCAATCGCTGGAGCTTTCAAACGTTGATCTGGCGGAGCAGTTTGTAAGTTTGATTCAAACACAGCAGGCCTTC
Source organism: uncultured Nitrospina sp. (assembly GCA_964510965.1). Lineage (GTDB taxonomy): Bacteria > Nitrospinota > Nitrospinia > Nitrospinales > VA-1 > UBA8687. The sequence continues at coordinate 13,956 of CAZECX010000022.1, read as the reverse complement.
CAGGCCAGCGCAAGGATCATTACCACGACAGACGACCTTCTTACCGAGGCCGTGAATCTGGTAAGGTAAAATTAGTAGTTTTAATCTTATGGAGACCCGGGCTAAAGCCCGGGTCTTTTTTTTTGTTCACTTGTTACTGGCAGACGACTTTGTTACATTACATCCATGAACCGCGATGAACAAATCCGCGAAGTCAAATCTGCAACTCTCCTTCGTTTCAACCAGGTCTGGCAACGAAATTTTCTAAGCAATCGCAAGGACATTGAAAGAAACCCTGGAGTCATTGCGCTCAAAAATCGATTTCGTGATATTCCTTGTATTGTTGTCGGCGCCGGCCCTTCTTTGGACAAAAATATAAGATATCTGCGAAAGGCCTGCGAAAAAGCTATTATCCTGTGCTGCGATGCGGCATTAAAACCTTTGTTGTCACATGATATCGTTCCTAATTTTGTAGTTGTACTAGACCCTCAAGAAGAAATCGCGCGGTTTCTGAGCAATGTTCCACAACATGGAATTACCCTTGTTGTTCCAACCATTGTTCACCCTAGTATTCTTGAGCTGTGGCAAGGAGATGTTTTATTTTTTAATAAATTCGCCCCAGATATTCCAACACTTGTAGAAATCCAGAAAATGGCTCCGCAAGTAGGCATTCTTACACCCGGCGGCACTGTATTATCTGTTACTTATGATCTTGCATATCAGGCGGGCTGCAATCCGATTCTTTTTGTCGGACAGGATTTATCCTATCCCAAGAAAAATTCACATAGTCATGGAAGCGATGCAGCTGGAAAAGGTTTGAAGTCTATGGTCGAAAAACAAAAAGACAGCATCGTTTTAGAAACAGATATGAACAATCAACAACTCCGCACGCTGAAATCTATGTCTGTTTCAAAGCAATGGTTCAGTTGGGCGTTTACTACCTGGAAACGCGATAACCCAGTTGTCGTTTCCAATTGCAGTGAAGCCGGAATACTGACCGATCACTGCTCCTTGTTAACTTTGAACGAAGCAATTTATAAGTTTTGCAAAACGAAAGTTAACGTTTCCTGGATGCTAAAAAAAGCTCTCAAAAGAAAAAGCCGCTAGTACCTCCTTGGGGCATTAAGTTTGATGACAAGTGTCTGCCTATGGGAAATGATTAGCCATCACCGGGCATTGCCCGGCGGGCGCATCGGAAGCCTTGCCAGACTTTAAAGGTTGCTGGTTTTTCGTTAAAGCGGTAAGTCGTTCTCATATAGTAGGCTTTGTAATACCAGTTTCCACCCCTAAGGACTTTGCTTATTCCAGACTCCGGACCTTGTGGGTCTATCCTGTTCTCATCCTGATATGCTACCGAGTCGAACCAGTCTGATACCCATTCCCAAACATTGCCTGCCATTTGATGAACACCATAAGGGGAGACTCCATTTTTCATTCCATCCACCGGTTCCATAACCTGGAACCCTTTTTCAATAAATTTTCTTCTAAAGGTGACCCGACTGTTATCTGGAAATTCATTTCCCCAAGGAAATACTCTCTGGTCGGTTCCTCTTGCTGCCTTTTCCCATTCAGCTTCCGTTGGGAGCCTCTTTCCTTTTTCTTTACAATAGGCGTCCGCACCAAACCACGATACGCGATTAACAGGATAATTTTCTAATCCCTCTCTGGGTTTGTAAGCATTATTTTCTAATTTAATCGTAACAGAAGGAGTGATCTCGATGAAAAGATGAGCCTTATTTTTGTTTTGATTGAGAAACTTTGCAAAGTTTGAACTGGTCACTTCATATTTATCTATCCAGTACGAGGAGAGAGTAACCTGATGCACCGGTTCTTCATCCATATCTCCCCACTCATTCTCGTTGTCAATTTTAAATCCCATCGTGAAAGATCCTTCCGGGATAAATATCATATTTTCTTCGGCATCATCTTTAATGACTGACATACAACCTGATATCAGAAGAATATTGCCGAATACAATAGTAATAATCAGCGGAAGAAATTTAGTTAAAATTTTTTTCACAAATATCCTGGATCATAATAAATCTTCAAAGAAAAAAAGGAAGGTTGGGTTCAACAACATGAATTTTCGCTTAGGATTTTTTTATTTTTTCGTGGGAACCATCGCAGAAGGGTCTTTTTTTAGTTCTATAGCAACCACAAAGGTAATAAGTTTTAGTTTTATCAAGTTCTAAAATTTCAGGTTCCCCGCCTGTTGTGTGATGAGTGGCATCACAAAAAGGCCAGTGGTTTGACTGCATACAAGTACAAACGGCAATTTCTGATGTATCTGTTATTTTTATGGGTCCGCCAGTATCAGACATTTTTAATCCCTTTAATTAATTTGATGCCAACGATAAAGATGAATCCAGGTCTGGGAGAAAAACGGTAAAAGATGTTCCCTTTCCAAGAGTACTATTTACTTCCATCGCACCTTCGTTTCTATGAACAATCTGGTATACGGTTGCTAAACCTAAGCCGACCCCGCCTTTTTTACTGGAATAAAATGGATCGTAAATATTTTCCATCTGATCCGGAGCGATCCCACATCCCTGGTCTATAACTTCCAAAACCACTCCTCTTTTATTGGCATGAAAATTATTATTATGATATCCAGGCACTTCCTTTATCCCTATTGATAATGTACCTATCGTCATAGCTTCAAGAGCGTTGATACACAGATTCCAAACAACTTGCTTTACCTGTTCCTCATCTCCATTAAAAATAAGATGATCTGCAGATCTTTCAAATATAATTTGTTTTTCGGAACTAAAGTCTTCATTATTTTTTAATAGAATAATTACATCTTCAACCAATTGAGTCAAATCTACAATTGTATTTATATTTTTTTTTGGTTGGGCATAACTTAAAAAATCCGAAAGAATAGAATTGAGGCGATCCGTTTCCTTAATAACAATATCCATTAATTTCTTATAAGAGTCCTTAAGGTTGAGTCCTTTTGCCAAAACCTGAATAGAACCACTTAAAGATGTTAAAGGGTTCCTTATTTCATGCGCCAACCCTGCCGAAAACCTTCCAACAGCTGCTAATTGTTCGGTACGTAGAATTTTATTCTGCATTAGTCTAATTTCTGTCAAATCCTCAAAAACCAAAATATATCCTGGAACATTCAAATCAGAAAGATTACTGACTTTTATTCGTAAAAATATTTTTTTTCCATCTTTCCTTGCAAACTCCCTTTCAATTTGATCTGGGAGCGTACTGGATTCATTTTCCAGTAAAAGTTTGTTCAATTGTAAGGAGGGTATCAGTGATTTTATATTTTGCTTTAGGCTTTCTTCCGCATAAAATCCGGTTAGCGCTTCTGCTGCCGGATTTATCGAAGTTATTACCCCTTCTCGATCAATCGTTACCAATCCATTGCCCATATACTGAACAATATTTCTATTAAAGGCCCTTTGTTCTTCTAAATTTAAACTGGTTTTTTTCAGTTCATCTGAAATTATTCTCAGGCGATGGGACAGAAAACTGCTGAGATAAGCAACAGTATAAAAAGCGACAATATTTAAAAAGATAATATAAAAAACATAACCGCTCTTAAATGATATTTTTGATTCTGGAAATAAATATACCGGGTTGATGAAACCAAAATATTCCAGGTCAATCAATCCTCCGTAAATAATACTGGCTCCTGAAGCTGCAAGAAAAACCGCTGCCCTGGGAAGCATGACACTGGTAGCAATGATGACAAAAAGAAACAAAAAGGAAATAGGGCTATCAATCCCCCCCGTGGTATATAAGATTCCAGCCACCAATGAAAGATCACCGACCACCTGAGATGAGGCCGCTAATGTTAGGGGTAAAAATTTAAAAAGGAGGACGTAAATTAGTGAGAAAAAAAACCCAATACTGATTACAATACAAAGGGGGCCGATAGGGGCAGTGATTCCCAAACGCTCCTGAAAGGTTAGGAGCAGGCCCACGAAACCCGTCAAGAAAAATACCCTTAACAGCATTATTCTTTTGATTCGCTGTCCTAATTCATTGTCTATAGTAAGTTGATTGCGAATCATAACGGATTAAAAAATTTTGGAAATTAAATAGTTTCTCCCATTTTAAAAATCGGAAGATACATGGCCACTACGATAAATCCAACCACACAACCCAGGAACACCATTAACATAGGTTCCAATAAAGCTGTCAAACCATCTACCGCAGCATCTACTTCTTCGTCATAGAAATCAGCAATTTTTGAAAGCATTTTATCCAATGAGCCCGAAGATTCCCCCACATCTATCATCTGGATTACCATAGGTGGAAAGACTGCTTCACGGCCAAGTGGGGCAGCTATGGTTTCTCCTTCTTTTATGGCTTCAATGGTTTTTACAACGGCAATTTCAATTATTGAGTTTCCTGCCGTTCTCGCACAGATATCCAGACCCTCAATTAAGGGAACGCCGCTGGAAATCAAAGTTCCCAAAGTTCGAGTGAACTTTGCAACAGAAACTTTGCGAATGAGCATACCAAATACAGGAAGTTTTAAAGCTATCCGATCAATCTCTATTCTTCCTCTTTTTGTGGCATAAGTTCTCTTAAAGGTAAAAAAGAAGGCGATGAAACCCCCGATCATGACATACCATTGGTTTTGAAAGAAATCACTAACATCCATTACAATTTGAGTTGGACCAGGGAGTGTAGCCCCTCCTTTTGAAAACATGGAAGCGAAAGAAGGTATTACAAAAATCATTAAAAAAGCCACAACCAGAAATGCAACGGTTACAATAGCTCCTGGATAAACCATCGCAGACTTTACTTTCTTTTTTAAAGCCTCTGCTTTTTCAATATATTCTGCAAGGCGCCTCAAAATAACATCCAAAATTCCGCCCACTTCTCCAGCTTCTACGAGGTTGCAATATAATTGATCCCATATTTCCTCATGTTTTCTCAATGAGTCTGACAGGTTGTTCCCCATTTCAATATTTGCTTTTACTCCAAGAATTTTTTCACCAAAGGTAGGGTTATCAGACTGCTTACCAAGAATATCAAGGCATTGGACAAGTGGGAGCCCCGCATCCACCATGGTGGAAAATTGGCGCGTAAAAATAACTACATCGCGAGTGGAAACTTTGTGGACTTTTTTCCCGCCAAACAAAGAGCTTTTCTCGGCTTTTATTTTAACCGAGGTGGGGCGAATGTTTTGCTGCTTTAACTTCGTGGTAGCAGATTTTTCATCCTCCGCTTCGACTTCTCCGGATTGGACTTTTCCCTTAACTTTGGCTTTATAAGTAAAAGTTGGCATTGCGAGTTATTCTTTTTCTTTCAAAGTGTAGGAATTTATTTTATTCCTGGTAGTCTCAAGTTCCAATCCGATTCGTGTCAACAATTGTGTCGTTATTTTTAATCTCTCTACCAAAGAAAGGATGATGGGCTTAAGGTCTTCAGGAAGACCTTTCATTACACCTTCAAATGCTTCTTTATTTATGACACCCACAGTTACATCCCCAACCGCAGAAATGTTAGCACTCCGAACCGATTTTGAAATGAGTCCCATTTCACCAAACACATCGCCTTCTTTTAGGGTTCCTACCGAAACCATTTTTTTATCAATTTTTTTTGTTATCCTTACGGTGCCTTTTAAAACAACATAAGCATTGTTGCTCATTATCCCTTCCGTGATGATGACATCTCCATCGGCATAACGCTGGTGTATAGGCGTATCTTTAAGACTCATGCTTTACCCATTGCGTGAAGTGTTTCTTTATATACTTTATAAAAAATTTCGTTTTCGGAAATAGATTTTTTTAAAATATCCCCCAGTTTTCCCAAGTCTTTTTCGTTGATGACAACATTTGCGCTTTTTTGAAAGGCCTGCATATTATTAAGAGATTTAAAGTTTGCTCCAACTAAAGCAAAAAAGATATTTCTTCTTATTTCCATCGGCATTTCTATTAATGTTTGATAGAAAATGTTCTGGTCTAATGCAACGTTTCCAAAATTTTCATTCAAAGCGACTAAATGAAAATGAGTAAATTTCATTTTATGTACTGCGTGCTCAGGAGACCTGGCATATTGAATTTTAAATTCTTTTTCTTCGAGAGCTTTGGTCCACACCTCTTTATTTTTATCGTCTAAAACCAGAGCCAGTTGATCGTTTTCTTCATAGATTACCAATTCGTCATCGTCTTCAAATTCTTCCTGACTGACCACCATACTAGATGTATCGACCGGTTCTTCTTTTTCTTGTGCCGTAGGAGGGGGAGCCGGCTCACTCTCTTTTGGTTTTAAATGCTGATCAACTTTAATTTTTGTTTTACACCCAGGGCAGGTAATTGAAAAGGCCTGATCTTTCGGCAATTTTTCATCTGGTATGTTCATGCTTCTCTGGCAAGCGTTACAGGTAACCTGCATTTTCAGATTTCCTTTCTTATCTTTTTATTTTGTTTCGGCGTCGTATTCATTGTCCATGGCAAGCCCATCTATATCGGTGGTCTTTTCACCTTTTTCAGCTTTAAGCGTATCAATGCCTCGACCCACTATGGCTTTTCTTGAAGCATAAGCCAAAGCAGTTTCTTCCGTAATGAGTCCTTCCTTTAGCAACCTCAAAATATGTTGATCGAAGGTCCACATTCCGTAAGCATCGCCGTTGGTAATGATATCGTAATAGGTCTTGTCTTCCGTCTCTCCGTTAATGATGGTATCTCTCACCCGCAGGTTGCTAGTCATAATTTCTAATAATGCTACACGACCGCCCCCAACCTTGGGCAATAATCGCTGGCAAATTATCCAGCGAACAGTATCAGCTAGTCTTATTCTTATTTGCTGTTCCTCTTCCTGCGAGAACATACCCACTATACGGTTAATTGTTTGCCCGGCATCGACGGTATGCAAGGTGCTCAAAACAAGGTGCCCCGTTTCAGCTGCACTCATTCCAATCTCTACTGTTTCTCGATCACGCATTTCACCAACAAGGATCACTTTCGGAGCTTGGCGCAGAGCCGCGCGCAAACCGCTTGAAAACGCGTCGTAGTCGTTTCCAAGTTCCCTTTGGTTGAATGTAGCCTTTTTATGAGGGTGGACAAACTCAACCGGGTCTTCAAGAGTAATAATATGCATAGACTTTTCTTCGTTCATTTTATTGAGCAGCGCAGCAAGAGTGGTCGACTTACCACTTCCTGTTGCTCCCGTAACGAGAATCAATCCATTTTTTTCTTCAGCAGCCTTGGCAAACTGGTCTGGAAGTTTTAGATCTTCTATGGAGGGTATCCTTGTTTCCAGTTTTCTGAGTACCGCTGTATAATATCCACGTTGGGAGAATATATTGACTCGGAATCGAGCCTTGCCCACAAGAAAATAAGAGCAGTCGCATGACCCTTGCTTGATTAAAATTTCAGTTAATCGGCGGTCAGAGTTAATCAGGTTTAAAGCGAAAATTTCTGCTTGAAAGGGAGTTAGCTTTTCTATGGGGGGAACAATCGGAACCGCTGTCAACTGTCCGGAGGATTCCACCTGGAATGCTTTCCCCACAGTAATATTTAGATCGGATATATTTCCTAGCGCTTCCAGCATTGTGGTTAAGATATGATCTATTTCTGCTTTTCTCATAGTTTGCTCAAATAAATTCTGGAGGTTTTTTCAAAAACGGAAGAAAACGTTCTTTGACAATTGCTTTATCGTAAGCATCTTCTGCACTAACTTTTTTAGCTTCCAATGCTTCCAAGATTGCATCATCCAGAGACTGCATGCCAAATTTTTTCCCTGTCTGGATTGCAGATGGAATCTGGAATGTTTTCCCTTCACGGATCAAGTTCGAAACTGCGGGAGTGACAACCAGAACTTCCAATACCGCCATCCTGCCTTTTTTATCAATTCGTTTAAACAGGTTCTGAGCTATGACACCCTTTAGGGACTCGGACAGGGTGGTTCTAATTTGCGCCTGCTGATGTGCCGGGAAAACATCAATAATCCGGTCAACGGTTTTTGCAGCACTCTGCGTGTGCAAAGTTCCAAAAACCAGATGCCCGGTTGAAGCCGCTTCCAAAGCGAGCTCAATGGTTTCCAAATCACGCATTTCACCCACGAGGATAATATCGGGATCTTCGCGAAGTGCCCCACGCAAAGCTGATTTAAATCCATGAGTATGAACACCCACTTCACGATGATTCACAATACAACTTTGACTTTGGTGAACAAACTCGACAGGATCTTCTACGGTGATGATATGACTTTTCTTATTTCTGTTTACATAGTCCATCATAGCCGCAAGGGTTGTTGATTTTCCGCTACCCGTTGGCCCTGTAACCAAAACCATCCCTTTATGAAGCATAGACAAATTAGTTATAACTTTAGGCAGACCCAATTGCTCAGAGGTTAAAATTGTGCTGGGAATTTCCCTAAAAACAGCTCCGACTCCCCATTTTTGTTGGAAATAATTGGCGCGGTACCTGGCTAAACCAGGGATTTCATAAGCAAAATCAACGTCACCGGTTTCTTCAAAAACTTTTATTTTATTTTCCGGAGCAATTTCGTAAAGCATCGCCTTCAAGTCGTCATTATCTAGAGGTTTATATTTTACCCTCTCCATATCTCCATGAACACGTAAAATAGGTTGAGAACCTGCAACCAGGTGCAGGTCAGAAGCACCTTGATCATTCATCAGTTTAAAAAATGCGTCTATTTTTGCCACGGCTCACTCGATTAATTTAGAGTTAATAATAAAATCTTTTACAACGTTTTCCTTACTTTCTGGTATGACTAACCTTTTTCCGTTTAATATTAAATCCGTACCTTGCTTGTTGCCAATGGTTAATCGAAAGACTTCATTTCCCCAGTAACTTTTTTCTTCACCCGCCGATAGAATAAAATCCTCTTCTCGGAAATCATCAATAGTCATATTGAACCATGAGTTGTTTTTAACCTTAATGGTCAACTTCAATGCCTTGTCCAAATTTTCTTGGTTTTCTCCTTCGTTGAGGACCAAACTATTTTCCTGTTTTTGAATTTCTGGTTCAGCTTTTAAACCTTCTGGCCCCCTCTCCACTACCTTTGCATCTTCTTTAACAAATACCTCAGGAAGATTATTAACTGTTAATTCTTCTTTCGAAGAAACATCTTTAATTTTTGGTAAGGTATCTTTTGGGGGAGATGAATCCGGTACCGAGGAGGAAAGACTAGTTTCTTTGGTTGATGGATTTTTCTTATCTAATATTAGAAATTTTGTTCCAAAAAACAGAACTAAAATAATTAATCCGGCAAATGCAATTCCTAAAAAATTTTTTGCCGAAATAGTTGATTTAGATTGTGAATTTGAATCCACCTCAATTAATTTATTTCCAACAGATTCTTCATATATATTCAGCATTTCCTCAACATCAGATCCAATTATATTTGCATAAGATCTAATGTAACCCTTAATAAAAACTTCACCTGGAAGCTCCTCAAACTTATTATCTTCAAGCGCTTGCAGAAATCGAATGTGAATTTTTGTAGCCCCTGAAATTTCTTCAAGAGGAACACCCCGCAATTCACGCTCATGTTTTAAATAGGATCCGAAGTTTTCTACCATAATCAGTAACTAGTTTTCCTGGCTAATCTTTTCCAGATATTCCTTTGATTGCTTTGCATATTTATTGTTCCTTGAATATAGGATGGCTTTTTTAAAATGCTCCTTGGCTTTTTCTTTTTTGTTTTCCCTGATATAGAGCTCTGCCAACTCAAAATGGGCTTGAGAAAATCGAGGTTTCAGCATAAGAGCTTTTTCCAGAGAATTTTTTGCCAGTTCAAATTTTGACCTATCTCGATATGCCAAACCTAAATTTAGTCGGATTGCGGCATTATCTTTAATATGCAAAGCTTTTTTCCATACAATTTCGGCTTGCTCAACTTCTCCAAGATTGTAATGACACAGCGCCAACCAATTATATACTTGTTGGGGGTTCCGAGTTCCAGATAGTGATAAGTCCTCATTAAAGTATTGGATCGCCTTTATCCAATCCTGTCTTTGCATGTAAATTAGCGCTAACGGTTGGTAGGAATCCTTTAATCTATTATTTAGCTCGATACTTTTTAAAAATTCCGATTCAGCTTTAGCAGTTTTTCCATCAACCAAATAGATTCGTCCCAAGTACAAATGAAAATTTGCATCGTTTGGGTTCAGCTTAATAGCATCATTTAGAGCTTTTAGCATTTTACTTTTTTGATTTAAAGAGCCGAACTGTAGGGCTTCTTTAAATTTTATCTGAGCAAGCTCACTTTTTTCTTCCTGGGAATCCACCAAACCCGAGGTTGCACATCCCAAAAACAGAAAACTTACCAGTAGCAAGATTACAGTTGCTTTCCAAATTAAGGACCTCATGGTTCCCCCTAGAAAAAAACCCACCTTTTTAGGCAAAGAACATACAATTTTAGTAAGCATGTAAAAATTATAGCAAATAAAGTCTTCTTTCTCAATAGGTTAAGTTGTATCGGGTATATTATCAATTAAATGCTTCTCAACCCAAAATAATTCTAAAGAATTGCAGGGTTGGCTCCGATACAAGCTATGTAAAGTATTGCTCCAAATTTAGCATGTTTATCCAATTTTATAGAAAACGATATAAACTGTTATAAATGAAGAGTTAGAATGGTTTGTATGAGGAGTCGCTTTTTTAAAAAACAGGTGATTAACCTGAAAAGTGGCAAAAGCACAAAGGACTCTATATGCTATAATACTCAATGAGATAGGGTATTTTCCCTACCTCTTGAATTATTAAATATACTTAAACTTTTTTAAAAGGAGGTGCCTGGAAAGAGAAACGTTTCAAGATTTAACCAAACTAGATATCAATTTCAATTTGAAGCATATATATAGGAGAGAAGTATAATGAAAACCAAGCTAATAAAGCGAGTTCCAAATATGGTCGCAATATTGGCTTTTCTTGCCCTCTTGGCAGGGAACGCTTTTGCAATAGAAAATAGTTCCAGAATTGTATCGCCTTACTGGCAGTCAGATTCTGGTTCATATACATTTATTGCGGTCAGCCACACCTCTCTTTCTGGTATGGCCTCCCAAATCGGTGTGACGATCAATGCCATCCAAAATGACACCACCACATTTGGGTCTGCAGTAAGCTTTACCATTACTTCTGGAAACACAGAGAGAATATTCATTGCTCGGACGAGTCACAGTACCGTTAACCCGACTTCCATTCCGACCGCAAATTTCATTCAAGGAACCACCAACTTTAAACATGGACATATTCGGATTGACCCGGTTGCAACTACACCAACGCAAGTTGCAACTAATACCCCGAGCAGTAACCAAGGGTTTAATCAGGGCCTGACAGGTGCTGGTTACCGTGATGCAACCATGTTGTCCTTTTGGGGTGCGGTGGTAGTAGAGCAAAACACAACCGGTTTCGCCATGGAGTTCATTGGTGATATGGCCGACTCATCAGCTGCCCCAACATTTAATGGTGCAAATGCTAGTGTAACAGGTCCGGCTGCCCCGTAGTGTTTACTCAGAAATTTCATAAATGTAATGAATATTCCAACTAGGAGAAAGATCAATGAAACAGTTTACTAAAATAATGTTGCTTCTTCTTTTTGGGTTTGCCGTTTTAGCCCAATCAGTTCAAGCGCAAACGACAGCGGCCGATACTCGGTTCAGCTCTCGTCTAGCATTTTCACCCTATGCACAAGCTGTCCCAAATGACAGTTATACTTTCATTGGAGTCACTCATCCATCTTTGGACACCGCTTTGACACAGATCGGTGTGGCTCTGGAAGTTATCGATATGACCACCACATTAAATAGTGCGGCGGGTCGTGTACAGATATTTACCGTTGATGCCGGTGAAACCCACCGCGTATTTGTGGTGAATCAAAGTCACTCAACCATCAATACTTCGAGTAGTTCTTTTACAGATGCAAGAACTCACTTGATCAATACCGTTGATTCCGCTCAGTTCGGTGCTGTGCGGATTACCACAGTGAGCGAGCGCCCAGAACTAGCTGCTGCAAGTAGATCCGTTCTGGTAGGAAGTACCTCAAAGTTTGATAATTTGGCCCAACTCAACATTTGGGGCATTGTCTTCATTGAATCCTCTGGAACCGGTTTCGCCATGGAATTTGTTGGCGATGCACAAGATTCAACACTCGGTGGTACTCTGACTACCATTGATTCCACGTTAGGTGAAGATGGAGATGCAAATGCCATAACTCGTCCTGTTCGTGGTATCAACTAGAATTGCTTTTTGTTTTACCAGGGGCCAACCAGTGATGGTTGGCCCTTTTTTTTCTTCTCACTACTTATTGTTCAAAGGATCTGAACTATGAGAACAATTATTTTCTTCGCTTTAATCGCCTCTTTCTTTTCTGCCTGTAATTCAAATGACATTAAAGTTGATGTTAAAGAATCAGAATCTCATTACCAATTAGGTTTAGAGTTTGCTCAATTGAGCCTTTTTAAAAATGCTCTGGAAGAATTCGATTTAGCCATTAAGTTCAATCCTGAAAACTCGAAAACTTATAGAAAAAAGGGGCTCGTATTGTTTGGCATGAGCCGCTACGATGAGGCCAAAGTTAATTTTGAAAAAGCCATAAATTTAGACCCTCAAGATACACAAGCCCATATCAATCTGGGTATGGTTCATTACACCTCCGGAAATAAAAAAGAAGCTCTGAAAGATTGGGAAAAAGCGGTCGCATTAAAAAATGACGATAACGATGGAAAAGCCTTAAACAATATTGGAAATATTTATAAAGCTGAAAAAAATATCGACAAGGCCATTGAATACTATAAAAGAGCCATAACCTTTGAGCCGGGAAATACGACCTATCTGAATAACCTGGGTGACAGTTATCGGTTGACGGGTGACTTCAAACAAGCTGAATCAATTCTCTTAAAATCTCTTGATTTGAATTCCAACGGTATGCTCACCCAGTTTAATTTGGGAGTACTTTACAAAACAAAAGGAAATATTGAAAAAGCAATTGAATCTTTTCAAAATTCGCTACAGGTAAACCCTCTTTACCTTGAAGCTTACTATCAACTTGCCACGACACACCTTAAAGCCAAAAATAAAGAATCTGCAAAATTATCGTTGGAAAAAGCTCTCCAGGTAGATCCTAACAATGAAAGATTTAAAAAACTTTACGATCAAGTTATTGCTTCCTAAATCTATTTTATGAAGGCTTGCTTCCGGAATTGGCATGGTTGTACAATACCCGGATGAATGAAATAAACTCCGATTCTCCCGAATCCATCACATCATCTGATTTAAAAAAAATTCTGTCCGACCATAAAAAATGGCTGGATTCAAATGGGCAGGAAGGAACTTTGGCGGACTTAAAAAACTGCAAGCTGAAAGGTGCCGTTTTAATAGGTGCAAATTTGAAAAATGCCAACCTTGAGGGAGCTTACCTTTATGGCGCCTATTTTAAAAATGCCAATCTTGAAAGTGCAAACCTTGAAGGAGCCAATTTGAGAGGGGCAAATTTTAGATGGGCAAATTTAAAAAACACCAATATGAAAAATACCAACCTTGTACGAGCCGATCTGATGCAGGCCGTACTTAAAGATACTTTTCTGGAGGGAGCAAACCTTAAAATGGCAGAAGGCCTTACTGCAGAACAATTGAGAGAGGCTATCACAAACGCAGAAACGGTTCTTCCTGAACCATTGAACAATAACTAGTTATTGAAATACCATTTTTGCAGAGTCCACCATACCGCGAACGGTTGAAGTGGCTTCATCAACAGCCGTTGGCTCATAACCACAATGGGCAGTACAATCAGCGCACTTTTTATTATTTTCGTGACCGTAGTTTCCCCATTCCGTGGTTTCCATCAATTCCTTAAATGTTTCAGCATAACCTTCATCAAGAAGGTAACAGGGCTTTTGCCAACCGAGGACGGAGTAGTTTGGGTTGCCCCAAGGGGTACAGGAATAATCACGCTTTCCTCTTAAAAACTCCAGATATAACGGGGAATGATTGATATCCCAACGACCATTTTTATTCTTTTCAAGAAGCTTATCAAAAA
>CAZECX010000021.1:0-33989 GCA_964510965.1 uncultured Nitrospina sp. | reverse complement strand
ACCGGTTCGACCCGAAACGCGAATGCGGTTGCACACCCCCCAACATCAAACGATACGTCGGCAAGATATCCGGTCCATTGCTCGACCGCATCGATCTGCATATAGAAGTCCCGGCATTGGACTACAAAGATCTGTCGTCCGAATCCGGTGGCGAACCATCCTCCGCGATTGCCCAGAGAGTCGAACAAGCGCGCAATGTTCAACTGCATCGTTTTAAAAACGGCGAAAACAATTTCAACTCCAACATGAACGCCAAGCAACTCAAAATATTTTGCGATCTTGATGAAGCATCAAAAAAAATAATGGCAATGGCAATAGACAAGTTGGGACTCAGCGCAAGAGCCCATGATCGAATCTTAAAAGTCGCACGCACCATCGCCGATCTGGCCCAATGCGAAGATGTCGAGGCAGAACATGTTGCGGAAGCAATCCAATACCGTTCCCTCGACCGCGAAAGCTGGTTTTAGCCGGCGAGCCGCCGGGGACAATAGGTCTATTCCCCTATAGCGAAACAATTACACTTGCGCTTCTGGATGCAAAGAAATATTTTTTGTCTGCAAATCAACTTGAAATAAGCGCATAATAAGAATCTCTTACACAAAAAGGGTTTATCAAAGTGGAGGCACTTGCATCGGACGCACTCGCACCCCATACCATCTGGTTCGTCGCTGGAATAGTTTTGATCGTTATTGAAGTCTTCCTGATTCCCGGAACAGGTATTTTATTTGCGGGAATGGGAGCAATAACCGTAGGCGGAGCTTTAGCTCTAAACTGGACGCATGAAACCAACCATCAGTTTATCCTTTTCTTTTTATCCACAGGGATGTGGGCAGGATTATTATGGAAACCTTTAAAAAGTCTGATGAACAGTGAAGATTCTGGCTACAGTGATTTTATTGGTGAAGTGGCTGTCGTGTTTGGAGAACCACTCGAAAAAAATAAAAAGGGCCAGCTAAAATGGTCTGGAACCATTATGAGTTGCGAAATTGCACCTGAGGAAAGCTCTCATAAAATTTCACCCGACACAGAAGTTACTATTGTTGGTGTATCCAAAGGAATATTGCTGGTGAAAACAAACGATTAAAAAATTTACCCACTGGAAGTGAGGAATCGCAATGGAATTTAATATGGAAATCACACTGGCCTTCCTGTTTTTTTTGATGGTTGTAAAAGGTGTCAAACTTGTTCCCCAACAACAAGTGTGGGTCGTTGAACGATTAGGCAAATACAAAGAAAGCATGCAAGCCGGACTCAACTTCCTCATCCCTTTTATAGATAAAGTTCGCTATCGCCATTCACTCAAAGAAGAAGCGATTGACATTCCCAGTCAAACAGCCATTACCAAAGACAATGTCACCTTAATCATTGACGGCATTCTCTATTTAAAAATTACCGATCCCAAACAGGCTTCTTACGGTGTGGGAGATGCTCGATATGCTATCTCTCAAATGGCGCAGACCACCATGCGCTCTGAATTGGGAAAGATCACTCTAGATAAAACTTTTCTGGAAAGAGACAATCTGAATGTCAGTATTGTTCAAAGCATCAACGAAGCTTCTGTTGTCTGGGGCATTCAATGCCTGCGATATGAAATTAAAGACATCACGCCTCCAGACAATGTACGGCAAGCTATGGAGCTGCAGGTCGCTGCAGAAAGACAAAAAAGAGCAGAAGTTCTGGACTCGGAAGGAAAACGCCAGTCGCAAATCAATATCGCCGAAGGTGGCAAACAGGAAGTGGTATTGAACTCAGAAGCCGCTATGACCGACCAGATAAACCGAGCCAAAGGTGAGGCAGAAGCCATCCTGCAAGTTGCCAGAGCCACTGCGGAAGGCATTGAGTTGGTCGCCGCTTCCATAGAAAAATCGGGCGGCGAAAAAGCAGTATCACTCAGGTTGGCAGAACAGTATATCCAGGCGTTTTCTCAACTGGCTAAAGAAAATAATACTTTGATACTTCCCGCTAAAACGGATGATGCAGGTTCGATGGTGGCCCAGGCTTTATCGATTTTCAACTCGATAAAAGGACAAGTGGATACGGGCAAACAAGAAAATTCCTGAACAGGCAATTTACACCACCGGGTCAATGGTTTCTCCCCTTCCACAAACAGTGCTAAAATAAAGTATTCAAAAATATGTGGAGGAATTCATAATGGTTCCTACCCGGTTGTTGGGGAAGACAGGACAGAAAATTTCCATCCTCGGTTTTGGTACTGCGGCTGCCGGCACCCGCCTGAAACTCAAAGACGCTGTTCGCCTATATGAAGAAGCCCTCAACCTCGGTGTCACCTATTTCGACACCGCCCCTGAGTTCGCCGGTTATGGCAACGCCCAGAAACAACTCGGTTATCTTCTAAAGGAACGACGCAAGGAAATTTTTCTCGTCACCAAATGCTGGGAACCCCGTGGAGAAGACGCACTCAAACTTCTGCAACAAAACCTTCGTGATTTACAAACCGATTACGCCGATCTCGTTTTCGTACACAGTGTCGGCTCGGACAAGATGAATCCCAAAACCGTGTTTGGCAGAAACGGTTGTTACCACGCGATGATAAAAGCCCAAGCCAGCGGACTCGCAAAGTTTGTCGGGTTTTCAGGTCACAACCGACAGGGCCGGTTTGTCGAGGCTATCAAAAATTTTAAAGCCGATGTGCTCTTGAATGCGGTGAACTTTGTCGACCACCACACCTACAACTTCGAGCAGGAAGTCTGGCCGCTGGCCGCTAAAAAGAAAATGGGTTTGATCGCCATGAAAGTTTTTGGCGGGCAGGGAAAATCTGAAAACAGGAAGTTGAGCCACAGCATGTTACAGCCTCGGTACCATGATATGGCCTTTCGCTATGCCCTCAGCCAGCCCGGCATTGCCTCTGCCGCTATCGGTATGGCGACACGGGGCGAACTGCACCAGAACATCAAACGAGCCAACAATTTCAAACCTCTTACTACGAAAGAAATGATTTGGTTGCAGGAAATGGGTAAGGAACTCTCCAATAACTGGGGATCTCACCTCGGCGAGGTGGTGTAAAAAAGATCCGTAAGAAATTATTTTTTGTTTTCCATTTTTTGTAAAATGCGTTACCATGCCCTAATAGGATTTTTCGACCCTCCGCTATTTATACCCCTGTACGTCTCTCCGGGCATTAAAGTTCAATCCTTCCTTTTGAACGGCACTAAAACCCTTTCAAAAAATATCATCATCTTAATTTGTTTGGAGTAGGAATGAAGCGTTTGCTGCTTGTTATTTGTGTTCTATGCTTCCTGTTTACAGGTTGCGCAGCGGGTAAGGTCTATGTGGATCAGGCCAATGATAGCCACGCCTCCTGCATGATAATCGAACACGAGTTGCAACAGGCGCAACATAAAATTGATGTTCTCGAAGAGACCGATCACACTTTGCAGAACATTAGGGATGCCTTCCTAAGCGCAGCACAGCTTGCTTTTGCTCCTATCGGAATCTTGAACGCGATATTGACGGTGTCTGATTCTCATCTCGCGGATGTCGCAGAAACGGAAGCGTTGAAAGACCGCCACAATGGAATGGTCACCCTTTCCAACCAGAAAAATTGTGGCTACAAATACGCCATGATCCCCTCTGACGAGGTGGGAAAATAGAAAAAATTGCTACTGCCTAGCTGCAAGACATAGTAATGTCGCCTATGGGCACTTGGGCTCCCTGCGCCATGGGGTCAATGGGCTTCACAGTGAGTTCCATCTTGCATTTTCTATTTTTTATTTTCCTGCGGCTGGTTTGTTGTTTCTTAGTGCTCAACAACTTTGTTTCCAATTTGATTTCACCGGGGGTTTCATTCAAAATTGCTTTCGAGCCCGACAATGTTTTTATTTTGGCAAACACCGTGACGGTTTCCACACAGCCTTTGACTTTCATGTCAAACGAATTGAGAAAACCATTTAAAAGAAATTTTCTGGCTTTCTCTGAGGGCTTTCCGGTAATCAGATCGTAGGACTGCCCAACTCCAGTGGCCTCGGCACTGGTTTTTAATAGCCCTCTTAATTCCAGGCCTTGGAACTCTTCCCAACGCATATTTGGGTTTTTAATAGAGAGGGTCGTTTTGACCTCAGGCTGGGCTTCATTACATATATCTGGAACCTTGAAAAAATCTGCGTACTTCCAGGAAATGAGTACAACCAGAACCAGGCCTATATTGCGCAAGCCTTTCTTGCTGATTACAATTTTTAGTAAAGTTTTAGATTTTTCAGCCGCCCAGGCCTTCCACTTCTCAATCGTTTCAGGACTGATTGAAATTTTCATTTATCCATCCCCCAGTTTCTATCAAAGGTTGAATCCCATTTCAATATCCCCCCGAACACTATATTTACAGGATAAGTCTATTTGATCTAAACTCAAGGGATATTTTATATTGTCGCGCTCCAGCCTGAGGCGGCCTACTTGACCTCTGGATCTGATTTCGGTTATTCTGGGCTCTAATATCCCGTAATTTCATTTTTTTTGAGCTTTATTTTCGCTTTTTATTCGCATGCATATCCCTTTAAATTGCCATAGTTTCTATTCTTTATTGCGCGGAACGGCGAGTGTCGAAAGCCTCGTCCAAAAAGCCATGCAATTGGGATTCCCCGCTCTGGCCTTGACCGACACCAACGCAACCTATGGCGTGGTGGATTTTCAGAAAGCGGCCTTATCGCGTGGCATTCGTCCGATATTCGGAGCCGAAGTCGATGATCCCGAAACCGGAGCGCACGCCGTCTTACTCGCAAAAAATCTACAAGGGTTCGGCGAAGTCTGTCGGGTGGTCACCGACCGCAATTTAAAACCCAACTTTTCTCTGGCTTCGCGCCTTTGTCATTGCAACGATGAGGTGATTATTTTAAGTCCGTCTCTGGAGATCATCGACACCGTGGCGAAGGCGCGTGGCGGCCGCAATCTCGGAATCGAGTTCATACTCTGGCAAAGCGGTGAGGTTCAGCGCTGGGAGTTTTCGCAAAAGCACCGCATTCCGCTGGTGGCTTCGAACCGTACTTTTTTCCCGCAACCGGAGGA
The DNA here is from genome assembly GCA_964510965.1 of uncultured Nitrospina sp. Classification (GTDB taxonomy): domain Bacteria; phylum Nitrospinota; class Nitrospinia; order Nitrospinales; family VA-1; genus UBA8687. Next base: position 28,973 of record CAZECX010000021.1, on the reverse strand, counting down.
TTGGGAAACGCATAGACTTTTAACTGTGATTCGTCTCAATACCTCCTGTCTTTCTTCCACAGACACAGTCCATCGCGAAGCGTGGCTGAAACCGCAGTCCCTTATGAAACGTTTGTATCGTTATGTCCCGCAGGCGTTAGAAAATACTCACCGCGTTGCCGAACAATGTGACATGACACTGCCCATAGGTCAGCTGCAGCTGCCTCCCTTCGATCTTTCTTCCGGTCAAACGCATATCGGGCAGTTACGCAGCCTCGCATGGCAGGGGGTGCGCAAACAATATCATCCTGTCAGTGCACGCGTTCGTCAGCGTCTGCAATACGAGTTGGGCATCATTGAGAAAATGCAATTCGCCTCTTACTTTCTTTTGGTGTGGGACATTGTTCGTGAAGCGCATCGACGCGGTATTCCTACGGTGGGTCGCGGCTCGGCGGCAAACAGTCTCGTGTGCCGGTCGCTTAATATCACGGAAGTGGACCCCATTGAGAACAACCTTTATTTCGAGCGGTTCCTGCACGAGCAGCGCGAAGACTTTCCGGATATTGATATCGACTTCCCCTGGAACCGGCGTGATGAAATAATTCAATACGTCTTCGACAAATATAAAAACGTTGCCTTGATCTCGACTCACACTCATCTCGGCAGTCGGTCTGCATTGCGCGAGGCAGGCAAGGCCCTCGGCGTTTCCGTTGCTGATATAGACCGGATCACTCGACGTCTGCCTCATTCTGCGGACTTGCATAACCTTGAAGCCGTGCGCGATGCTGTTCCCGAATGCCGGGATCTGCCATTCGAAGACCCGCCGTTTTGTGACATGATCGCTGCCGCAAAAAAGATCGCCGGACTGCCCCGTCATATCTCGATTCATTGTGGCGGACTCGTTGTCAGCACGAAACCGATCACCGATTTGATTCCACTACAAAAAACACCGAAGGGATTTGAAGTCACTCAATACGATATGTATCCCGTCGAAGATCTGGGACTGTTGAAAATTGACCTGCTCGCGCAACGAGGACTGGCAGTCGAAGTCGATACCGTCCAGGCTGTTTGTGCGGTTCGCGAAAGTATCGATTTTTCATGCATCGATCCGGTGGCCGACCCGGCAACCCGGACTTTGATACGCGAAGGAAAAACCATGGGTTGTTTCTATATTGAAAGTCCGGGAATGCGCAACCTGTTGCAAAAACTTCGTGTGAATTCATTTGAGAAACTAACGGCCGCCAGCTCCATCATTCGTCCGGGGGTTGCTTCCAGCGGCATGATGCAAGCCTATATCAAACGTCACAATGGGAAGGAAGCAATCACTTACCTGCATCCAAAGTTGAAAGAAGTGCTCTCTGAAACTTACGGCATCATGATTTATCAGGAGGACGTGCTTAAAGTGGCGCACGCGGTTGCTGGCATGAGCCTTGGTGAAGCGGAAGGATTGAGAAAATGTATGAGCAAGAAACGAGATTGGGAACGTATGGAAACTTATCGGGAACGATTTTTATCGGGAGCAAAAAAGAACGGAGTGCCTGAAACCATACGAAACGAAATCTGGCGCCATATCGACAGCTTCGCCGGGTACTCGTTCTGCAAGGCACATTCCGCCTCGTTCGCATTGGTCTCTTACCGGGCGGCTTATCTGAAAGCGCATTATCCCGCAGAGTTCATGGCTGCCGTACTCACCAACGAAGGCGGCTTTTATGATGCCTGCGCCTATATTGAAGAAGCACGAAGGTCGGGAATAACCATTCTTCCTCCGCACATCAACCACAGTCTCTATGAGTTTTTTGCCGAGAGATCAGACGCGATTCGTATTGGGCTGATGCAGGTGCGAGGATTGAGTCGTAACACCATCGACCGAATTATAAAAATTAGAAACGAGGAGATGTTTAAATCTATCAACGGCTTTCTGGCACGTGTCGTGCCGGATTTATCAGAAGCGGAAACACTCATCCATTGCGGTGCGCTCGATGATCTGGGGTTGTCACGCCCCTCCATGTTTGTCGAAGCTCTTCTATGGCATCGGAGGAATCCACCAGATAGAACACAAGTCTCGTTGCCTTTGGAAATAGAACGTCAGGCCCTTCCCGAATTTTCTGATCCTACAGAAGCGGATAAACTGTTAGCCGAAATCGATGTTCTCGAATTGACGGCAACGGCTCACCCCATGGCTTTATATGGAATCACAAACGAGCATTGGCCGAACGGTTTTACGCGAGCAAAAGATATGGCAAAAGCCAGACGCAGTTTGGTAACCATGCTGGGAATCATTGTCACCTACAAAAGCACCCGCACGGCTAAAGGGGAGTTGATGAAATTTATCAGCCTTGAAGACCCTACGGGAATATTTGAAGTCACGTTGTTTCCTAAAATCTACTCGAAGTTTGGACATGTCCTCGCAGACAAAGGCCCTTTTATCGTCAAAGGCAGGATTGAAAACGATAGCGGCAACCAGACCTTGACCGCCTTATGGCTGGGTCCTCTAACAAAATAAATAACAATCATTTAACCCTCAATTTCACCACTGCCCGTGTCAGCGGAATCCTACAATCTATTGCCAGTTGGGGAAAAACTGTGAAAAACTAGAAAAAACCTTTGCAATCAAATCTATCCGGACCTATACTAGGTTTACCATAATAGTTTATTAAAAGAGCTCTGGGTTCCTATAAGAAACCCTGATATATCCCTTTGCTCATATTGTTCAAGGCTTTGTCATTTAACCCTCAAAGGTAAATAAAATGACAGAAGTTTTAAAACTCTATCTGTTGGGATTTTTGATCAGCGCACCCGGTGTCGCCGATCAAAATGAGATGAAAATTGCCAAAGCTCAATCTGAGCCAGCGGCAGTTGTAGCAAGGGTACCTGCTCTCAACAACTACAAAACCTGCCTTCGTTCAGCCAATAGAAACTATTCCAACTGCACAACAGGACTCAACAAGTCTATCAAGTCTCAAGCCAAGTCAGCTCACACCATTTTTAAAAAGCAACGAATGTGCGAATTGAAAAAAGAAAAAACCCTGTCGGGCTGCAAAAGGCTTTTTTTGAGGTAGAAATTATTTGGATTAAGGTTCTGTAGGGGGAAGAAGGTCTTCGAGAAAAAAGGCAGCGAGTTCGGATCGGCTGCCGAGTCCGGTTTTTTGGTAAATGGATTGCGACTGCTGTTGTGTGGTTTTGAGCTTCGTATCCCTGACATCTGCAATTTCCTTCAGCGAAAATCCTTTTAGCAATAAAAACCCCACTTCCGTTTCGGCCTGTGTCAGGTTCCAATGCCTGAATTGACCTTCGATTTTCACCGAAAGTCCAGCCAAAAGCTGCTGAGTTTCTCCTTTCCACTTGTCTTTTTCTTCCTGAAGCTTTTCAACATCTACCTGTAGAGACTTAATTTCCTTCCTGGCTTCGTTCAACTGTTTTAACCCTGCAATAAACATCGTCCCGCTGACCAACAAAAGCAATCCTTCCAAAATGAGATGCGGACCCGTTCCTCCTGCCAGATAATCTGTGGTGAGATCGGACGCAATCAGTACGAAAAAAATGCCACTCAACACCAATACAAATTTCCCCTTATCCTCCATTTGCCCTATGACCTCTGTATATATCTGAATTTAAAAGAGAGTTTCATAATCCATAGTGCGGATGGAAGTATTTCCTTTTTGGATGAAAACTGGCTGCAAGATAAATTTTACTCAAGGAGATTATCATGTTTGATTTGCCGTTGCACCCCGTTGTTGTTCACTTCCCAATTGTATTGGGCATACTCTTACCCTTGGCTGCCCTGACTTTTTGGTGGGCCATAAAAAAAGGACATTTGCACCTTAAAACCTGGGTTCTTGTTACGGTTCTGGCATTGGGCTATGGAGTTTCATCATATATAGCTGTGGAAATGGGAGAAGAGGACGAAGAAAAAGTAGAAGAAGTTGTATCTGAAAAAGTCATCGAAGAGCACGAAGAAGCGGGAGAGTTGATACTCTGGGTTTCAGGCGGACTTTTCTTATTTTCCCTGGCTGGATTGGCAAGGGAAAATTTGCATGCCGTTCGTTTAGGAGTCGCAATTCTGGCTCTGGCTGCGGTGATCCCCTTAGTGGATGCAGGTCATACAGGTGGCAAACTGGTTTATCAGTATGGAGCAGCCAATGCACACCTGCCAGCCAAACAACAAGCTATGCTGGAAACAGGACAATTTATACTCGAAGATGATGATAGAGATAAAGATAAAGACAAAGATAAGGATGACGACTAAAAACAGCATTTATTGGGGGAAAGGGTGGGCAAATATTAGTTCGAGACGCCCCTCCTCATCCCCCGGAAGGGAGATTGAAAATTATTGGGACTTTATATTTGGGTTATTTGGAAGAAAAATAATAAATTGTGCTCCTTTGTTGATTTCACCTTCCGCTCGAATGGATCCCCCATGAAATTCAACTATCTTTTTGCAAATGGCCAGACCAATACCCGTCCCTTTAATCGCGGAATGCCCATGAAGCCGTTCAAAGGGTCCAAAAATCCGTTCGCTATGGGTTGACTCAAACCCTATGCCATTATCTTCAACAACCACCTCGCACGCCCCTGACTCAAGATTGCGGGAATAAATACGAATTTCAGGAAGACGCTCAGTAGAATGAAACTTCAGGCTGTTGGCAATCAAATTTTGAAACAGTTGTCTCATTTGAAAGGGCTCGCCTAAAACGTCCGGAAGTTCTTCCAAAATAATTCCCCCCTTTGTCTCACACAACAATCCTTCAAGGTTTTCTTGAACATCGCATACAATTTCTTTCAAACTAACTTTAACAAATGAGTTGGATTTATTCTGGATTACGGAAAAATCCAAAAGGTCTTTCAAAAGAGCATTCATTCTTACAGCGGCATTTTGCATTTTTTGCAGGTAAGCCTTCGGTTTCTCCTCTAGATTCGGAATGGTTTCTTTAATCCTATCCCCAAACAACAGAATTTTCCTAAGAGGTTCCATCAAATCATGAGACACAGTGGAGGCAAAAAACTCTAATTCCTTGTTACTTCTTTCCAACTCATCAGCAAACTCTTTCAATTGCTCTTCAGCCAGCTTTCTTTCTGTGTCATCCGTTCGAACAGAAACAAAACTGGATATCTTTCCATTTTCCCCGCGAATTGGAGCAATTGTTTGTAAATCCCAATACAACTCACCATTTTTCTTCCTATTGCATATGCTCTTCTTCCAAGTACCACCCGATTTTATTGTATTCCATAGGTTTTTATAAAAAGCCTTATCATGCAAACCCGATTTCAGGATGGAAGGAGTTTTTCCAATCACATCTTCTTTTGAATAACCTGTGGTCTTAGTAAACCTGGGGTTGACATATTCTATTCTTCCCTTCAAATCAGTAATCATTATGGAGCTAAAACTTTGTTCTATAGCATTAATTATTTTTCGCGTTTCCGTTTTCTCTTTTTTCAACTCCAGAATTTCTTTGCTGAGATTTTCATTTATTTCGAGTAGCTCTTTATTACGTTTCTCAACCTTGGCTTCGGGTTCTCCCTGAATTCTTGTTTGCATTTTTGTATCCTTAGTATTGCGTTCGGACATAAAACCACCCGTCTAGTTCAAACTGCTGGGTATTTCTTCCTAAATCACTTAACTGCAAAAAATCTTACCCTTCAAATTAACCCGAAAACAAAGAAACATTTTTGAAGTCTCCAGGTTATTGGGCTGAGCTTTCATCTTTAAAGCCTTCCTACATAAATATCCCTCAGAAGCGCGATCATAATATTCAAGCTCCGTTTAAACATAAACCTTCTTTGCATGCTCCTTACAGGATACATAGATTAACATTTTTATTCCATTTAACCGAAGGAGGATGGGAATTTTTTTATATGGTTATACTAGGCGATAAAACAAAGGTATTGTGAAATTTTCGCCTTCCCGATTAATCACAAATTAAACTCAAAATAAATTTTTAGTCTCTAAATCTTATTACTTTACATTTATTATTATTTTCTTTTAGAATGGAAAAGTTGTTTTCTGAAAGGGGAATTTTTTTATGAAAGCCTTCGACAGGATTTTTTCTACCGCGCTTTTGAAAAGCACATATGAAAAATTTAATGCCTTGTCGCAAAAAATATTCAGGAGTGGGTCGCCTGTTTTTCTTATTTTCCTCAGTTATTTTATTTTAGGTCGGCTCGGCACTTTATTAGCACTCCCTCCCGGCTACGGCACCGCAATTTTTCCCGCTTCCGGCCTGGCCTTATTTGCCATATTGCGATATGGCCCAAACCTCTGGCCGGGTATTTTGCTTGGTTCCTTTTCTTTAAATGCCTGGGTCACTCTTACAAACCAGAATTCTTCTTTTATTGATTTTCTTCCAACGGGACTTGGAATTGGCCTCGGCGCTTGTCTTGAAGCTTTGGTTGGGGCTTATCTTTTGAAAAAATTAACAGGGTCACAAGACCCGTTTGCCAATGTTAAAAATATTCTGGTTTTTATAATACTTTCAACTTTTGCAAGTAGTACTTTGAGTGCAAGTTTCGGTGTAGGAAATTTATTTTTAAGCGGTTTGCTTCCTGCTAAAATGATAGGAGAAAACTGGATTACCTGGTGGCTCGGCGACAGTATCGGCATTATGGTCATCACACCCCTACTGTTGGTTTTAACACGTTCTTACCCACATAAAGTCACCCGCCAATCAATTATTGAAGCCATTTTCCTGGTCGTTTTAACCATTACCATTGGTAAATATATTTTCGAAGGTTTACCTCAACCTTTAGCATTTTTAGCTTTTCCTATTTTAGTATGGGCAGCATTAAGGTTTGAAGAAACGGGAGCCGTTTTTTCCATATTTATTTTGTCCATTATCTCGAACTGGGAAACCATAAACGGCCAAGGTCCTTTTGGAACCATTCCTTTAACAAACGATTCCCTTCTACTGGTTCAAACTTTCATTGGTGTAGCCGCCCCCATGGCGTTGATCCTCGCGGTCAATATTGCAGAAAAAAGAAGAATCACAGAATACCTTAAAAGTAGCGAGGAACGACTTGCCCGAACCGAAGAGTTTTCTTTAGTTATTTCCACCCATATAGATTTAAACGGAAAATGGGTAAAAGTCCCACAAACTTTATGCGAACTCCTAGGATATACCCGAAAAGAATTGCTCCAAAAATATTTTGAGGCGGTGACTTATCCCAAGGATTTCATGACTGAATGGAGTCAGTGCCAGCGCATCCTCCAAGGAGAGATCAAATCATTCGACTTGGAGAAAAGGTACATTCGCAAAAATGGAGAAGTAATCTGGGTTTATTTAAATTGTTCCATTGTCGAAGATTCTGACGGAAAACCTCGTCACTTTTTATCTTATATAAAAAATATTTCAGAGCGTAAAAAGTTGGAAGAAGAAATTTCTTTGTATTCAAAGAATCTGGAAAAACGCATTAAAGAACGAACTATTGAACTCGAAAAAAGTAACGAGTCCCTAAAGGATTTCGCATCCATCGCCTCCCATGACCTGCAGGAACCTTTGAGGAAAATTACTATTTTTGGAGATCGGCTGAAAGAAAAACTAACCGACGCTGCAGAAGAAGAAATTGACAACATAAATCGTATGCAACGCGCGGCTTTAAGAATGCAATCCCTTGTCAATGATCTTCTGGAATACTCAAAAGTTTCTTCGTCTAACTCAAACCCGCGTGTGACAGACCTCAACAATATCCTAAGCGAAGTAATATCCGACCTTGATCCAAGCATTCAAAATAGCCAGGGAGAAATCAAAATTACCACAATGCCAAAATTAGAAGTTGACCCCACGCAAATGCGGCAATTGTTTCAAAATCTTATATCCAACGCTATAAAATATCACAAGGACGAGGTTGCTCCAAAGATTCGAGTTGAATGCCATAATGTGGACAACGATTTTTGGGAGATTTCAGTTTCGGACAATGGAATTGGCTTTGAAGAGAAATACTCCAATAGAATCTTCAAACCCTTTGAAAGATTGCATGGTTTGACAGAATTTAAAGGAACTGGAATGGGATTGGCAATATGCGAAAAAATAATTTTAAACCACGGCGGAAATATATCCTGCCAAAGCCAGTTGGGAAAAGGAAGCAAATTCACAGTTCTCCTGCCACAACATAAAGTAAATGATAATAATGTAGCTTTAGAAAGAGCTCTATTCCGGTGATGCACCGGGTTTACGCTGCACCTTGAGAGGCTCACAAATAGATTTCACAGGATCCAGAGCAACCTTTTCCACACGCACTTCCCATTGGTCAATGGATTGGGTATTTCTTTTATAAAAATCCTGAAAGCGGCCCATATCCCAGTTCGAGATTCTAAGAGTTCCCCATCGCTCTATTAATTTTTCGAATAGTTGGTCGCTAACAAACAAAATCATTTTAGGGTTCTGGGTCAATTTGGCGGCCAACGGGAAAAAATCTTTCCCGTGAATTGCAAAACCATTTTTCCCAGAACTCTTAAAAACAGCGGATTGCAATCCTGGCAAAGGAGAAAACCTCAATGCGCCATTGGGACTGAATGAACGGCTCGGCCATTTCTCATCGGGCAAAGCATGAGCAACCTTGTAACGTCCTTCAGGAACCCCATTTTCCACCAATGTCTCCAGGAAAGACAAATCAATCATCCCCAATGCGTCCTGCCCGAGAAAACATAACCGGTCGAATTTTTTATCCGCCCCAGCACTCATTTTTAGAATACCCGGGAAGTTAACATCGCCTGTCAGTTGTAATTTAATTTTATACGCATCTGCAATCAATGGTGTGAGCAAGATGATTCCGATTGAAATCAAAATGGATTTGATAGGGCTGTCGCTCATTTCAGTTCCGGGGTTTCTATTTTCGAATCTCAATTACCGCAAGAGAAGAAACCGGGTCACCGGATTCCCTCTCTTTCGGTACTGGTTTGCCCCCTCTTTTTTTAGGGCCTTCCAGCGAACTTATATATAGTGAAAACACCCGTTTCAAATAAGAGGACTTCAAAGCGATTTCTCCCTGCGGAGCCCTTCCTGCAGCCTGAAAATTTTTGACAATTTCAGGAGATGAAAGAACGATAGCCACAGCCTGATTCTCGGCGTTCAATAATGGCATTCCTTCTGCACTTTTCCCTTCAAGCGCAAGCTCAAATATATTCTTGTCGTTCATAATGGCACGCAATGCTTCCAGCTTTCCTGTTAGCACTTTATTTTTTGCGTCGACAAACCGGACAGAATCTTGCGCATGAAATATTGAGGAGTCGCCAAACACCAGTCCCGGTGGAGGAGATTTCATATCCAGCTTCAAGAGAGCCAGGTCATAGATTATAAAACGCTTCACTACTTTTGCTTCATAAACAGGTTGATTGACAAATCGGACTCGCACCGCATCCTCTTCACCAAGGTTATGAAGCAATGTAAACAGATAACCTTTTTCTCCGAACAGGAATCCGTTTCCACTGCGAGTCCAGGCCATCTTTTTTGCCGAAGGGTGAAGGGTTTCCAAGTCCTCAAATTCTTTCGGGTTCAGATCAAACGTGGCATAGGTTTTTTCAAGGTTCCTCTGAACAATGGCAAGGTTAATTTTGTCATCTGGACCGTAAAACTTTTCTGCTAAACGCAAATGATGGGCAGCTTTTACTCCGTCTTTAAGTTTGAAGTACATGACAGCCAATCCGTGATGCGCTTTAGCCCAATCCTTTTTTAACCGAAGCGCCTGCCTGTAAGATTGAATAGCCCTGGAATATTGCGCATTGAGAGACTGCTCAAATGCCTGTTCATACCATTCTTCCGCAGTTTTCGCCTGCACCGTGGAAACGGTAGTAAGAATCAGAAACAAACATCCCAGAATGAAACGAGTGTTTTTCAATTGAATTCCCATCTTGCGGAATAGATAATGTTTTTCCGTTTATCAAAGAGATAATCGCATAATCGTATGTCGAATTCAAACAACCTAAAATCATCAAGAGAGGGTCTCACCTTGGCTAAAGCCTCGCGCTTTCTTTCTCTCCCTTTTAAACCTTCACGGTTATCGACCTACCTCACAGTGAAACGATTCGAAGAAGTTCCACTGAATGTTCTCTTAAGAGATGGAATGGAAGGAGTACTTATTGATGCCGATGGCACGATGGGTCCGCATCACACATGCGATTTCAATACTTCCGTTTTGGATCATGTTCAAAAAATGCTAGAGCAGGGATTAAAAGTAGCAATTTTTACCAACGCCGCCGAAGACCGGTTTCAACCTTTTGAAAAACTCGGTGTCAAAATTGTAAACAACGTACCACCTAAACCCGACCGCGCTGGATTCGAAATCGCCATGAAAGAATATCTGGGATTGACCGATCCGTTGAAAATTTGCATGATCGGTGACAACTATATTACGGATGGGGGCGCCATCGATGCGGGAATGCGTTTCATACATATTCAGCCGGTGCCAGGGAAGGAACCTTTCATTCATGCTTTTACCCGTTATCTGGCTTATTTATGCGCCCGTATTTACGGGAAAATCCCGAAGTCCCACTAACTTTCAAAAATGGGTTTACTTCTTGGTCATTTCCAAGAATAATAACCCCTAATTATCACTAACTAGCGGGATTATGGAAAACGAACAGATTCAAGAATTTTGTGAGGAAGCCTTAAAGGTTGCTGAAACAAATGGCCTTCAGAAGGGGCTTTCATACCTGATTGGTGAAAAATTCGGAAGAAACTTTTTACAACTCAAAAAGGCGCGGCAAAAACTGCAATTTCTATATCCAAGTGAGGAAGCTGCAGAAAACCACCCGTTAAACAAAGGGGGGCGTTCCTTAAAAATAAGTTATGCCATGACCATTCAGGAGCATTACAGCACACCCCTGGAACAGGTCAAACATTATGAACTTTTTCTAAAAGAGTTTGTTGCCGCTATCAGGAACACCTTTTCGCAGGAAGATATTCAAAGCTATTTCGATTCTTCTCCCCAGTTGAGCCCGCAAGACGACAAGTCAGAGGACTTGGAGTTTTCCGATGTCCTACAGGAAGCCGAAGAAATTCTTGCTATTGAAGAAATGAAAAGACTGTTTATATAAAACCCGTCTGGACTTTACGGTCAAAATTATATGGATCAGGAGCCTCCCCCAGTATTAAAACAAAGAACACGGCTGATCATCGCATTTATAATTCTGTGCGCCGCAACGGTCTCGATTTTGTTTACAGGTCCCGGATTTAATTTTGTGTGGCAGGTCATCCTCTCCAGCATTCTCTTCTTTTTCCTCTTCTGGCTCATTACCTAACCCACTCCCGTGGGAGGGAGTATATCGATTCCCACAAAGCTGGCAATACACTCAAGCCTTTAACTTTAGGTTCGCCTTCATTGCCTCTCATGCAAAGGAGTCGCGCTAGCGGGTCAAGAGCCAGGCCACTCCCAATAGTCCCATGGTTGCCAGTCCTATAGAAACCATGGCGAAAGTTTTTGCGGAGGATAGTTCTCGATCCAGTTTTTCTTCGAGGGGGGTTAATGAGGATTGGATGGTTTTTTTCAGTTCTTCTTTAACCTCATTGAGTATTTCCATTTTTACAAACCGGGTATTTTCTGCCACCAGTTTGTCGAGGTCTGCGAGAATTTTTTCGGAAATCTCCGGCGTGGCTTTTTCCAGCTCTTTTCGAACAGCCTCCAGGCTGTCTTCGTTCAATCGCCGCATTTTCCGGTCAATTTCTTCCATCTTCGTATGGATGGCTTTCTCCACCTTGGGCGCAATGTTTTCCTGAATCAGTTCCATCGAATCCCGCGCATTCGCCAGAGATTCATGTAAATGTTCCTGGATTTCTTCTTCAAGAGCTTCTTTTCGGGATTCCACATGTTCTATCAAAATATCCAACCGTTGCTGTATCTCTGATATTTTTCGGAAATCCTCTTGATTGCTGGAGTCGGTCATAACTTTTCCTGAATAATGGTCATCTCTTATATTAGATGGAATTTTTTGAAAACGATTGCAGATAATTATGGACTCAACATCCATCAGATTCAATTAGTATTAGTGGACTCCTCGCCGGAGGGGAAAAATTTTGCCCTCTGTCAAAGCTTTTCCATTTTATTTCACACTTTTACCCGAATCTCCACTGCCGGCCTTGACTTCACAGCAGCATTGGACTACCTTTATACTATTGATAAATAATAGGTTAATTGTGGAACGCTATATCAGGGAATACACCGATTATTTGGTGGCAGAGAAAAATGCCTCGCCCCATACATTAGAAAGTTATCTCAATGACATTTCGCAGTTTGAGGAGTTTCTAAAACAATCGGGGCATGCTGGGGAATCTTCTAACTTTAAGATGGATTCTATAGACCGGTTGGCCATCCGTTCCTATCTGGGTTTTTTATATGAAAAAAAGTTTTCCGCCTCCACTATGCGTAGAAAACTTTCCACTCTGAGTTCCTTTTTCCGTTTTCTGTGCCGCGAAGGTTATTTACAAAATAATATTGTGAAAACCGTTCCAGCACCAAAAATGGAAAACAAACTGCCGTCCTTTCTTTCTATTGATGAAATGTTTCGCCTGATTGACTTGCCCAAGGGAGAGGGTTTTCTGGTCGTTCGCGATCGAGCCATGCTGGAGTTGTTTTACAGCACCGGAGTTCGAATCAGCGAACTGGTATCTCTGAAAACTGAAGATCTGGATCTTTCCACACAAATGGTCAAAGTGCTAGGAAAAGGTGGGAAGGAGCGACTCCTCCCCTTCGGTCGAAAATGTGTTGGAGCGCTGGAAAAATATATAGGCGTCCGCTCAGAAAAATTAAGTTCTTCAAAAATAAATACGGATTTTTTCTTTCTCAATCACCGGGGCAAGGGTATTTCAACTCGGGGTGTTAGGAAAATCATTGGAAAGTACGTCACAACGGGAAATTTCCCTGGAAAAGTTTCACCCCACTCCATCCGCCACTCTTTTGCCACTCATTTATTGGAAGGGGGAGCGGACCTTCGATCGATTCAGGAGTTGCTGGGTCACTCGAGCCTTTCTACCACACAAAAATACACGCACCTGACAATTGACAAGCTGGTAGAAACCTATGACCAGGCCCACCCACGCGCAAAAGAGTAAACTCTTCCAGAATAAATCTTTATTTTTCCTGCGTACCAAGTACAATACCCCCTATGATGCATGCAACTACAATATTAGCTGTCCGCCATAAGGGCAAAATCGTTATCGGTGGAGATGGCCAGGTGAGCCTTGGCAATACGGTAATGAAGCACACCGCCAGCAAAGTAAGGCGCATATTTAATGATAAAGTGGTTGGAGGGTTTGCCGGTTCAACTGCGGATGCGTTTTCCCTGTTCGGCCGCTTCGAAGAAAAATTAGAGAAGTTTCAAGGCAACCTCTACCGATCTGCAGTTGAGATGGCGAAAGACTGGCGAACCGATAAAATGCTGCGCCGACTGGAGGCAATGCTCATCGTGGCCGATAAGGAAAACTTCCTTTTATTATCGGGAACGGGAGATGTCATCGAGCCTGACGATGGGATTCTAGCTATAGGCTCGGGAGGAATGTTTGCCCTTTCGGCTGCCAAAGCTTTGGTCGCCCATAGTAATTTATCTGCTCGTGAAATTGTGGAAGAGGCAATGAAAATTACCGAAACCATTTGTATTTATACCAACGCGAACCTCACGATTGAGGAACTGTAGTCCATGAACGAAATGACAATGACCGAGACTGAACAAAAACCCAAAGATTCGCGTGGCAAGTTCATGGCTTCATTAACTCCGAAGCAAATCGTAGCGGAACTGGATAAATTTATTGTAGGGCAAAACAACGCCAAACGCGCTGTTGCCATTGCCTTGAGGAACCGGTGGCGAAGGCAGCAGCTTCCTGATTCCTTGCGAGATGAAGTCGGCCCAAAAAACATTCTCATGATAGGTCCAACCGGTGTTGGAAAAACCGAAATAGCCCGGCGGCTGGCCAAGCTTGCGAATTCTCCTTTCATTAAAGTGGAAGCATCCAAATACACCGAAGTGGGATATGTCGGACGCGATGTAGAATCCATGATCCGTGATCTTGTCGAGCTCAGCAAAACTATGGTCAAAGAAGAAATGGAATTGGAGGTCCGGGAAAAGGCCCGTGAGCAGGCCATCGAACGGTTGCTCGATTTGCTGTTACCGCCTCCACCCGGACATTCTGGCAAAACAGGATTCAATTCTGATCCCAATGGAAAGTTGCATTACGATCAAACCCGGGAAAAGTTCAAACAAATGTTGAAAGATGGACGACTTGATGATCGTGAAGTGGATGTCGATGTAGCCGAAAAACGTCCCCCTATGATTGATGTTGTATCTGGCGCGGGCATGGAAGAAATGGGTAACAATTTAAAAGATATGCTCGGATCAATAATGCCAAGCAAAACAAAAAAACGTAAACTCAAAGTTCCCGAGGCTTTTAAAGCACTATGCCAGGAAGAGGCAGAGAAATTATTAGACGAAGACACAGTAATTCAGGAAGCATTGAACCGAGTCGAACAAAATGGAATTGTCTTCATTGACGAAATAGACAAAATAACGGGGCGCTCGGGACAAGGCACAAGCGGACCGGATGTGTCACGTGAAGGAGTACAACGAGACTTGTTACCTATCGTCGAAGGATCTTCCATAAACACCAAATACGGAATTGTAAAAACAGACCACATATTATTTGTTTCTGCCGGCGCGTTTCACTCTTCCAAACCTTCTGACTTGATTCCAGAGTTTCAAGGGCGTTTTCCTATTCGGGTAGAACTGGACTCCCTTACCAAAGAAGATTTTATTCAAATTTTGACCGAGCCCAAAAATGCTCTGGTCAAGCAATACACTGCTCTCTTAAAGGCTGAGGATGTTCATTTAACCTTTGAGGAAGATGCCATCGAAGAGATCGCTGAAATGTCGGCCCAGGTAAATCTGCGAACCGAAAACATTGGAGCCCGTCGCTTACAAACAATAATGGAAAAATTTCTGGAGGATATTTCGTTCGATGCTCCAGACCTTGAAAATAAAAAGATTACAATTGACGCTGCTTATATTCGTGAAAAATTAAAAGACATAATTCAAGACGAAGATTTGAGCCGATACGTCCTTTAATTCCTACCGTGAAAAAACTCATTCAAAAAGCCGAAATATTGTTGGAGGCACTGCCTTTCATCAAAAAATTCTATGGCAAAACTTTCGTTATTAAATACGGAGGCAATGCCATGGTCTCAGAAACACTTAAGGATAATTTTGCCCTGGATATTGTGATGATGAAATATATCGGTATCAATCCGGTGATCGTTCATGGCGGCGGGCCTCAAATTGACAAAACTCTTAAAGCACTTGGCATAAAATCACAATTCTTTGAAGGCCAGCGCGTTACCAATAAGGAAACCATTGACGTAGTAGAAATGGTTCTGGGCGGAAAGGTGAATAAAGAAATTGTTTCTCTTATCAATCGGCACGGGGGCAATGCGGTAGGCATTACAGGAAAAGACGGTGACCTGATAATGGCCAAGCGTCATGGCAAAGGTAAAAAAATCTCACCTGAAACGGATCGTCCCGAAATCATTGACCTGGGTTTGGTAGGTGAAATCACTCAGGTGAACCCACGAATTCTGGAAACCCTAGATAAAAATGAATTCGTCCCGGTTATAGCTCCAATTGGTAAAGGTGAAGGTGGTGAGACTTTAAATATTAACGCGGATTTTGTGGCTGCCCAAATTGCCTCTGCATTAAAAGCTGAAAAACTTATCTTGATGACAGATACCGAAGGGGTAAAAAACAAAACAGGCAAACATCAATCGGGACTTACCAAAAAAGAAGTGATGGCGATGATAAAAGAAAAAGTCATCAAAGATGGAATGCTACCAAAAGTAAATTGTTGTCTGGATGCCTTAAAGGCGGGGGTACATAAAACTCATATCGTCGATGGACGAATACAACACGCTTTATTACTGGAAATTTTCACCGAAGAAGGCATTGGAACACAGATTGTGGAGAAAAAATCAGACCTTGCACCCTCTCCCACTCCCAGATAAACTCAATTTCCGCTAATTATAGAAAGATGGGCATCAGACCCTCGTTAATATTGACATTAAAATTTCCGATTGCTACCTTAGATATTAGCTTTTACTTAATCTTAAATTGACCACTATGAATTCACCCATTCTCGATGAACGAAGTAAATCGGTACTACTTTCCATCATCGACAAATATATCGAAACTGCAGAGCCTGTTGGCTCCAGAACAATTGCAAAAGGTCATCCTGAGCATTTGAGCTCGGCTACTATCAGAAATGCCATGTCTGACTTGGAAGACAATGGATTCTTAAGCCAACCACATACCTCTGCTGGCCGAATCCCAACGGATAAAGGATACCGTTTTTATGTAGACCATTTACTGCGCCCACAAAACTTTCTAATGGAAGCAGAAAGCTTATCAGAAACCCGCAGCCTTGAATATCCACCTGGAAAGCAAAACCTGCAAAGCGTTCTGGAAAGCGCTTGTGACAACCTTTCTACAGTATCCAAGCAAACAGGTCTGGTTATGCTGCCAGGATTTTCAACCACTTGTTTCAAACATATTGAATTTACAAAAGTGGCGCCGCAAGCTGCTTTGGCTGTGTTTTTCTCCGAGCATGGAATTTTGCAAAACAAAGTCCTTCCCATAGAGGCAGATTTAACACAAGACCAACTTACTTCTATCTCAAATTACCTGAATGAAGAATTCAGCGGCAAACCGATTAAATGGATCCGAAAAGAACTATTGAGCCGTTTGCGCCTTGAAAAAGAGCATTACAATCAGCTGGCACAAAAAGCCCACGACCTTTCTTCAGCATTATTTGAAGACACCAATAACGAGTTATTGGTTCAAGGAGCGTTAAACCTCCTCGACCAACCCGAATTCAATGAAGACATAGGAAAGATAAAAACCTTACTGAAAACCCTTGAAGAAAAAACCAAATTAGTAAACCTGCTGGATTTATGTTTGGATCACGAGGGAATGACCATTCTCATTGGCGAAGAAAACCTGCAAGAAGAAATGGGCAACTGCAGCCTGATCGCCCAGAACTATCAGTTAGGAACAGAAAAGGTTGGAACATTGGCCGTATTCGGTTCCAAAAGAATGGACTATAAAAAAATAATTTCAATTGTCAATCATACCGCGCAAAAGGTATCAAAATTAATATCTGAAAACCAGGGAGTATAAAAAAGTTTTATGGCAACAAAGACAGACGAAAACCAAAAAGATGCAGAACCAGAAGAAATTTTAGATGCAGATCAAGAAAACGATGAAACCTCAAACGAAGAAGAGGAAGTTAAAGAACTGTCTCCTCTTGAACAACTCCAGGAACAAGTTCGTTTGAAGGACGAAGAAATTGCAAACCAGAAAGACACTTTTCTCCGGGAAAAAGCCGAACTTGAAAATTTCAAAAAACGACTCACGAAAGAAAAAGAAGACTTTGTACAATTTGCAAATGAACGCTTGCTCAAAGAACTGGTACAGATAGAGGACAATCTGGAGAGGGCATTGGAAGTCCCCAATACAACGCTTGAAAGCCTGAAAGAGGGAGTGGAGATGATACAAAAACAATTCTCCACCTTTCTCAAAAACCAGAAAGCAGAACCCATAGAAGCACTGGGAAAACCCTTCGACCCCAATCTTCACGAAGTGTTAAACCAACAAGAGTCTGAGGAACATGAGGAAAATACGGTGATCCAGGAATATTCAAAAGGATATACCTTGAATGGAAGAATATTGCGATCTGCCAAGGTAGTTATCGCAAAAAAGCCCTCTGAGAAAAAAGATGCTGAAGATTCCTAAGTGTACAATCAAAGGTCGTTCATAATTTCATTTTCCTAATGCCAGAACTGCCTGAAGTAGAAACTCTTCGTCGGGCCCTCTTACCCCTGGTTAAAAACAAAGTTTGTAAAGAAGTCCTATTTTTCCGCGAAGACCTAAGGTTTCCTATTCCCCAGACAACCTTGCGCAAAGGATTACTCAATCAAAAAGTTTCAGATCTTACTCGCAGAGGAAAGTATATTCAATTCCATGTGCCGGAGGGCTCAATGCTTTTGCATTTGGGGATGAGTGGTCGAATGGTATTACAACAAACTGCTGAGCCGCAGGAAAAGCATACTCATGCCATTTTTAAATTCTCAGAAAAAACCTATTTGCATTTTGTCGACCCCAGACGATTCGGCAGCATCTCATGGGTCCCTGAATCGGGCAAGCACCCATTGATTGACAACCTGGGCTGCGACCCTTTTTCTACAGAAATGACACCAAAGGCAATGAAAGTCCTTGCCAGAAAAAGCCGGGCACCTATAAAGTCTTTTATAATGAATTCACAAAAGATAACCGGAGTTGGAAATATCTATGCTTGCGAATCCCTTTTTCAAGCAGGGATCCGACCCACTAAACAAACAGGAAAAATTACTTTAGCTCAATGGGAGAAATGGATTGAGTGTCTTCAAGAGGTCTTAAATAAAAGTATCGCCAGCGGCGGAACAACTTTGCGAGACTTTTTTGACCCAAATGGAACTCAAGGTTATTTTTCGATTAGCCTTTCTGTTTACGGAAAAGAAGGTCAGCCTTGCCCTAACTGTACCCGTCCCATTTCACGTCTTGTTCAAACGGGTCGTTCCACTTTTTTCTGCAAAACCTGCCAGAGATGACCTGAAGGGGATAAACCTCCCCCTAATTAACTTGCAACCCTATGTAAATCTATTTACACTAGAATTATCTATTTTCAAAATTCATAAGCATTTATGTTGATCCGTCGAATACTTCTGCCTTAAAGGATGGAGGGCAAAATTTTGGATAACAATTACAATTTAAAAAATGTGTTAATTATCGACGATGCCCTTGTCGTTCGTGAAGTAATCAAAACAAACCTTCTCGATATGGGGTTTAATAGCGACGGGATATATGAAGCAGAAAATGGTTCAGATGGTCTGGATTTACTCCATAAAGAAAAAATAGATCTAATCATTTCTGATTGGAATATGCCCAAAATGGATGGTCTGGAACTAATAAATATGGTCAAAGAATATACTAATTTAAAGAGTATTCCTTTCATTATGGTTACATCAGAAAATGAAAAGGAAAAGGTAGATGTGGCATTTAAGGCTGGGGTAAATCAATATATTTTTAAACCTTTCAAACCAAAACATTTTAAGGAAAAAATACAACAAACTCTGGAGAAAAATTTATACGGAACCAAACATGTTTTGGTTGTGGATGATTCACCGGTTATCCGCAAAATAATCGAAAGGCAATTAAAGCAACTTGGTTTTGGAGGTTTTAACTTTATCAATGCCGCAGATGGGAGAAACGCCTTAGCCCGCCTGGAAGAACAAAAGGTAGATTTAATTATTACAGATTTGCATATGCCGGAAATGGATGGGATAGAATTTATTCAAGAGGTAAGAAACAATGACAGAACCGATGGTATTCCGGTCTTAATGGTAACTTCCGATTATGATCCTGAAAAAATGTTAGAAGCCTATCAAGCCGGGACCGACGAATTCATGCAAAAACCTTTTAAAGTAGTAGAGCTCGAGGAAAAAATTAAAACTCTATTCGACCAATAAACATTTTCAAACTCCTCATTCATCTAATCTCAGAGTAAAATAGTTTCCCTGAAATCCATTTAATAATAACCTGGCAATATTTTCTTAAATTTTAGTTTGTAAGGTGCAATTTGAAACAATCCATAGGCTTGGTCACATTAAATGCCAAGTTCATTCACTCTTCTCTGGGTCTACGTTATCTCAGAAATGCAGCGAGGGATGCCGGATACGAGAACGTTTGGATCAAAGAATTTGTCATCAATCAACCCATCTGGAAAATTGCTTCCGAAATCCAAAGGCTCAAACCGGATGTCCTGGGCTTAGGCATTTATATATGGAACCGAAGCCAGAGCTTTGAGCTGATCGAACGACTTCAAAAACAAAACCCGAATTTAAAAATCGTTATTGGCGGGCCTGAGGTTTCCTTCGAAACTGAGACATCGATAGATTGCCCTGTAATCTCCGGCGAAGGAGAAAAGAAATGGATTGAATATCTCAACATTATCAATAAGGAGGAAACGCTCTCAGAAGATACTTTGAATCGCTGGAAAACTTATGGTTCCGATCTTCCTGATCTCAAGCCGGCCTACCTCGAAGAAGATTACCATCACCTTAAAAACCGCATTGTATATTTTGAAACATCGCGAGGCTGCCCTTACCTTTGCTCATTTTGTCTATCTGCTCTGGATAAAACGGTACGCTACTTTGATGATGAAATTATATTTAACCAAATAAAAAGCCTGATTGATGCCGGTGTAAAAAAAATCAAATTTGTTGATCGGACCTTCAATCTTAAACCCGGTCGCATGAAGTCTCTTATGGAGTGGCTCTCACAATTCGAAGGCTCAGAATTTCATTTTGAAGTGGTCGGAGATATTCTCACTCCCGATATCTTAAATTTTTTGGAATCTGTTCCACCGGGAATGTTTCAATTTGAAATTGGCATTCAAACTACCGATGAATCCGTGCAGGAAAGTATTCAGAGGAAACAGAACAACCAAAAATTATTCGACACCATTAAAAAGCTACTTGCTCAAGATCGAATTCATTTTCATTGTGATCTTATTTTTGGTCTTCCAGGTGAAAACATAAAGAAGATATTGAACTCGTTTCGAGAAGTGCTTTCACTTCAACCGCATGAATTACAATTAGGATTTCTAAAGTTCCTCCCCGGCGCTCCTATTAAAAAAGATATTTCATCCCATGATTACAAATATCAGTCGACTCCACCCTATGAGCTTATCTCCAACAAAGATCTTACTGCTAAAGAAATGGACTATCTAAAAAAGTTCGCTGATATATTTGACCGGTTTTACAATTCCAAACGGTTTCGATTTTCACTGGCCCACCTTTTACAGATGATGGATTCAGTCGCTCTTTTTGATCAATTGCTGAATTATCATGAAACAAATAATTTATTCATGAATCCGGTAGCTTTGGATGAACAATACCGGATATTTCAGAAAACATTTTTTCCCAATATTTCCACAGGAGAGAAAGACCTGCTGAAACTCGACTACCTTTACTCCCAGCGGGCCTACCGCCTTCCAGCCTTCTTGTCTGAAAAATCTGTTTTTTCTGGAAAAACATGGAAGAAAGATAGAAAAACCCCAATCATACCCTTTCAACATAAAATTGAAATTTCCGGGTCCAAGGCCCATTTAAAATCAATGGAACATCCTGTATACTACGCCATCTCGCATTCCAATAACGGGGGTGGTTATTTTCATCGTCCCATATTGAATCGCATTGAAGAGTCGGGAATATAATCCGGCTATAAATCATCTCATACTAAATAAAAACATTAGGTCCAAACAAGGATTTTTGTTTTTTTTGAGCCAAGGAGTCATTTATGTCGCAAAAGTCTGAGCCGCTAAACTCAAAAAGCCAGGAAGTTACCCAGGGGGATAGACGCGCACCCAACCGAGCAATGCTTCGTGCTGTGGGTTTTTCTGATAAAGATTTTCAGAAACCCATTGTGGGCGTAGCAAACGGACAAAGCGATATCACTCCCTGCAATGCCGGTCTTGGCAAACTTGCGGACATTGCTGCAGACCAAATTCGAAAAGAAGGTGGAATGCCTCAGACCTTTGGCACCATCACCATCAGCGATGGAATTTCCATGGGAACAGAGGGCATGAAATGTTCTCTTATAAGTCGCGATGTCATTGCCGATTCTATTGAGACTGTTGGCCGTGGCGCCAGCATGGATGCAGTCATTTGTATCGGTGGGTGCGACAAAAATATGCCAGGAGCCATGCTGGGTATGGCACGGCTCAATATCCCTGGAATTTTTGTCTATGGAGGAACGATTAAACCCGGCCATCTTGATGGGAAGGACCTGACCGTTGTCAGCGTTTTTGAGGCGGTGGGTCAGTTCGGCGCAGGCACTATCGACAAGGATCAACTCACCGAAATTGAAAAACATGCCTGCCCCGGGTTTGGCTCTTGCGGTGGAATGTACACTGCCAACACCATGTCTTCTGCTTTTGAAGCCATGGGTATGAGTTTGCCCTTTAGCTCAACAATGGCAAATGAAGATAAAGAGAAAGAACTCAATACCGGACTCTGCGCGCAAACACTGATGAATATGATTAAGCAGAATATTCTTCCTCGCGATATTATGACCCGAAAAGCCTTTGAAAATGCAATTGCCGTTATTATGGCTATTGGTGGATCCACCAATGCAGTACTTCATTTACTCGCCATCGCCTATTCAGCCGATGTAGAGTTGACCATTGATGATTTTGAAACCATTCGAAAAAAAATCCCGCTATTTTGTGATTTGAAGCCTTCAGGCCAATATGTGGCGGTGGACTTGCATCATTCTGGTGGCATCCCACAGGTAATGAAAATGATGTTAAACGCAGGAATGATTCATGGGGATTGTCTTACCGTCACAGGAAAAACAGTCGCAGAAAACTTAAAAGATATTCCAGACCAACCTTCTGCAAATCAAAATGTCATACTTCCTATTGACAAGCCCAAAGCAACAGAAGGACATCTGGTGGTCTTGAAAGGCAATCTTTGTTCGGAAGGTGCGGTTGCCAAAGTATCTGGAGTAACAACCCGTAGAATTTCCGGACCCGCAAAAGTTTTCGATTCTGAAGAAGAATGTCTTGATGCAATTCTTGAAGACCAGATAAAAGCCGGGGATGTCGTTATCATTCGCTTTGAAGGGCCAAAAGGGGGTCCGGGAATGCGTGAGATGCTGGCTCCCACAGCCGCCATCGTTGGAAAAGGTCTCGGCGATAAAGTTGCCTTAATAACAGATGGTCGGTTTTCTGGTGGCACCTATGGAATCGTTATCGGTCATGTAGCCCCTGAAGCTCAGGTAGGGGGAAACATAGCATTGTTGAAGAATGGAGACACCATCAATATTGATATCAAAAATAACAGTGTCGATGTGGATTTAACCCATGAAGAACTTGAAAATCGAAGAAAAAGTTTTAAACCCAAAGAGATAAAATACAAAAAGGGTGTATTAGCTAAATATGCCAAGGTTGTTAGTTCTGCCAGCAGGGGTGCCGTTACGGATTAGTAAATATGGAATATAAAATTCTTCCCGGCCATTTATACTCAAAAAACCAACGAATCAATCTCTATTACCTTCATAACCTCTTTAAGGAAATAGCGACCCACATTTCTTTTCAAATGAAGGAAATTCATAATCTGGACGCCCCCATTTCTGCTGGAATGTGGGGCGGCTCCTATATGGTCGCTTTAGATGATGGCGAGGCTCGAACCAATGTTGTTCGGCTATATTCCATAGTCAGCCTTCCCCAGAACAGCCCCCTTGATGAAAAAGAAAATTTTGAAAAGCTAATGCAACTTTACCAAAAGAATTTTTCCGAAGTTTTTGGACGCTATGGGTTGGATTTGGTTGATCCAAAATGGGGTGAAAAGATCCCCTATTCCAACAAGATACGCCCCACCACCGCATTGCAAATGTGGGACGCCAAAGGACGTGCAAATTATGTGCGGGCATTTTTTGTCTGGAATATGGCCAGTTGGGAGGAATCTATCATCTACGATATGATCCGCAACATAAAAACATTAAAGGAACTTTTAAACATAAATACTCGGCCTCCAAAAAAGGAAAGTTCAGAGATAAAGTTCCTACTTCAAGACGTACTGATAACCTATGTCACATTGCGCGCAGCACTAACACCAGATTTTGTAGAGCATGCGGAACCCATAATACAAAATCTTTTTGAGACATTTGTAAAGGGAATGCACTCAGAGGAAATTATTGAAGAGCAATACCATATCGTTTATTCATCAGCGCTGGCCTATGGATTTGAAGAAGCTCTATTGGAGCCGTACAGGAAGGAAAACCTGGATGTCAGAAATGTGGAGGACTGGCCCGTCGATAAAATAAATTACGTTCCGGATGAATTAAAAGAAAAATTGATTCCCGCTCTTCAAGCCCCGTGGAAAAAATTCCAAATGAACCTGGAAAGTAAACGCGGGAAGGTAAATACAATCAACTAATTTTTAGCAACATCCACCCGGCTATTCCCTTCTGTCCATTCAGTTCCTTGTTCGAGCCATTCCATACCGCTACCGCCATTAAAACCGATTGCCTGAATTGAACATCATTAATGTCGTCATCAACAAGTTTGCGCATAAAAATTAGACGCCATTTATTATCCTCCCAAAGCGCAGTGCCTTTTACATTTTGTTGATTTTGATAGGTCAATGTGCTGAAACCTTCTGCATTCAGGTCTTCGACTGTTTGATAGGCCAAGGCTTCTTTTTCCTTAACCCCAGGTTGTCCCTTTTCACCACCAATGGATTTCCATTGCCAGATATTCACTGGCACACCCGGTTCTCCCATGGTTATTGAAGGCGGCTCATTATCAATCTCAACCGGAAACATCACTGCCGCCCGGTCTACATACAAAGATGAATGGTCGAAGTTACCATCCCGAGATTCATCATCCCATTCAAGCATTACTACAAGCTCATTCTTATTTTTAACGGCTCGGATCGAAACCTGCTTGGTAGAGGGATTCGGCCATTTAGGGTTGGTAATCATTTGCGGTCCCAATTCAATCGAAGTTGGAACAGGAGCCTGCCCACTGCTCCAGAAAGGATCAAAGGGGTTATCAGGCAAACTTCCTTCAAAATCTGCGACCTTAATTGCGGGGCCGCAGCTTTCCTCTTTCAAACAACTCTCAATATTTGCAGAGCAACCAAAATTATTTAATAAAAAAATAAGGCTTAAAGCCAAGGGGAAAAACTTCATGAAACACATGTTTTTTTTGGGAGTTAGAATTGGCGAATCAAACCTTCAAGTTGGGATTTTAGTTCAGAAGTGTAGGGGCCCACAAGGATCAGGTTGAGCTTTTTAGAATCAAAAACTTTTTCCGCAACCCCCAGCATTTTTTCTGCGGTAATGGATTCTATAAGGATTCTTTCTTCTTCCAAAGTCATTTCCCTGGAATAAAGATGAGGAAATGCATAACGTACTACCTGCCTATATGGATCATCAAGCTCGGAGTCAAGATCAAAAAAATATCTTTTTTTAATATGAGCAAGTTCGTTTTGCGTCGGTCCTTCCTTGGCAAAGGTTTTTATTTCTTTTAACAGAATATTTGTTACTTCCACTACTTTTTCAGGACGCATGGTAACATCAAAATCTATAGTTCCTAGATCCGACATGCTGGTAGCCCGACACTCAACTGAATACACCAATCCCCGTTCTTCTCGCAACACCCTTTGAAGCCGGGAAGTAAACCCGTCATCAAAAACCCGGCTTATCAATGCCAATACCAGAAAATCAGGATCGTTATAAGAACAGGATCGAAAACAAATTTGCAATTCTATCTGACTGTCCGAATCTTCCTGAAAATGAAGCCCCGGCTCATCCTGCTTTTCGTCAATGCTGCCAATAAAATGATCTTTAGAAAAAGGCTCTACTCCATTTTTAAGACTGGAAAAATAGTTTTTCGATAGTTCAAAAACCTGAACATGTTCTATGGGACCGGCAAAAGCCAGAACCATGTTTCCAGGCACATAGTGTCTATTAAAATATTCTCTCAACATTTCTGTTTTAATGGATTTAATCGTTTCTTCCGTGCCAATTGTCGGCCACGCCATGGGTGTATCAGGGTAAAGTAGTTTGCAGGCCTGATTATTTATATCAACATTGACTCCATCTTCATTGAGTTCTTCAAGATATTCTTCAAGAATAATTCCTCGCTCCAATTCAATCTCAGGAAAGGTAGGAGAAGAAAAAAACTCTGAAAACAATTCCAGGCCCTTATCCAATTGTGAAACATGCGGACTAAATCCGTACTGCGTGTATTCTCCTAAAGTTGAAGCTCTGAGATCGCGGCCGATATTTTCAAATTCCATGTTTAAAGCAATCGAGTTGGGATATTTTTTATTACCACGAAACATCATGTGTTCTAAAAAATGCGATATTCCATTATTCTGAGGGTTTTCATAACGTAATCCGGCGCGTACAAACATCGAAACCTCCATAGTATGGATATGAGGCATCTCTACTGTAACCACGGTCAGGCCGTTGGGCAAGGTGTCCCTGAAATATTTTAAAGCAAATTCTTTAACTTCCATGTTTCCTTAGGTATCATGCAAGCCCGAAAAGGGCTTTGAGTTAATTTATTAATTTCGAACGACATTATCACATAATCCAGATATGATTCAGGAAAATTGGGCAAAAAACGATTACCAAACCGGATTGGGTTTTGTCACAGATCATGAAGACGAAGCCATCGCGAATATTGTTTTACCGGCTGAAAAAAATACTACTGTCATTATTCCAATGGGGCTCCCTCTTTATGGAGCAGGATTTTACGGCATTTTCATGTTGGCTCCAATAGTTCTTTTTATAATCATAATTACCTATTTTATATTCTTCATATTGACGACCAACTCTTTTGAAATTCAAACCCAAATACTTTTTTCGTCAGGTAGTTTAGCCCTGCTATGGGGTCTTATAAAAGCATTAAAACTCTTGATCTCTTCGCGTGACCTGTTCCCGCGAAAATATTTCACAACACTGGGGGAAAAAGGAATCGCAACACATTATTCAAAGTTACACTTTCCCTTTCATTCCAAGGGTGCAATTACTTGGAACGATTTAGATTCAACCGGATGCAAATCGACTCTGTTTCTACCAGGACTTTTTGCCGGAATTATTCGAACTACCATTATCGAGATTAAATCGAAAAATGGGGGAATCTTAAAAATCCCTTTTCACGTTCCGCCAGACAAAAACTACTCTGTTTCCGAGGAAATATTAAATCTAATAACGGATAAATGGCAAAACGGAAATACTTTTTAAAAAAATTTTTATTCAAATAAAATTGCGTCCTCACCCAGTAAGGATTGGATTTGCTCAATCACTTCATCGGAGGGTTGGATGCGTAGGTCTTCAGAAACGGTAACCACTCGTTCCTTATTGTCGGGCGAGATAAAATGCAGTCGTGTGTCATTGTTACCTTTGTTTGCTGCCAAAATATCTTTAACAGCCAAAAGGGTTTCTTTGTCCAATCCCAAAGTGCGGAAGTGGATCATCACCTTACCCTGAAACCTTTGCTTTGCCTGAATCAATGGAAAAACTTCCTTGGCGATGACTTTCGGCATATTTCCTTCTGAATCCACCTCTCCTTTCACAAGAATGGGTTCTTCCGCGAGTAAAAGAGATTGCACCTCCGCGTAAATTTCAGGCCATAAAATCACTTCAATCGATCCATGCAAATCTTCCAGGGTAATAATTCCCATTTTATCGCCCTTGCGAGTTGTCTTTGGGAGATGTTTGATGGGAATCCCAGCAATGCTAACCGTCTTGCTACTGCCCGATTCTGCAACCGATGCCGAGGTAGCATCCGTGAACCAGGAAAGGTCTTTGGTGAACCGATCCAGAGGATGACCGGTGATATAAAAACCAATGCTCTCCTTTTCGAACTTCAATCGGTCTGCTTCGTTCCACTCTTCGACATGGTTTCCGTTGCTTTCCTCAGGAACAACATCTTCTGCGAAGGTATCAAACATGCTCGACTGACCCAGCAGCTGATCTCTTTGCTTGGTTTGCCCCTGCTCCATAGAAGCCTGAAGGTCTTTCAACATCTGCGCCCGACTCTTCCCCAGCGAATCGCAAGCACCACTTTTTATCAAACTTTCGAAAACCCGTTTGTTCGCAAGCTGCAGGTCAACGCTTTCACACAATTGGCTCAACGAATTGAATTTTTCTAATCCTTTACGAGCTTCAATTATATTGTCGATGGCCTTGCTGCCGACATTCTTGATAGCGCCAAGTCCGAACACGAGCTTGTTATCCGACACCGAAAAATCGCGGTCGCTCAAGTTAACATCCGGTGGCTGTACCGTAATTTTCATCTCGCGGCAATCGTGAATGTAGCGCAAGACCTTATCGGTGTTATCCATATCACTGGTGATCAACGCGCCAAAAAACTCCAGAGGGTAATGCGCCTTGAGATAAGCCGTTTGATAAGAAACCTGGGCATAAGCCGCACTGTGAGATTTATTAAATCCATAACCCGCAAATTTTTCCATCAAATCAAAAATCTTCTGAGCTTTTTTCATATCGATTTTATTGACCTCAGAGCCCGCCATAAATTTTTCACGTTGTGCGGCCATTTCTTCGGGTTTCTTTTTACCCATCGCGCGGCGTAACAGGTCAGCATCTCCAAGACTGAACCCCGCCAGGACACTGGCGATCTTCATAACCTGCTCCTGATATAGAATCACCCCTTGAGTTTCTTTAAGGATGTCTTGCAGTTGCGGAAGATCGAATTTCAACTCCATCGTTCCATGCTTACGCTTGACATAATCATCTACCATTCCACTTTCCAGCGGGCCCGGGCGGTACATAGCCAGCAAAGCGATAATATCTTCAAAACAATCCGGTTTTAATTTCTTCAAAAGGTCGCGCATGCCGGAGCTTTCCAACTGGAATACACCCAGAGTTCTCGCATCACATAAAAGTTTGAACGTCTCAGGGTCATCCAGCGGAATCATTCTGATGTCCAGGTCTTTATTCTGAGATTGCTTGATAAGCTTCAACGCGTTATGAATTACCGTCAAAGTGCGAAGCCCAAGGAAGTCCATTTTGAGCAGACCCAGTTTTTCAACACTTCCCATCGCATACTGCGTCACCACCTCGTCATTGCCGCCTTTGTATAGCGGACAAAATTCGGTCAGCGCTTTTGATGAAATCACCACGCCCGCCGCATGTGTGGAGCAATGACGCTGTAATCCTTCCAAACTCTTGGCAATATCCAGCAACTCGGCAACCTTGGTGTTTTCCTTACGCAGTTTGGCGAACTGCTTTTCTTCCTTGAACGCATCATCCAAAGTGACATTCAATTTATTCGGCACCAGTTTGGCTAGCTTGTCCACTTCGCCGTAAGTCATATCCAGAACCCGGCCCACATCACGGATCACCCCTTTGGCGTTCATGCTGCCAAAGGTGATGATCTGTGTCACGTTCTGGT
>CAZECX010000020.1:0-34202 GCA_964510965.1 uncultured Nitrospina sp. | reverse complement strand
AAAAACTTCAGACCTACAAGAAGAGCTCGAAAAAAGGTTTTTGACCTATGCTCTATCAACAATCGTTTCGCGCTCTCTCCCGGATGTCCGCGACGGACTAAAACCTATCCATCGTAGAATTTTATTTGCGATGGAAAGCATGGGGATGAATGCTGCAAGCAAGCATGTTAAATCCGCCAAAATCATTGGAGAAGTTTTGGGTAAATACCATCCCCACGGCGACTCATCCACTTATGAGTCGATGGTCAGAATGGCGCAAGATTTTTCAATGCGCTATCCATTAGTTGATGGCAAAGGAAATTTTGGGTCGATGGACGGCGACTCTCCGGCTGCTTACCGCTATACAGAAGGCCGATTGACCTCTATCACAGCGTTCCTGCTCAGCGATATTAAAAAAGATACTGTGGATTTTCGTCCTAATTATGACAACACCCTGAAAGAACCTGTGGTATTGCCTTCGCGGATACCGAATTTATTAATCAATGGTTCATCCGGTATCGCTGTTGGAATGGCGTGTTCTTTTCCCAGCCATAATTTACATGAAGTTTTTTCGGCGCTTTTCTCTCTCATCGATCAGCCAAAACAAACGATTACATCATTGATGAAGCATATCAAAGGGCCTGATTTTCCTACCGAAGGCATAATCCTAAACAGCAAGACCGAATTAAGGAAAGCTTATGAAACAGGTTCGGGGGCGGTAAAAATTCGTGGCGAATGGAAAATAGAAGATCTTCCGCGCGGCAAAAAACAGATAATTATCACCTCCATCCCATACGCGATTAATAAAGCGCGAATGATCGAAAGAATCGCTGAAATTATTATTTCAAAAAAACTTGCGCCCCTTACAGATGTCCGTGATGAAAGCGATGAAAAAGTTCGAGTTGTTCTTGAAATAAAGAACACCGCTGACCCGGAAAAGTTAATGAGCTATCTTTTTAAACACACGGATCTGGAGTCAAATTTCCAAATCAATTTCACTTGTCTGAAACCAAATGGCGAACCGGCACGATTGTCATTACTTGATATCTGCCAGGAGTTTCTGGAGTTTCGCAAACAGGTTGTCACACGCCGTCTCCAATACGAACTTGCCCTTCTCGAAAAAAGATTGCATATTCTCGCCGGCTTTGCAGCGATTTTCGCCGATTTAGACAAGGCACTAAAGTTGATCCGTTCTTCCAAATCGAGAAAAGAAGCGCATGAAAAAATCCGCAAACATTTCAAGCTGGACGATGAACAAACCAGTGCCATCCTCGAATTCCCTCTTTATCGATTGGTATCCCTGGAAATGGATAAAATCATCGCTGAGCAACAGGAAAAATTAAAAGAGAAAAAGAAAATCACCTCCATCCTCAAATCACCTAAGAAGATTTGGGAAGAAGTTCGCAAGGAACTTGAAGAAATCGATAAAAAATATGGCGATAAAAGAAAAACTAAATTTGGCGCCAGTGAAAGCGTGGAATTCAATGCTGAAGATTTTATTGAACATGAAGACGTTCACGTGGTTCTCAGTCAGAATGGCTGGATCCGAAAACTTAAAACACTTAGCGACCCATCTACACTGAAGTTTAAGGAGAACGATTCACTCTTGGGGGCGACCCCCTGCAACACAAGGGACCTGCTAGGCATCTTCACGTCATTTGGTGTTACCTATGTTGCAAAGGTTTATAACTTGCCCTACACAAGAAGCGGATTTGGTGAACCCATACAAAGCCTTTTTAAGTTTACAGATGGAGAAAAAGTAATAGGGATGATTCGTTTGCCAGCAGCAGCTGAAGAAGACAATGAAAATGGTCAAAGCACTTTGGGTTTTGAAGATGAAGCAGAATTTATGGTTGCCAGTGCTAATGGATTTGGTTTTCGCTTTCCAATAACTAATTTGGGAGAAACCACCCGGTCAGGAAGAAAAATTATGAGCTTGAAAAATGATGACCGAATGATCGGGTTTGCTCCTGTCACACATGATCATTTATTTCTCGCCACAGCTAAAGGAAAAGCAGTGGTCATAGCAACTGAACAAATAACACAGTTAACGGGTTCTGGAAAAGGTGTGATATTAATGAAACCTGGAGACAGTCAGTTAATAGGATTCAAGTTTGTAACCCTAAAAGATAAAGTCACATTGGCTTTCGATTCAGGTAAAGATAATCAGATCACTGTAAAAAGCGTTCGACTTTGTAATCGAGGCAGCCAGGGTGTCATAGTCTCAAAACGAAAAACCATTGTAAAAATCACATAATAATATGGCTAAATATAACGCTGAAGATATTCAGGTTCTGGAAGGACTCGAGCCTGTTCGTAAAAGACCGGGAATGTATATCGGCTCCACTTCTTCTACCGGACTTCACCACCTACTTTGGGAAATTCTTGACAATAGTGTTGACGAAGCTCTAAACGGGCATTGCGACAACATTGAAATCTCTCTTGATGCCGATCAGGGGGTTACCATCAAGGACAATGGTCGAGGGATTCCTGTCGATACCTACCGCAAAACCAAAAAAAGTGCGATGGAGATCCTATTCACCACCCTCCACTCAGGCGGAAAGTTTGGCCAAGGCAATTACAAAGTATCAGGCGGATTGCATGGTGTTGGCATGGCTGTGGTTTGCGCCCTTTCAGAAACCATGACTGCTACTTCCCGGCGGGATGGATTCGAATGGACTCAATCCTACGCGCGAGGTAAACCCTTATCGAAACTCAAAAAAGGAAAAGCCGCACGACTTTATGGAACCACTGTTTATTTCCGTCCCGATCCTGCTATTTTCCCTAAAATTGAGTTCAGCCCAAAATTAATTATGGAACGGGCAGAATCTAAAGCTTTTCTCAATAAGGGATTAAAAATCACCTTCACTGAGAACAAAAACAAGCACACCTATCATTACCCTGATGGTATTCGGGATTATATAAAAAAGATCGTTGGTCAAAAGTCTACTTTGATGGAAAGCCCTATTTATGTTGAGAAGGAAGATAAATTATTAAAGCTCGAAACAGCATTTTTATGGACTCCCAACACAGACACTCAGGTTCTTTCATTTGCAAACTCTATCCGTACTGTCGATGGAGGAACTCATGAAAATGGTTTCCGAAATGGCACAACGAAGGCCATGCGCGCCTACATCGATAGAAGAAAGCTTCTCCCAAAAGAAATTTCTTCTATCACCAGTGATGATGTCCGTGAAGGTTTGGTTGCCATCATCAATGTATACTTGCAAGGCGAAGTAGAATTTCAAGGGCAGACAAAGGGTCGTTTAAATTCTGAAATCACGTCTCAAATTGAGGTAGTTGTTAAACATTCTCTCGAACATTTCCTCAATGAAAACCAGACCCTGGGGGATGCTCTGGCCACCCGTATCATTTTATCTGCACAGGCTCGGATTGCCTCTCGACAGGCAAAAGACGCGGTACAGAGAAAAACCAACATTTCGCATCGATTAAACCTTCCTGGAAAACTTTCGGACTGCGCTACGACCGACAAAGATGAAGCTGAATTGTTTATCTGTGAAGGAGATTCTGCTGGCGGATCCAGCAAGCAGGCAAGAGACCGGAAAACACAAGCCATTCTTCCGATTCGCGGAAAAATCCTCAATGTGGAAACAGCGACTCTGGCAAAAACCCTTGCTAATTCCGAAATACAAAATCTTGTTTCTGCCTGTGGCACGGGACTATTGAATAAATTTGATTACAGCAAACTACGATACGGAAAAATTATTATTATGACCGATGCAGATGTAGACGGAGCGCATATTTGCACACTGCTATTAACCTTTTTCTATCGCTGCATGCCCGAAATTATTCACAAAGGCCATCTTTTTATTGCCCAACCCCCTCTTTATCGAATTGATGTTGGCAAAAAGCTTTATTACGCCGTTACCGAAGAAGAAAAAAATAAAATTGTACAGGATTTAAACGGAACCCAACACGATATCGGCAGATTCAAAGGATTAGGTGAAATGCCCGCTTCTGATTTAAGAGAAACAACCATGAATAAAAAATCACGATCCTTAATAAGAGTGGCATTGAGAGACGCAGAAAAAGCCAGCGAAACAGTCTCCCAACTAATGGGAAAAAATGCCGAGTCTCGTTACAATTTTATTAAGGAGAAAGCGGAATTCGCACAAGACCTTGATGTATGACACTATCTCTCGCAAAACCCTCACCCAACTCCCCCACCACATTATAGATCCCTCATTACTTCAATCTTTTCAAATAGCTAAATAGCTTTTAATCAACTTGAGTTTTGCCATTCAGGGTAGTAGGATTGAGAGTGGGAATTTGTGATTATTCAATCCAGGAACCAGAGAATGGGATTATTTTCTAAATCAAAAGAATCAGGTTCTTCCGAAGGTAACGGTAATAAGCCTGCTGAGAAGCATGAGACCCAGAATAACTCCTCAGGAAATACCAACGATGTATTAATCAACGATCCCGTTCCTCCTGTCAAAAGAAGAACGGCAGATAAAACCCCCGTCGAAACAGAGGCTCGTGGACGCAGATCCAACGACCGTTCCAGGGCGGTAATTAATAAAATTGTTTCAGGCGAAAGCATGGGACAGATTCTTTTCTCCCTCACTGAAGAACTTAAAGACCTTTTTGATTGTCAGGAGGTAACTGTTTTTGCCGTTGATCGAGATAAAAGGCAACTCTTTTCAAGAAACTTTAAAAGCGACAAAGTTGAAGAAATCCGACTCGATATATCCTCTAAAAGTCTCGCGGGATTTGTAGCCGCGACGGGTAAAACTCTCAACATTGTGGATGCATATGACAAAGAAGAATTGAAAAAATTTCACTCTGACCTGCAACTTGACACATCCTGGGACAAAAAATTTGAATTCAAAACACGATCAGCCCTTGTGGTCGCCCTGCCCTACAATAAAAGATTAATGGGGGTAATAGAATGCATCAATCATGAATCAGGAAATGGCTTTAGCGACGGATACATTAGGCAGGCGAAGGATCTATCTTCCACCCTAGGCCATGCTCTTGTTAAGCTTGAAGTAGAAGATCTTGAAACAAAAATTCAAGACACTGCACATGCAATCCATTCAGCCGGAACTATTGATGAAATTTTACTGGAGTTGCAACAGCCCATCCTGCAATTATTTGACGCGGGTTTAATTACTATTTATGCAATTGATGAGATTCGCAATGAAATTTATTCGAAATCCAAATCAGGCAGTCAAGTAAACGAAATTCGTGTGCCGATTTCTGAAAAAAGTATTTCTGGTTGCGTCGCACTAAATAAAAAACCATTCAATATAAGCGATGTTTATAACGCAGATGAATTAAAAAACTTCCACCCTGACTTAATGTTTGACAGCTCTTGGGATAAAAAAACTGGCCTAAGAACAAAATCCATGCTGGTTTACCCTCTGCTTCAAGGGGAAGAGCTTATGGGCGTCATTCAACTGGTCAACAAAAAACATGGGGAAAAATTCACAACTTTCGATGAACGAAATGCAAAAATAATAGCACAGACTTTAGCTCTGGCATTTTTTAATCAGCAAAAAATAAATCGGCAAAAACGCACAAAATTTGGTTACCTGGTGGAAAGTGGAATTATTTCACAGGAGGAATTAAACAATGTTACCTCCAAGGCTAGAAAAAACCAGATGGATATAGAAACAGTGTTACTTGGAGATTTAAAATTAAAACGCAAGGACCTTGGTAAGGCGCTGGAACTTTATTACAGCCTTCCCTATCAGGGTTTTAATGATTCCATCGTCTTACCCCAATCCAATTTTTCCGGTTTGAATAAAAATTACTTAGCTAAAAACTATTGGGTTCCAATGCAAAATGACGCCACTAGCACCGTTATTTTGACCGATGACCCTACCAACAAAGACAGAATTCAAAATATACAAATGATCTTTCCCAAAAAGAAACTTGAAGTCAAGGTTGGGTTAAAGGTCGATATTCGTGAATACCTGCTTTCTGCAATGACTGAGGATGAAGCAAAATCGTCTACTGCCGACGAAATACGCACGGAGGAAATGTCCAGCTTGCTCGATGCATTGGAAGATGAGAACGCAGAAGTGGTCGAGACAACTCAGGAAGACAGCGAAGTCAATGCCATCAGTGAAACAGATAGCACCATAGTCCGATTGGTAAATAAAGTTTTGACCGATGCATACGATCAGGGTGTTTCCGACATTCACCTTGAGCCGGGAACAGGAAAAAAACCGACCAAAGTCCGCTTTCGTAAGGATGGTGCCTGCCGCGTTTACCAGGAAATCCCTTATCTATACAAGCAGGCAATGATATCTCGTATAAAAATCATGTCTAAACTAGATATTGCGGAGCGACGAATGCCACAGGATGGCAAAATAAAAATGAAATACGGGCGCAAGGACATAGAATATCGTGTTGCTACCTGTCCAACCGTGGGCGGCAATGAAGATGCAGTCCTTCGAATTCTTGCAGCGAGCAAACCCATTCCCCTGGATAAAATGAATTTTTCTGACAGAAATCTTGCTCTAATTCAGGAAAAATCCACAAAGCCTTACGGTCTGATCCTGGTGGTTGGCCCGACAGGGTCGGGCAAGACAACAACATTGCACTCCTGCCTGGGTTATATTAATAAACCTGAAACAAAAATCTGGACTGCAGAAGATCCTGTCGAAATCACCCAGGATGGTCTAAGACAAGTACAGATGTTGAATAAAATCGGGCTGGATTTTGCTCGGGCTATGAAATCTTTTTTACGAGGTGACCCGGATGTCATCATGGTAGGTGAAATGCGCGACGCTGAAACTTGTGCCATAGGCCTCGAAGCCTCGCTGACGGGGCATTTAGTTTTCAGCACACTGCATACCAACTCGGCTCCGGAAACGATCACTCGACTGATCGATATGGGCATGAATCCACTCAACTTCGCCGATGCCTTGCTCCTAATCGTTGCTCAAAGATTGGTTCGTACCCTTTGTAAGGAATGCAAAGAGGACTACCATCCCGATCGCGAGGAATTTGATGAACTCGCAAGACAATACGGTGAAGAAGAATTCAAAAACTTAAACATCGAATATACGGATGATCTCCTTCTCAAAAAGCCTGTAGGATGCGCATCATGCAGTGAATCCGGGTATGCGGGGCGAACAGGGTTGCACGAACTACTCGATGGAACAGACGATATAAAACGCATGATAATGAAAAATGAAGTGGTCGAAATTTTGCGAGGACAAGCAATAACAGATGGAATGACAACTCTAAAGCAAGATGGCATTTACAAGGTATTTAAAGGTGACTGCGATTTAAAACAGGTTCTCGCAGTATGTATCGTTTAACTATTCAATAATTTTAAACACCCATCCATGACACTTGAAACTTTGAACACAAAGGGCATTGCATCTTCGAATGGAAATAAAGCCAAAGCCCTGTTGGCTCGCATTCAATCTGCAAAAGACATAGCAAGTTCAATTCCCCTATTAATCAAAGAGCTAAAGGAGTTATGGGATTGTGAAGCAATAACCCTTTTCGCCTTAGATCGCGATAATCGGCAACTCTTTTCAAGAAACAAAATTATCGAATCACAGCCTGAGGTTCGAGTCGACATTTCTACAAGTAGTTTGGCGGGCTATGTTGCCGCAGTAGGAAAGGCAGTAAATATCGCAGATGCTTATTCAAAGGAGGACTTAGCACAGTTCCATCCAAAATTATCGCAAGGATCAACTTTGGATGGCGTGATAAGCATTCGTACCCGCTCATTAATGGTCCTTCCAATCCCCCATAATAAAAAACTTGTGGGTGTAATGGAAATCATACATCGAAAAAATGGAGAGCCCTATACCGAACAGGATTTTAAACTAGCAAGGGAAGTTTCCCCTGCACTTGGCCAAATACTTTTTCAACTGGAAGAACAATTCGGAATGGGCCCTATTCCCATGGAGGCCCCGGTTACTTCAGAAGAAAGGTTGCACAAAATTTCTCAGGCAATCCATTCCGCAAAAAATATTGATGAGATTCTCATAGAATTGAAAGATTCCATTTTAAAACTATTTGAATCGCAGGCCATCACTATTTATGCCGTTGATCACCATACCAATGAAATATTCTCAAAAGTAAAATCGGGAGAACAGATTAATGAAATCCGTCTACCCATTTCACCTGTTAGTATTGCCGGCTGGGTGGCGATGGAACAAAAAAATGTCAATATCAGTGATGTCTATAACGACGACGAGCTCAAAAATTTTCACACCAATCTAAGGTTTGATAGCTCATGGGATAAAAAATCTGGAAACATAACGAAGTCAGTTATGGGATATCCTATGCTCAATTCAGGAAAACTCATGGGTGTGGTACAGGTTGTTAATAAATTGAACGGGGAGAGGTTTACTGCGCAGGATGAAAAAGCCGCATCAAATATTGCTGAAACTCTGGCTCTGGCATTTCATAATCAAGCCAAATTTATAGAACCCAAGCCTACCAAATTCAGCTATCTGATTCACAATGGAATTATAACGGAAGAAGAACTGACTCAATCCACAGCAAAAGCCCGGAAAGGCCAAATGGATTTAGAGTCGGTTCTAATGATGGATCTAAAAATGCAAAGGAAGGACTTGGGCAAATCTTTGGAAAGCTTTTATCAACTACCTTATTTTGGTTACAGCGATACTGTAATCCTTCCCGCAGAAAATTTAACAGGACTGAACCGCAACTTTCTTACGAAAAATTTCTGGATTCCCATTCAAAAAGAAAAAGATAAAATCACAATCTTAATTAATGACCCGCTCAATCCCGATAAAAATCAAAATATTAAGCAAATTTTTCCAAAAAGTGAAATTGAATACAAGATCGGCCTTAAAGTAGATATCATCGACTTTCTAAATTCTTCTTTGGGCATCGATGCATCGGCAATCCAAGAAGATGAGGGTGAAACTTTAACAGAAGAAATGTCGAGCCTTTTAGATGCCCTAAAGGATGAACAGGGAGATGTGGATGTCGACACAGTAGAAGAGGATGATGGCTCCAATGCAATAAGTGAGACTGATAGCACCATAGTGAGACTGGTCAACAAGGTTTTAATCGATGCTTATGAACGAGGAGTTTCAGACATTCACATTGAGCCTGGGGTAGGAAAAGAAAGTGTTTTGGTTCGCTTTCGGAAAGATGGAACGTGTACCATCTATGAGGAGATTCCTTCTATATACAAGCAAGCCCTGATCTCCAGAATAAAGATCATGTCCAAACTGGACATTGCTGAAAGGCGAATGCCCCAGGATGGAAAAATAAAAATGAAATATGGCAGAAAAGAGATTGAGTATCGGGTAGCCACCTGCCCAACAGTGGGCGGCAATGAAGATGCGGTACTTCGTATTTTGGCAGCCAGCAAACCCATCCCTCTTGATGGAATGAATTTCAGTGATCGGAATTTGAAATTAATACAAGATTCAGCAGCTAAACCTTATGGGTTGATATTAGTGGTAGGCCCTACAGGTTCAGGTAAAACGACAACACTTCATTCAACTCTTGGTTTTATCAATAAACCAGAGCGAAAAATCTGGACCGCCGAAGATCCTGTCGAAATAACCCAAAAAGGGCTCAGACAAGTGCAAATGCTCAACAAAATTGGACTGGATTTTGCGCGTGCCATGAAATCCTTTCTTCGTGGAGATCCAGACGTAATCATGGTCGGCGAAATGCGAGATGCAGAAACTTGCTCCATAGGACTTGAAGCTTCCTTGACCGGCCATCTTGTTTTCAGCACTCTGCATACCAACTCGGCACCTGAGACCATTACTCGTTTAATCGATATGGGTATGAATCCGCTAAACTTCGCAGATGCGTTATTACTGATAGTTGCACAAAGGTTGGTTCGTACTTTATGCAAAAAATGTAAAGAAGACTACCATCCAAACCAAGAGGAGTTCGATTCTCTAGTAAAGGAATATGGTGAAGAAGATTTTAAAAATCTGGGGATTGAGTACACTGAGGATCTAATGCTTAAAAAAGCGGTAGGCTGCGATTCGTGTAACGATACAGGTTATGCGGGTCGGACGGGGATGCATGAATGCCTGGAAGGCACCGATGAAATTAAGCGAATGATTATGAAACAAAGCCTCGTAGAAGAGCTTCGGGAACAGGCTCTTGGTGATGGAATGACCACCTTGAAACAGGATGGAATTTATAAGGTTTTTAAAGGTGATACAGATTTAAAACAAGTAATGGCAGTTTGTATTGTTTAAATCAAGCAGCAGAACCAATAGAGTCTTTTAACCCTTCTCGCCATTTTTTAATTTGTTCCAATGCATTTAAAGCTATTTTCTGATTTCTTTCCTTTTTATCTCGTATCTTCATTTCCCCAACCCAAAACAAACCAAAGTTTATATTCATCGGCTGAAAATTTTTTACGCTTGAAGTCGTCAAATAATTGATCAGGGCCCCAAGAGCAGTGTCTTTAGGTGGTGGTATATAATCCTTCCCCAAAATTTTTGATACGGCACTTAGGCTTGCAAGTAAACCCATGCTAGCAGATTCCACATAACCTTCCACTCCGGTAATTTGTCCGGCAAAATAGGTGCCCGGTCGAGATTTTAGCTCTAACTCATTACTCAACAAACCCGGTGTATTGATAAAAGTATTTCGATGGATAGCACCAAAACGAAAAAATTCAGCTTTTTCAAGACCGGGAATCATACGCACAATTCTTTTCTGCTCGGGATATGTTAGTTTCGTTTGAAAGCCTACTAAATTGTATGCAGAACTTTCTTTATTCTCTTTTCGAAGTTGCACAACGGCAAATGCTGATTTTCCTGTATGCGGATTAGTTAATCCCACCGGTTTTAGAGGCCCGAACGCAAGAGTTTTTGGCCCACGCTCGGCCAGAACTTCTATGGGCATACAACCTTCAAAATATACAGGCTTTTCAAAAGAGGCCATGGGTACTTTTTCTGCATTATTTAATTCACGAATAAAATCATAATACTGTTTTTCATCCATAGGGCAATTAAGATAATCAGCTCCACCCTTTCCATAACGAGAGGCGAAAAAAGCCGTGTCGTAATCAATTGAATTGGCGTCTACAATAGGAGAAAGGGCGTCGTAAAAATAAAGATACTCCTGCCCGATCAATTTAGAAATATCCTCAGATAGCTTCGGGGATGTCAATGGACCCGTTGCAATTATGACGGGTCCTGATTGTGGAATTTCAACGATCTCCTGTCGTTTCAAGGTGATTAGAGGATGACTGGAAATTCTTTCAGTAATTTCTTGTGAAAATAATTCTCTATCAACGGCAAGGGCCGAACCTGCAGGAACACAGTTACGGTCACCTGATGAAATAACAATTGAATTGAAGTTTCTTAGTTCTTCTTTGAGAATAAAGGGAGCTGAATGAGGAAGGTTGTTACCTAAAGAGTTGCTGCAAACCAATTCAGCACAATTGTCCGTTTTATGTGCAGCGGTACGACTGACAGAACGCATTTCATACAATACAATGGGAACCCCTCTTTCCGCTGCTTGCCAGGCCGCTTCAGATCCAGCCAATCCTGCACCAATGATGGTTAAGAAATCGTTCACTTAAGTTTTTTCAGGCTGCTGCATTGGTCTTTTTGAATCCACACTCCGGACAAAGAATTGAAGGATCTTCGTTCTTTTTCCACTTTTCCACCATAAATGGGTGTTTGCATTCCGGGCAAGGCTCAGCTTTCGGTTTATCCCATGATGTGAATTTGCAGTCCGGGTACTTGGTACACCCATAAAATGTTCGACCTTTTTTTGTTCTGCGTGGAGCAATTTCGCCTTTACAATTATCTTCAGGGCAGGCAATTCCCAAGCCAATGGGCTTAGTAAATTTACAATCCGGGTAAGTAGAACAGGCAATAAATTTTCCGAATCTGCCCCTTTTAATGATCAAAGGGGATTTGCATAAATCACAATCGCCTTCCACCTCATCAGGGGTTTCCGGTTCACCCTCGCTACCGGGTTTTTTAATATCTTTTGCATTTTTACAATCTGGATATCCCGAACAAGCCATGAACTTACCAAAACGGCCCCATTTAATAATCATGGGTTTTTCGCATTTTTCACAAACCTCATCCGTTTCTTCGACTTCAGCTTTGAAGTCTTTCATTTTTTTCTCAGCTTCCTCAAGGTCTTTTTTGAATGGGGTATAAAAAGAATGGAGCACTTTTTTCCATTCCATTTTCCCATCTTCAACCTCATCCAACTGTTCTTCCATTTTGGCGGTGAACTGGGTGGTCATAATATCTGGAAAGTTTTCCACCAAAAGGTCGTTGATCATGAATCCAAGCTCGACCGGTTTCAGCCTTCGCTCTTCATTTTGTATATAATCCCGATCTTTAATCACACTAATAATAGAAGCATAGGTACTGGGTCTTCCCACACCTTTATCTTCGAGCTCCTTAACCAACATCGCTTCCGTAAACCGGGCGGGCGGTTGCGTAAAATGTTGTTCCGGAGAAATTTCTAGAAGCTTTAAGTTCTCACCCTTTTCCAATGCAGGCAAAATGCGATCGCTATCTTTAGTTTCTGCTTTTTCTGCATTTTCGTCATCCTGACTTTCCACATAGACTTTCATGAAGCCCGCAAACTTTAATATCGAGCCGTTGCTGCGGAAAAGGTAATTACCAGATTTTATATCAAACTGCGTTGTGTCTAAAACAGCCGGGACCATTTGACAAGACACAAAACGAGACCAGATCAACTGATAAAGCCGAAATAAATCTTTTTCCAGATGGTCTTTTAGAAAGTTAGGATCCAAGGTTACATCAGTAGGACGAATTGCTTCATGGGCCTCCTGGGCCGACTTTTTACTTTTATACGCATTGGGCTTGGAAGGCAGATATTCTTTGCCATATCGTTCTGGTATGTAATTTCTCACTTCTTCGAGGGCTTGGTCAGACAGCCTTACTGAATCTGTTCGCATATAAGTGATCAGACCTACGGTACCTTTCTTTTCCAGCTTAATTCCCTCATATAATTTTTGCGCCAGCATCATCGTTTTCTTGGGAGAAAAATTTAATTTTCGAGATGCTTCTTGTTGCAGAGAACTGGTAATAAATGGAGCACTGGGATTTCTTTTTCTTTCCTTTTTCGTAATCGAGTCAAGAACCAGAGAGGAGCCTTCCAGATTCTTAAGAATTTTATCGGCTTCATCCTTGTTGCCAATTTCAGCCTTGTCTTCCCCGATCTTAAAAAGCTTTGCCTGGAATTTCGGTTCGCAACTTCCCTCCAAATCCAAAGTTATTGACCAGTACTCCTTAGATTTGAACGCTAAAATTTCCCGTTCTCTTTCGCATACTATCCGCAAAGCTACAGATTGAACTCTTCCTGCACTCAAACCTCTATGAACTTTCTTCCACAAAATAGGACTGATTTTATAACCCACTAAACGATCCAGAATGCGTCGTGCCTGTTGAGCGTTAACTCTATCAGGGTTCAACTCCGTCGGATTCGCCAAAGCCTCCTTCACGGCCTTTTTAGTTATTTCATTAAACATCACCCGATAAATTTTTCCTTTGGTAAATCGGGCAACTTCGTTTCCAATATGGTGGGCAATCGCTTCACCTTCGCGATCCGGATCAGGAGCAAGATAGATCGTGTCCACTTTTTTCGCAGCAGTTTTCAACTCCTGGAGGATTTTCCCTTTCCCTCTAATTGTAATGTATTCCGGTTCGAAATCATTTTCTACATCGACACCCAGCTTTTTCTTAGGAAGATCCTTAAGATGGCCTACCGAGGCTTTTATAATAAAATCTTTGCCTACAATTTTCTTAAGCGTGTTTACTTTGGTAGGTGACTCAACGATCAATAACGATTTACCCATATTTCCTCACTCAATTTATTTCGTGTCACAATTAGAGACGTAAATTTTCCCGCTCAGTTGACGAACCAAACCTCTCAATTCGAGTTGCAATAGTGTAGCCGAAACTTGCGCTGGAGACAAATCGCTGTTTTCAATCAAATTATCGATGTGGCGACCTTCTAAGGATAAAAGAGAAAAAATTTGTCTCTCAACATCGTTATCGAGCTTAATTTTTGGTTTGTCCAATCTTTCTCGCAATGCTGGGAGCAACTCTTCGATTACAGAATCGGGACTGTCCACTAATTTTGCCCCCGCTTTAATCAAATCATTTGTTCCTTTGCTTTTAGGAGAGGAGATGTTTCCTGGAACCGCAAAAACTTCCCTTCCCTGCTCCAGAGCAAAATCCGCTGTAATCAGTGCACCACTTTTTTCTGCAGCCTCTACAACCACCGTCCCCATAGATAGTCCACTCAAAACCCTATTGCGTGCAGGAAAATTGTTCCTTTCCGGTCGCATGAGAACTGGAAACTCAGAAATAATTGCACCCTGCTGAACAATTTCATTTCTCAACTTCCTATTCTCAGGAGGATAAGTATGCCCCAAACCACAGCCAAATACAGCTATTGTGTCTGCTCCTGCTTCCAGTGCTGCCCTATGAACCAGAGTATCGATTCCTCGTGCCAGGCCACTCACCAAGTTAAATCCAGCAGATGCTAATTTGACACATAAACGATGAGCAATGGTCTTGCCGTATTCGGAAGGATTTCGAGTTCCCACGACCGCTAAAGGAAATGGAATTGAACTGAGCGGTTTACCTTTAACATATAAAACAGGAGGTGGATCATAAATCGATTTCAATAAATCAGGATACTCCTCGTCATCGAGGGTCAAAATACGGATACCCTCTTTCTCTGCAAGCCCGATTTCACGATCCGTTGCCCTGTTAACATCAAAGCCCGAAATCTCGTTAGCAACTTTATCACCTACCCCATGTACCTGCAGTAAATCAGTAGCCCTCGCAGAAAAAACCTTCTCAGGAGACCCAAAACCTTTTACCAGCCGGTGAAAAATTGTTCTCCCAACACCCACCACCATATTTAAGGCCAACCAGTATTTTAAAGAATCCCTGTTCATATATTTTTATCGCGATTCAACTCGGCAACCGAAAGGTTAAAATTATAAACAGAGTCATAATAACCGTTCAATACCCTGGTATAAATAATTAATGCCTGAAAAAGGTCGCCCGAATCACCTATTCCAAAATCATAATTAGCCACCTCACTTACCAGCAAAGCACGAGTCATTTTTCTGTTTTTTCGAGCCAATTGCATTTTTTTCTTTGCCTCAATAACCTTTAAAAAGGCCTTTTTTAGTATCAGTTCCTTTTTGAGCAATGCTGAAGGCTTTTTGTTTTGTCCCCTCCAGGTATGATAATCGTCGAACTCAAACTCAACAGGAGAAATATTAGCCTCGATTAGTTGTGCATCAGGTGAATATTTATTATTAAGTGTTTCTGATAACGACAAGCGAGAAATTTGCAAGTCTGTTTCCACTTCATAAATATCGTTTAAAGTACCTGCTAACCCCAGTTTAAGCTTCGTAATATCCGATTGACTAATGTCATCTTCGCCTTCATCATATTTTTCTTCGGCTTTACTAACCGATTTTTCAAAATGCCCCTTAACCTCGTTCAGTATTTCCAGTTTTTGATCTTGATACTGAATTTGATAATAAAGTTTTTTAATCTCAAAAAGCACTCCTTCCAAGGGACGAGAGCTACTTTTTCCAGAAAAAGAAGAACGTGCCACGTCTAGAATATTTGTCAAGGAAGGAATAGGTTTAACTCCACCCGCAAATGAGGTAGAAACAAACATTAAAGATCCCAACAGTAATATTCCAAGCCAAATTTTTAATCGTTGCATAAATTCCTCTAAAGGGAGTTTTTTAGATTAAGAAACTATATTAATTCAAAAAGGGTAAGAAGATAATTAATTTAAAGGTAAGAT
Organism: uncultured Nitrospina sp.; assembly: GCA_964510965.1. GTDB lineage: Bacteria > Nitrospinota > Nitrospinia > Nitrospinales > VA-1 > UBA8687. Next base: position 18,440 of record CAZECX010000020.1, on the reverse strand, counting down.
ATCTTGATGAGGAAGCAAAAAAGGGGCGCTAAACTTCAAAAAGAAAACTTGATGGCAACCAAGAATATTCTTTTCTTTGTGAAAATACCTGAAAAAGGTAAGAAGTTCAGCACCCCTAGAATATTGAAAATGTATCATAGGAAGCCCTCCCTGTCAATTTCATTATATGATGAAGAGCACTAATGAATTAAAAAATTGACAAATTTATCTTTTAATAACAAGTATTTATAACAGCATCGTCAAATATTCCAACATTTCAGCCTAATAAAAAAACCTGAATTCGGAATTCCATAATTATATAAAAAGGGATATTTTAGAAATAAAAGACCCCTAATTTCCTCGAAAGTAGGATATATCCTCTTTATATTCAATCGACTATATATTAAATGTCAGAAAATGGAATTGGAATAAAGGTAAGAGCAAAAATCACCGCTGAAATTGCCCCAAGGGCTTTTTGAAAAGGTCCCAAATCACCCCGTTCTTCAGTTAGAGGAGCTGTTTTGAACCCCATTAAAGCGATCATAATGGCCCAAAAAAACCAACCGGGCCAAAAATAGCCCAAAGGAAATAATCCTAGAAAAAATAATTTCCCGATTGCGCTATGTTTACTAGGGAAAAGCGCATAAACGATATGCCCTCCATCCAATTGACCCACAGGCATCAAATTTAAAGCTGTAACCAACATTCCAATCCAACCGGCAAACGCAACTGGATGCAAATGAATATTTATATAAGGTGAACTCGGGTCAACACCCAGGGTAATTTGAGAACATAGATTTAAAATAAAAGAACTGCCAAAATTTACTCCACCCATTCCGGTTAAAGGGGTTACCGACGAAAGAGACAAGCCCCAAATTAACATTGGCAGCGCAACAACGAACCCGGCTATAGGACCCGCAGCCCCTATTTCCATCAAAACCCTTCGATCGGGTATCCGCTGCTTGATTTGAATAAAGGCGCCAAATGTTCCAGCTATAAAAATAGGAGGAGCAGGAATGAAATAAGGAAGAGTTGATTGAACATTATTATTCTTACTCGCCCAATAATGACCGAATTCGTGGGCTCCTAAAATTAGCAACAAGCTGATGGAGAATAAAGGTCCACCGGCTAAAAAAGTCGTAACCAAGGTAGCTATTAGTAAAGTAGTAAACAGCCACCAGTTTTTTTTTACAGGTACGATCGGTCCATCAAAGGGATCATGTGACTCCAGAATTTCATTTGTGTCGAAATTGCTGGGTTTATGATGATCCACGATTTACTATCAGAGAGGTTTATGAGTGAACGAGCGCGCGTTTTTACCCGAATAATCGCTTACAATTTGCCCGTTGCCATAGACTCTATACTTATAGATAACCAATCCCTCTAACCCAACGGGTCCTCGAGCATGAGTTTTATTGGTACTGATGCCGATCTCTGCGCCCAATCCATAGCGAAAGCCATCCGCGAAACGGGTAGATGCGTTGCACATCACACTGGCTGAGTTCACCCCATTCATAAACTTTTCAGCGGATTCAGGATTCTCTGTGATGATTGTATCTGTGTGGCCTGAACCGTGCTCGTTAATAAAGGAAACAGCTTCCTCTAAGTTTTCGACAATTTTGATGGAAAGTTTCAAATCGTTATACTCTTCGTCCCATTCTTTTTCTGATGCTAGGTTTAAATTTGTGGCAATTTCACGGGATTTTTCGCATCCCACCAACAAAATACCTTTCTCCTCAAACTTTCTAATCAATTGCGGAAGAATTGAGGAGGCTACTTCCTGATGAACAAGAAGGTTTTCCATCGCATTGCAGGCTGCCGGGTACTGCAACTTAGAATCCATTGCAATCCGCGATGCTTTATCCAAATCCGCTTCCCTGTCTATATAGTTGTGGCAAATTCCCTCTGAATGTCCTAGAACCGGTATCTTTGTATTATCCTGGATATATTTCACAAATTCATTACTGCCTCTCGGAACAATCAGGTTGATATTTTTTTCTTCTTTTAGCATGTCCGCAACTTCATCCCGTGTTTCTATCATTTGTACCGCTGCCTCAGGCACCCCATCCACTTTTTTAATGGCATCTGTCAGCAAGCCTACTATCACTTTATTGGAATTTTGCGCCTCAGTTCCTCCCTTTAAAATCACTGCATTGCCTGACTTCAGACAAAGCGAAGAAATTTGTGGCACTGCATCGGGCCGTGACTCAAAAATAGCGCCAATGACACCTATCGGGCAACTCACTCGATGCAGAGTTAAATTGTCATCCAATTCCATGGAGTTTTGCTTAATCCCAACAGGATCAGGTAAGCCTACAACACTTCGAATCCCCTGAGCCATACCAAGAACCTTATCCTCATTCAAAGCCAGTCTTGCAATGAGAGGTTTTGCAATGCCCTCTTCTTCAGCAAATTCCAAATCTTTTTTATTCGCCGAGAGAATGGAATCACAATTGGCTTCCAGCGCATCAGCCATTTCATTAAGAGCCTTATTCTTTATATCTGTAGAAAGGTGTGCAAGAACCAACGCTGCAGAATTAGCCTTTTGTGCAATTTTAGATACTGACATATGAATACCGATTTAATTGGGATTACTCTATCGATGGGACAGACGGGAGATTATACCATCACCGTTTATAAATGGAGTTGCAATAAAGCAGGTAAAAATCATCTGTAGATGACTCGAACCTTCTCTTTTCGATTCACCTTGAAGGCTGCCAAAGCGGTGGGTTCCCCCAACGGGTTCTTCCCGAGATCAAGGACTTTCAAGGATGGGAAATTTTGAGATTCAATCAAGCCCACTGCGCCTTCGTCAGTGATACCATTCTCCCCCATATATAAAAATTCCAGCTTGGGGAAGTGCGCAGATTTGGCAAAAGCCAATGCGCCGCCATCTCCAACATCATTTCTAAATAAGTTCAGGGTTACCAATTGTGAAAAATTTGCAGATTCGGCGATAAAGCCAGCCCCAAGATCCGTGATAAGGTTATCGTTTAACATTAGGGTTTTCAAATTAGAAAAATTTTTCGACTGTACCAGAAACTCCATACTGTCATCACTGATTTCATTCTTCCATAATTTAAGAGATTCCAAATTTTTAAGGTAGGGAGAGTCCGAAATTGCTTTTAATCCGCGATCACCCAGCAGGTTGCCCCAAAGGTCTAAATGTTTCAGGTTGACCAAATGTGGGGATTTAGCCAATGCTTTCATTCCACGCGCTTTAATTCTATTACCCTGCAGATGCAACGAAACCAGAGAGGACAAAGACTCCATAGCTGCCAGTTGCTTTGCTCCTTTAGAACCAATATTCAAACCTGTAAGATCAAGGGTGGTGCCGTCTTGGCTGATTCTTTTTTCAACGATCTTGGAAATATCCACCGCCTGAGCAAAACTCGCCCAGAAAAAAAATAAAACAATAAGAATAATGGTTTTTTTAAACATATTTTCAGGTTAACAAATACTTAAAGATAGTGAAAATGATTTTTGTGCCTGCCTTGAAGGTGCCTGAAAATGTTCCTGTAATCTTGGAAACCCCTACCCGTTCACGGTATTTGACAGGAACCTCCCGAATGCGCAATTTATTTTTGACAGCCTTTATCTGCATTTCCACTGTCCAGCCAAAATTCGTATCCTGCATTCCAATAGTCCTCAAGGAATCATAACGAATTGCCCGGAAAGGTCCCAGATCTGTAAAAGTATGCTTAAAAAATAATCTGATCAGAAAAACCGCAAGCTTGTTGCCATAACGCGCTTGCGGCAACAAAGCCATTCGACTTTCAGGGAGAATCATTCGGCTGCCCAACACAAAATCTTCATCTCCTTTTTCAATTGGGTCTACGAGAGAAACTATTTCTTCTGGATAATCACTGAAGTCTCCATCTACAAACACCACGATATCGGGAGAATCCAGTTCAGAAATCCCCTTGAGGCAGGCAGACCCATAACCTTTTCGCTTCTCCTCAACTACGCGCGCACCATGTTGAGTCGCTACACGGGCCGTGCCATCAGTCGAACCATTATCGACAACAATAATTTCGTGGAGTTTTTCTTGGGGTAATGCATCAAGGACAAGCCCGATAGAGCTTTCCTCGTTATACGCGGGAATGACTATAGATATCCGGGAAACCACGGGTTTATGGATTGATAGCTTTTTTGATACTGGTTAAAAATTCACCCAGTTTGCGATCTCGTTCAACAGGGTCGCTATTTGTCTCAATCAGTTTAACAATAGCGCTGCCAAGAATCACACCATCAGCCACTTGAGCTGCCTGCCGCGCCTGCTCAGGACCGGAGATACCAAAACCTACCAATACCGGTAGCGGTACAGATTTTTTAATTTCGTCAACCTTTTCTTCCAGTCCTGCTGAAAGCGATTCTTTGGTACCGGTCGTCCCTGTAAGCGAAACATAATATACAAAACCTTTGCTGATTTTTCCTATTTCCTGTATCCGGTCGGGGGTGCTCGTTGGGGCTAGCAGGAAGACCATATCCAACCCTTCTGAAATTTCCAGGAATCCTTCCGCCTCCTCCGGAGGCAGGTCAGGAATGATCACACCATCTACCCCAGCCTTTACAGCATCCGTGACAAATTCTTTTTGTCCATAAACAAATACAGGATTAAAACTGGTCATCAGGATAACGGGTAACTCTGATGTCTTCCTTATATCGGCAACCAACTGAATAATTTTTTTAAGGGTAGTGCCATTTTTTAGAGAACGATGCGAAGATGCCTGAATGGTAGGTCCATCGGCTAGTGGATCAGAAAAAGGCACTCCTATTTCAATGATATCTGCCCCATTTTTTTCGATAACAGAAAAAATATCTTTTGAAGCATCCAGATCCGGATCGCCAGCAGTGTAAAACGCAACGAGAGCTTTATTGCCATTCAGTGAAGCCAGGCGTTTTTGGATACGACTCACAGAGAAACCCCCATTCTATCGGCAACCTGATTGACGTCTTTATCGCCACGGCCTGAGAGACAAACTAGAATGATCTCATCCTTTTTCATCTTAGGTGCCAATTTAGCTACATGAGCTATAGCGTGTGCAGATTCTAACGCTGGAATAATTCCTTCTTTACTGGATAATAGTTTGAACCCTTCCAATGCTTCTGCATCGGTAATGGTGGCATAGGTTGCACGCCCTGAATCCCTCAGATAACTATGCTCGCACCCTACCCCAGGATAATCCAACCCGGCGGAAATAGAATGTGCTTCGGTCACCTGACCATCTTCATCGTGCAACAGGTAACTCATCATTCCATGAAGAACGCCCGTCGATCCTTTTGTAAGTGATGCGCCGTGTTTGTCAGTATCGACACCCAGCCCTGCTGCCTCAACTCCCACCAGACTCACTTCTTCATTTTCAAGAAATGGATAGAAAAGTCCCATCGAATTACTGCCACCTCCAACACAGGCCACACAGGTGTCAGGCAATCTACCCTCCATCTCCATAATTTGCCGTGTTGATTCTTCACCAATTATTTTTTGAAAATCACGAACTATCATCGGATATGGATGAGGACCGACCACCGAGCCAATAATATAATGAGTGCTTTCAACTGTGGTAATCCAGTTACGAATAGCTTCACTGGTAGCATCTTTAAGAGTTCGAGTACCACTGGTGACTGGAATGACGTTTGCGCCCAACAATCGCATTCTAAAAACATTGAGAGCCTGCCGCTTCATGTCTTCCTCACCCATAAACACATCACATTCGAGGCCGAATAATGAGGCCGCTGTAGCTGTGGCCACTCCATGTTGCCCTGCACCTGTTTCTGCAATCACCCGCTTTTTACCCATTCTCTGGGTTAGCAATGCGCTGCCAATGGTGTTGTTGATTTTATGTGCGCCCGTATGAGTAAGGTCTTCACGCTTCAAATATATTTTTGCACCACCCAAATGCTCCGTGAGCCGTTCAGCAAAATACAATGCTGTCGGTCGACCGACGTAATGCTTCAAATAATAATTCAAATCCTCCTGAAATTTTGGATCCTTTTGAGCTTCTTCATATAGAGTTTGCAATTCCTGCAATGCCGGCATCAGGGTTTCGATAACATACTTGCCACCAAACTTTCCATAATGACCTTTGGCATCAGGCATTTTATGGGGTTTCATATTTTTCTCCCTGCTTTAACATTTTTTAAAAAAGCCCGTATCTTCGTATGATCTTTAATCCCGGGCTGGCTTTCCACGCCGGAACAAACATCCACACCATAAGGTTGAATCCTTTGAATAGCCCCCCGAACATTCGCAGGTGTCAAACCACCCGCCAGGATAATCGATCCATATTTTTTCGCAGGGTGCGCTAAATTCCAGTCAAACACTTTTCCTGTTCCACCTTGTTGGCCTTCTGCATGAGTATCCAGAAGAAAACTGCTGACAGAATAATTAGAAAGCTGTTTCAATGATTGGATATCCTTTACCCGAACAGCTTTGATCACCCGCCGCTTTATCCTCTTGCAAAAAGTTGGCGACTCATCGCCATGCAATTGGACTCTGTCAAGGTTACAACGATCTGCAATATTATTTATCTGCTCTGCAGATTCATTTACAAAAACCCCAACCGCATTTACAAAAGGTGGAAGTTCCAAAACAATTTCTCGAACTATTTTCATGGTAACTGAGCGTGGACTTTTCTTATAGAAAATAAAACCGACCGCATCCGCCCCCGCTTCAACAGCAACCAAAGCATCCTTCAAATTGGTCATGCCGCAGACTTTAACTTTTACCTGTTTGTCACGATCCATCACCACCTAAAAGCTCCTTCAATTTTTCAGGAATATTTTCCGAGGTCATCAAGCTTTCTCCAATCAAAAAAGCATGCACACCTAATCCTTCAAACTCTTCTATTTCTTCACGTCCGTGAATTCCACTTTCACAAACCAGCACCTTATCCTTTTCCTGCAATGCCATGGGTACCAAACGTCGAGTGATCCCCAAGTCTGTTTTTCCATTGGTCAAATCCCGGTTGTTGATACCAATCAATTTAGCATTCGCTGCAAAGGCTTTTTCCATATCCCATTCATTATGGGTTTCAATGAGGGCCGGCATGCCCAGTTCTATCCCCAGGCATAACAAATCTTTCATAAGGCTTTGATCAAGCCAGGTAGCTATTAATAAAAAAAGATCTGCACCAAAAGCACGTGATTCATAAACCTGATATTCATCAAAGATGAAGTCTTTCCTCAATAGCGGAATGGGCGCCACTTTACGAACTTCAGGCAATACCTCAATATTGCTGCCAAAATAATTACTCTCCGTCAAAATTGAGAGCGTCGCGGCACCATGCTCCACATAATCTCTTGCTATGACTTTTGCATCAAACCCTTTGCGCAATTCCCCTTTAAAAGGGGTCTTCGGTTTAATTTCAGCTATGATCCTCGAACTGCTGCCATTTTCTAAAGCCTTATAAACATCCAGAACCGGTTGCTGATCTCCAATACGTTGTTTAATTTCTGACAAAGGGGATTTGCTCTGTGTGCCCGGCAACTCTTTCTTTTTATCCGCAAAAATTTGATCAAGAATATTTGACATCTTATGAATTCGACACCCTGCATAATTCCTCAAGTTTTTTATTCGCCGCCCCCGACCCAATCGAGTTTGCTGCGACAAGAATTCCGCGTTCAATAGATTCGGCCTTGCCACCCACATAAATTGCCGCAGCAGCATTTAAAATAACAATATCTGTTTTTGGACCTGTCGCGCCGTTCAGGATTTCGCGTATGATTCCTGCATTTTCTTCGGGGGAACCTCCTTTAAGATCCTTTGCTGAGCATAGCGAATAGCCATACTCTTTGGGGTCAATGGTGAAACTGGTGACATTATCATTTTTCAACTCAGAGACCTGCGTTTCACCCGTCAGAGTTATTTCATCCAATCCATCAAAACCATGCACTACCAATGCCCGACGACTGCCCAGGTCCCGCAAAACCTCAGCAATAGGATTCACCCATCTGGAATCGTAAACTCCCAGCACTTGTGCGTGGGCATTTGCAGGATTGGTGAGGGGGCCCAACAAGTTAAAAATAGTTCGAAACCCCAATTCCTTTCTCACCGTTGCAGCATGTTTCATGGCCTTATGCATTAAAGGTGCAAAAAGAAATCCTATTTCCACTTCTTCAATGCAACGCTCAACCGTGGGCAAAGAAGCTTCTATATTTACTCCCAGACATTTCAAAACATCGGCACTGCCAGACTTGCTGGAAACCGCACGGTTGCCATGTTTTGCAACCGTTACCTCTGCGCCTGCTACGACAAAGGCAACTGCCGTCGAAATATTAAAAGTATCCGCACCATCCCCACCGGTCCCACAGGTGTCAACAATATGTGTGGCTTTGACCTTTGCTTTTTCTGCTTTAGCGCGCATTACTCTGGCCGCACCCACAATTTCGGGGACCGTTTCATGCTTAAATTGCAGAGCGGTTAAAAAAGCAGCAAGTTGAGCATCGCCTACTTTTCCTTCCATAACCTGAGTCATGGCATTCATCATCTCAAATTCAGAAAGGTTTTCTCCTGAAACAACTTTATGAAGGATTTCCTGGAAAGACATGCTTAACTATTCTCAATAAAGTTTTTCAATAGATCTTTCCCATTGGGGGTCAAAATGGACTCGGGATGAAATTGCACCCCCTCAACAGGTAGCTCTTTGTGCCTTATCCCCATAATCTCATTATCATCGCTCTCTGCTGTAATTTCAAAACAGTCTGGAAGCGTTTTTCGGTTGAGCACCAGTGAATGATACCGTGTTGCGGTGAAAGGATTGGGCAGATTATTAAATAATGTCTTACCATCGTGTCGAACTTCTGAAGTTTTTCCATGCATCAGTTTACCTGCTTTGATTATCTCTGCTCCAAAAGCGGCACCCACCGACTGGTGCCCCAGACAAACACCCAACACTGGAACCTTTCCAGCAAAATGTTGAATCACTTCCACAGATATACCGGCTTTAGCAGGGGTGCAGGGCCCTGGGGAAATAACAATTTTTTCCGGCGCCAAAGCTGCTATTTCATCAATAGAAATTCGGTCATTGCGTTCCACGCGAATTTCGGCCCCCAACTCACCCATGTATTGGACCAAATTGTAGGTGAATGAATCGTAATTATCGACCATCAAAATCATACGACCCAACCTTTCTCAGCCAGCTCTATGGCCTTTAACAAAGCACGGCCCTTGTTCATGGTCTCTTCAAATTCACTTTCTGGAACCGAGTCGGCAACTATACCCGCTCCTACTCCCAGATAAGCCGTTTGGTCTTTGACAACAAGAGTCCGGATGGCAATAGCGGTATCCATATTCCCTGAAAACCCAATATAGCCCACCGCACCAGCATAAAGTCCGCGCCGATTGGGTTCCATCTCTTCAATGATTTCCATCGCCCTGATTTTCGGGGCACCCGAAACTGTTCCGGCGGGAAAAGTGGCTTCCAACACATCAAAGCAGTCGAGTCCCTCTTTTAAAATACCGCGAACATTGGAGACAATATGCATGACATGAGAGTAGCGCTCGACGGTAAAACTTTCGTTGACTTCTACGGAACTGATTTTAGCAACCCGCCCTAAATCATTGCGCCCCAGATCTACCAACATAATATGTTCAGCGAGTTCTTTTTCATCCTGCAGTAAATCTTTTTCCAAGGCCACGTCTTCTTCTTCGTTCTGGCCGCGTTTTCGAGTACCGGCGATAGGACGAACTTCAACTTTTTCTTCCTCAAGACGAACCAGAATTTCAGGCGAAGACCCCACCACTTCAATATCACCAAACTTCAAAAAATACATATAAGGAGAAGGGTTGATCGTTCTCAACGCCCGATAAACATCAAAAGCTTTCTTTTTTAATTCAAAGTTTAACCTCTGCGAAAGAACAACCTGAATAGCATCTCCTTCCAAAATATATTGCTTAACTTTTTCTACCGCTCCTTTGAATTTTTCTTTTTCAAAATTGGACTCGAATCCCAAGTCGATTTTTTCCTCATTTTGGTGCGCTGAAACTTTAAGAGGTGTTTTTAGCTTTTCTTCTAGTAAAGCAATCTTTTTAATGGTTTGCTCATAAACTGCTTCCAGGTCACCCGATTCAACAAAGGCATTAGAAACAATTTTGATGGTTTGCGAAACATTATCAAACACCAACATCGTGTCCGTGACTATAAACTGCGAGTCTGAAACATCGAGATCATCAACCGTATCTTCAGGAAGCTCTTCAAAAAACCTCACCATGTCATAACTGATGAACCCCACTGCTCCCCCTGAAAATCGTGGCAAACCAGGGACGTCAACAGGATTATAACGAGCCAATATTTCTTTAATAGCGTTTAAAGGGGTTCCCGATTCGATTTTCTTCTCGTGCCGTTTTCCATTTTCATCTATGGTTATATTTCGACCCTTGCTACTCACAACCACCGCAGGGTCGCAACCGAGAAAACAATATCGCGCCCATTTTTCTCCACCCTCAACACTTTCCAGAAGAAAAGAATATTCGCCGTCTCCGATTTTCATGTATGCGGAGACAGGCGTATCCAAATCTGCCAGAATCTCTTTATAGACTGGAATGAGATTGCCAGACTTCGATAGTTTTTTAAATTCTTCTAAAGAGGGTTTGAACATTTTTCAACAACACTTAACAATAAATTCAGTCATAAAAAAAGCACAGGAAACCTGTGCCCTTTCAGCCACTCGGGTGGTTGATGCCTAAATGATAAAATGGAATAATATCAAAGAGTTAGAACCATAACATCGGTCCTAATCAGGTGTCAAGCAGTTTGCGGGGCCTGTGCTGATTGGAGCAAGGATTCAAATAAAGGAGCGGTCATCCCTCCACGGGTTTCCAGTCTTCTCCATTCCAATGTTGGATCAAACCATTATCACCTACCGCATAAATATTTTCATCGGAGCTTCCCCAGATGGATGAAAAATATTCCTTGGTATTGGATTCAATCCGTGTCCATTGATCGCCGTCCAGATAAAGAATCATGCCTTCATCGCCCACGGCAAAAACCATTTCAGAGGAAGGCCCCCAGACATCAAGAAAAAACTCCATAGTTTGCGAAGGCATTTCGGTGAACTCAGCACCATTGTAGTGAAATATAGCTCCTTCAGAACCAACCATATAAATATTGTCGGGGGAAAATCCATAAACACCATAAAACTCTGCGTTAGAATTAAAGGTCATACGGTGCCATTTTTCACCCTCCTGTTTCAATACCAACCCATCGTATCCAACAGCAATCATTCCACTTTCTTTACAACCCCAGAGCCGCGTCACATCGGTGTCGGTTCCTGTTTGCGTGAATTTCCAGCTACTGCCATCGTATCTGAGGATTTTACCCAGACGTGAGCAGGCATAAATTTCATCCGAGGCCAGACCAAAAATACCAGTCATGGGAGGTAATTTTTCAGTCTCCACAGCAGACCATGTTTTTCCGTCATAATGGAGAATTCTGCCATCGGTCACCACAGCAAATACATTATCTGGAGCGCTACCCCAGATATTCTTAAACGTCCAGCGACCATCGGTTTCCATAGGCGACCATGTGCTGCCATCAAAAAACAGCATCGTTCCATCGGCTCCGCCTACAAAAATATTATTTTCATCCAATCCAAAAATTGAAAGCAGGTGATTGCTGGTCAATTCAGACATAAAAGCTCCACTCATATAAAATATTTAAAGAGACATATCGTGCCATTGCGTCCCATCGTATCGAAGGACCGTGCCATTTTCTCCAGCCACATAGACACAATCCTTTCCTAGTCCTTTTACTTTTGTAAAATATTCCTCTTTAAGCGGATCAATTTTAGACCACGCCTTACCATCGAAATGCAACATGATGGAGTTATCCCCTACGGCAAAAATATTTTCATTGGAAGTACCCCATATACTAAGAAGATATTCTTCGGTATCTGTTTCCATAGGCTTCCATTCTTCCCCGTCAAAATGGAGAATTGTCCCATGCGAGCCACAAATGTAGACATTATCCGTTTTCGTTCCCCAAACGCCAAAGAGAGAGATGGTTTCCTCCGTCAGTTCATCTTTACGCAGGAATTCTTTACCGTTATAAAATCGGAAAATGCCTTCTCCTCCAACGGTATAAATATGCTCAATATCTTCTCCCCACATTCCAAACAAATCGTGAATGGTATTCGGCTCGCGGTAATCCCATTTTGTCCCATCCCAATAAAGCATCCGCCCACCAACACCATAAAGGAATATATTGTTTTCATCGAACCCAAATGCAGAGTTCAGGGAATCATAGCTACCGGTGTCGACTTGCTGCCACTCCTTACCATTATAAAAAAGAACCACTCCCCCTATTCCAACTGCATAGATACAGTTATCATTAGGACCCCAGATTCCCATTAAGGGATTGGTATTTTCGGTTCGTACCGGAAGCCATTCTTCGCCATCCCAATGTTGAGGCACCCCATCTTTGCCGACAACATAAATACTGTCCTCGCGAAAGGGCATTAAATCCAACAAATCCGGTTTTTCACCTGTAAACATTATTTAATTTCCGTAGTATCAAAAAAATAAGGGGGCTCCAGTACAAACCGGAACCCCCCTTACAGAACAGTCTAATTAATCTTCTGTCTGCTTAGGCTTGTTAAAATAAATATTCTCCAGTTTGGGGAAATTTTTATTGTCTTTAAATAAAGCCTGAGCTCCTTCACCAATATCATTATGAATAAGAACCAGAGTCTGAAGGTTTTGCAGGTTCGTTGAGTTAGCCAGTGCCTTGGCACCAAGGTCCCCAATTTCAGTTTCGTAAAGATCCATCAGCGTGACATTTTTGAAGTTTTCTGATTCAGCAATTATTGCAGCTCCTCGAGGGCCGATGGGATTAAAAGTCATGGTCAACTGCGTCAGGCTTTTCAAAGTATCCGAATTAGCCAACGCTTCCATGCCCTCTTCCTCAACAAAATTCCAGTTGAGATTCAATTCTTCCAGTTTTGCCAGGTTTTTAGAATTCGCAATAGCAATTGCGCCTTCATCACCCATACCGTTCCTATATAAAGAGAGCTGTGTCAGGCGGGTCAAAGATTCTGATTCTGCTATTGCCTTGACACCCTCATCACCTAATTTATCACCGAGCCAAAGGGAAACCAGATTTCCTAACAAATTGGAACTTGCAATGGCTTTTGCTCCTTCTACTCCAACTTCGTTGTCACTTAAAATTAATTCTGACAGGTTGAGCATTGTTTTAGATTTTGCCAGAGCTATAGCCCCTTTATCAGTCACCTTGTTTTTGAAAAGATTCAAGGCGGTCACGAATTTCATGTTTTCGCATGCAAGAAGAGCTTCAAGCCCTTTATCGCCAATCTCATTGAATTCCAAAAAGACAGCGGTAACGCCTTTGATCTTGTCCGATTCCATGATCTTGATCAGATCATCATCATCCAGTTCTTTTTCCCTGAGGTCGAGTTCGTTATTTTCAGAATTCAAACCTTGATCTATAATATTTTCTATATCTTTGACTTCGTCATCAAGCATTGCCACACTCCGTGCTAATCTACCTGGTAAAATGGGTTAAGCCTGTTATTCTATTTAAGTTATGGCTCTTGTAAAGCTTAAAATCAATTTTTTGCCCATCAATGCTGAAATTGCCCCATTTATAAGTCAAAACAGCTATGGTTGGGTTCGAAAAAGAGCTTCAGGTTAAAATTTTTTAATTTTTTTCTGCCTCATTTTATTATATTTTTATACGGTATCATTTCTTCGCAGTTCCCCTTATAAATTCAACTCACTTATATTAAGGTAGCAAGCATGGTTCAAAAAATCGACGAAATTACAGATCAGGTCAATCAAGCCAGCGGATTTATTCCTCCTTTGCTTCACGAACTCGATCAAGTCATGGTGGGACAAAAATATCTCACCGAGCGGTTGGTACTTGGCTTATTGACAGGCGAACATATCCTTCTGGAAGGAGTTCCTGGTCTCGCAAAAACCACCTCTGTTAAAACATTGGCTCAATCGGTAAAGGCAGATTTTAAACGTATTCAATTCACTCCAGATTTGCTTCCTGCCGATCTTTTAGGCACTCAAATTTACCAGCCAAAAACAGGTGAATTCGACATAAAAAAGGGCCCCTTATTTTCCAATATCATTCTAGCAGATGAAATCAACCGCGCCCCTGCAAAGGTTCAAAGTGCTTTATTAGAAGCCATGCAGGAGCGGCAAATAACCATAGCTGGAAACACTTTTCTTTTGGGCGAACCTTTTATGGTTATTGCAACACAAAACCCGATCGAGCAGGAAGGCACTTACCCTTTACCAGAAGCCCAGGTCGACCGCTTCATGCTAAAGCTTCATATTGATTATCCTTCAAAGGAGGAAGAGAAACTAATCATGCAGCGAATGTCGTCCAGCAATAATTCTTACAAAGTAAAAGCTGTGGTTGACCCTGCAGATATTCTGGCAGCTCGCAAAGTCATCGATTCAATTTATATCGATGAAAACCTACAGGACTACATTATCAATCTGGTCGCAGCGACACGAGACCCCAAGGCGAATCAACTCTCATCCTATGCAGGAATGATCCAGTTTGGCGCATCACCGCGTGCTTCTATTTTCCTAAACCGGGCAGCCAAGGCTTATGCTTTCTTGCAACGGCGGGGATATGTTGTGCCGCACGACATAAAAAGTATCGGAATGGATGTGCTCAGGCATCGGGTTATCCTTACTTATGAAGCAGAAGCCGAGAACGTTTCGGCAGATGACATCCTAAAATCACTTTTCGATACTATCGAAGTTCCCTGATCTTTTATGCTGCAAACACTCGCAAAAAATGTTCGAGAATGGTTCCGCTTCCCGGAAGCCCTACCTGAAAAAGGAAATCAACTTTCGCCGGAACTGTTGCAACGCATCAAAAATATCCAGGTAAAAACCAATTACATGGTCAACGACATCATGGCAGGGGAATATGTTTCAGCATTCAAAGGGCGTGGGATGGAATTCAGCGAAGTTCGCGAATATCAACCGGGAGATGACGTGCGATTGATTGACTGGAATGTTACCGCGCGCATGAACCAACCTTTCATAAAGGAATTCATCGAGGAACGAGAGCTCACCTTAATGCTTCTTGTAGATGTAAGTTCTTCGGGGAGTTTTGGTTCTGACCAAAAATTTAAAAATGAAATTGCTGCAGAAGTCGCATCCATTCTTGCGTTTGCGGCCATCAAGAATAATGACAAGATCGGACTCATTATCTTTTCAGACATAATAGAGCACCACATACCACCCAAAAAAGGAAAAGGCCATATATGGAATATCATTCGTACTATATTGAGCTTCAAACCTGAAGGCAAAGGCACAAATCTTTCACTACCTCTGGAATACCTGCTGAAAATTCAAAAAAAGAAAGCCACCACTTTCCTGATCTCAGACTTTCAAGACGAAAACTATGAATCCCAGTTAAAACTCGCAAAACAAAAATTCGATCTCATTGCGATCAATATAATTGACCCACGCGAAGAAATGCTTCCTGAGGTGGGAATGGTATTTCTTAAAGATTCTGAAACTGGCAACACATTACTTGTGGATACGGGTGATACGGAAATGCTCCAAAAACATAAATCCCTTTGCATTAAAAAACGTCAGGAGCGAAAAACATTTTTTAGTTCTATCGGAATCGACACCATAGAAATTTTCACCAACAAATCTTTAACAGACCCTATCATCAAGTATTTCAAATTTAGAGAAAAGAAACATTGATATGAATGATTCAAAAACACCTGAAGATGGAGTCAGTGGAAAACTGAAAGCCGTCGTTTATATTTTAACCGGGGTCACTCTTTTTGCCTTCATTGCATTTTTCGCGAAGCTGATAACCAAAGAATCTACACCGAAAAAGCAGGAGAAATTGTTAAAGGACCCAAGAATTTCGGAACTGAACACAACAGGAGAACGATTGCAGCAAACTGGGAACCTGGAACAGGCCCTGGATCAATACATCGAAGTATGGAAGCTGGAAAATTCCAACCCGTCAGCACGAGCCCAAGCCGCCTCCACAGCTGGAAAACTTTATCTAAAGCTTGGCAATTGCAAAGAAGGATTGGTATGGCTATTCCGTTCAGAAGCCGCCAATCCCGAAAACGCTACCGAACTGCAACCTCTCATTGATACCTGCATCGCTAAAGAAAAATAGTTTATGATCTGCAAGGAACCCTCTTCAAAATCTGCTCCGCTATTTTTAATAGCATTTCTATTCACAATATTAAGCACCATGCCAGCTCGAAGTAGCGCTTCAGGTCCTGTCTCTATAGATGCAAGGGTCAATATAACTAAACCAACCCTGGGAGATATTGTCACCTATTCCATCACAGTAACTCACGATCCTGATATTGTGATACATTCGCCCGAATATTCAATTCCCGAAGGATTTGAAAAAGTTGAACAAGGCAGAATGGAGCCGATAAAAGTTAACCAACAAACTTCTCAAGATTTCTGGTTCAAATTAAGAATTGATAAAACAGGAACATTAACACTTCCAGCAATCCCTGTAGAGTTTGACGCCCCAGACCAAAACAATCAATTCATCAAGGGTAGTATAATGACAGGCGAAGTTAACGTTGAAGTCCAATCACTTTTGCAGCTTGAAGGAAACGCCTCCGACATAAAGGACATAAAACCCATTGCAAAAATTAAAGCACCTTGGGCTCACTATATTTGGAAAACGCTGGGGGCATTGTGTCTTTTAGCTCTAGCCTATTTCATTTGGAAAAAATGGCAGGGAAAACCCGATCCGAAACCAGAACCTCTAGCCATCCTCACAGCAGAGCAAAAAGCACTTAAAGAATTACAAATACTTGAAGATCGCGAATTGATGAAGTTGGGACGTATTCGGGATCATTTTTTTGAATTATCTGAAATATTTCGCCGATACCTTGAAAGTCGTTTTTGCTTTCCCGCGCAGGAATGGACGACTGAAGAAATCATTACTCATTTCAAAAATTTCCCTGACTTGAATGAAAAGCAAAAACTTCAAGCGCGAAATATTCTTACAGAAAGTGATAAAGTTAAATTTGCAAAAGCCGAAGTTGAGGCACATAGCGATCCCATAGAACCGGTGGTCCATTTCATCAAAGAAGCCACACCGACAATTCCTGTCCAACAAACGCTGAATAAGTCATGAGCTTTTTTCGATTTGAAGACCCTTGGCTGCTGCTATTTTTTTTAATGCTGCCTTTTATAGCCATACGAGGAAAAGGAAAACAGCAGGCAACAATCAGTTATTCCTCTACGGGGACATTACAAGCAATTCACTCAGCGCGTGTTGAACTACTATCTGCCCTCCCTTTAGTTCTCCGATTGCTTGCTATATCTCTTTTAGTACTGGCCTTCGCCCGTCCACAAGAAGGTCATAAAAGCACCGAGATACTTTCCATAGGGGTAGATATTATGCTGGCGTTGGACACTTCTGGAAGTATGCAGGCACTTGATTTTATCAAAGATGAAAAGCGAGACACACGACTTGCGATGGTAAAAGATGTGGTCTCACAATTCATTGAAAATCGACCCAATGATCGTATGGGTATGGTAGTTTTCGGTTCAGAAGCTTATACGCAATGCCCACTTACACTGGACCAGGGGATTCTACAATCCTTTCTCAGCAAGTTGGATATTGGAATGGCAGGCGACTCAACAGCCATAGGGTCTGCTATCGGAATTGCGGTCAAACGCTTGAAAGATCTTGAATCCGATTCAAAGGTGATCATCCTGTTAACTGATGGTAGGAATAATGCAGGGAACCTTCCCCCTCTTCAGGCGGCACAAACTGCTAAGGCATTTGGAATAAAAATTCATACCATTGCAGTGGGAACACATGGGAAAGCTCCATTTTTAGTCAATTCAATCTTTGGGCAGAGATATGTTTATCAACAAGTAGATATCGACGAAGACACTTTAAAGAAAATATCCGATTCAACAGGAGGACAATATTTTCGCGCCACCGATCTCGAATCATTAAAGGCTATTTACAAACAAATAGATCAAATGGAAAAATCTGAGGTAAAGGTCATTGACCACTCGGAGTATACAGAGCTATTCCCCTACTTTCTTATTCCAGGGATCCTGCTTCTGCTAATGGAGATTGCCTTATCCAATACCGTTTTAAGGAGAATCCCTTGACATGAAATTTGGTGACATCTCAAATTTTCATTTATTGTGGGCATTGATTCCTTTTCTTTTTTTTCTAGTTTGGGGAAACCGCAAAAAATATGAACTTCTTGTCCGCTTTTGCGGAGAGAACCTATTCTCTAAATTGGTTTCTCCAGATTTTAGAGAGCAACTAAAATTAAGAACCACCTGCCTTACTTTTACTTTTTTATTTCTTCTCCTTGCCCTTACCCGGCCGCAATGGGGCTATCAATGGGAAAATATCAATCAAGAGGGGGTTGACATTATTATTGCACTGGATGTTTCACGCAGCATGCTTGCCGAAGATATAAAACCGAATCGTCTTGAAAGAGCAAAA
>CAZECX010000019.1:0-34943 GCA_964510965.1 uncultured Nitrospina sp. | reverse complement strand
CCGCAGATAGTTTTCTCTCGTCAGGATTAACCTCTTCCGGGAAAACCAGATGATACTTGGTTTCTTCTCCGGTATTTATGTCACGGAGATAAAGGGTGCTTCCCAATCCGGACCTGTCATTTGGAATTTTATCCAGGTTTATTGAAGTGATATCGCTGATTCTTTTTTGCAGAAGAGATACTCTGGACTCCAAAAACATTTGCCTTTCTTTTGCGGCCTTAAATTCTGCGTTTTCACTCAAATCGCCATGTTCGCGTGCAGTTTTTATAGCTTTAGGTATGTCAACTTGCAATTCTTTGTGAGAATCTTTTAATTCCTGATCCAGTTTATCCAATATAGGAAGTCGCGCCATAGCGAATTCAACTCCAAAAATAAAAATCGTATTTAAATATTACTTAGCGTTGGGCTTTCTGAAACAAGAACATTTTGCGCAGTTTATAAAAGTAGCTAAGGTATGAAAAAAAGGTGCTGGGAATAGATTGAAAAACCCGGTAAGCCAAACTTTAAAATTTTCCTAAATCATTTAATCGCTATCCTTTACATGAAAAGGGTAGCTTATTGTAGGGGTTGAATCGCTTTGCGGTCAACAAAAATATCCAGCCTTGAATTTTAAGACGGAAAACTATTTGGGCCAAACTTAAAATGGGTTTAAATGCTTGACCTGTAAGGGGATAAGTGGATAAAATGTCAAATTAGTCTAATAACGTTCTTTGTAAACCCCAAATCAATGGATTTCATCGTTGGTTTTTTGCTTCGAAATGTAGGATGAAAGAAAACCTTCTAAATTTATTAGAGACGAAGGGAGATTTGCCGCCTTTGTCCGATGTCCTCCTAAATCTAGAAAATCGGGTAAATGACCCCAATAGTGATATCGAAGAAATTTCGGGCCTTATTCAGACCGAACCGGTTTTGTCTGGAAGACTGATAAAACTTTCTAATAGTGTGCTTTTTGGTGGCGGAAGAGATGAGGTCCATGATTTAAACGAAGCCATCATGCGGTTGGGGATGAAGATGGTGCTGGATCTTGCCTATACTCTGGAACTTCCCAAGGCTTTTAAAAAGTCTAAATCTTTTGACCATATCCAGTTTTGGAAGCACTCATTGGGGGTAGCCTACTTGTCTAGATCTTTGGCGATCCATTTGGGGTCTCCAAAAGAAGATCTGGAGGCGAGTTACCTTGCAGGTCTTATGCACGATGTTGGAATCCTTGTGTTCGACTATTTGATCCCTGAAGAATATTCGAGCTTTATTAAATCTATGGCGGAAAATGAAAGAACACTGGGTGAACTGGAAATCGAAGAATTCGGCATTTCCCACTCAGAGCTGGGTGCAGAATTTATTGGGAAATGGTGGCCGGTCTCAGAAATTGTGGTGAAGTCCGTACGCAGGCACCATAACCCGCCGCCCAAAAAGAAAATTATACCGAAAATTCCCCGATTAGTGAACTGGGCGAACCAAATTGCCAGTAATAATGAGATGCAAAATGGGATCCCAATGCATTTCCATCCTCTCGATGAAAACATATTTCCTAGATTAAAAATGAACCAGGAAGACTTGGAAGAAATGGTGGATAAAACGAAAGAAGGGGTCGAAGCTGCCGAAACGATCCTTAGAAGCTAGTGGTTTGATAATTAAGGTTTTAAAAATTTGGAAAAAAGTGCTATAATTATCCGTTTAACTCAATAAATCAATTAACTTCTTATGCAGAAGTAAGCAGGTTTTATGACAGAAGATGTATTCAAAGTTAGCTTTCATGGCGTAAGGGGTTCTATCCCTAGTCCTCTAACACCCGAAGAGGTGGAAGAAAAGCTGTTGCGTGCTTGTCAAAAAGCTCAGCCTGAGAACTTAAAGGATGAAACAGCCATAAGGGATTTCGTAAAAGGCCTCCCCAATGAAATCAAGGGGACCTTTGGTGGAAATTCGTCCTGTGTTTCCATGGAAGTGAATGGCGAACGTCTGATTTTTGATGCAGGTTCCGGAATCAGAATGTTAGGCCAGAGCCTGATGGGCTGCGAATTTGGTCGTGGCCAGGGAAAAGCCAGTATGTTCTTTTCACATACCCATTGGGATCATATTCTGGGAATTCCTTTTTTTGTTCCTTTCTATATAAAAGGAAACCAGTTTACAATTCATAGTCCGTTGCCGGATATCCGAGAACGTCTTGAAGGCCAGCAGAAATCCGAATATTTCCCCATTCCATTTAGTATCTATGCGTCAGATATAAATTTTGAGGTTTTGGAAAATAAGAAAGAACAAAAGATCGGGGATATGACTGTTACCTGGAAGAGCATGTACCACCCGGGACAATGTTATGCCTACAGGGTGGATTGCGGAGGCAAATCGGTGGTCTATGCTACGGATGCGGAATATAAAAAACTGGGGTCGGGCGATTTAAAACCTGCCGTTGAGTTTTTTAAAGATGCTGACCTGCTGATTTTCGATTCCATGTACACCTTTAGCGAAGGCCTTGAAAAAGAAGATTGGGGGCATAGCTCTACTTTTATCGGTGTGGATTTGGCAGTGGAAGCAAATGTTAAGCAAATCGCATTTTTCCATCACGAACCTACCTATAGCGATTTTAAATTGGTTGATATTTTTAAACAGACAGAAAAATATCTGAAATTGGTGGCGCCAAAACAGGAACTTAAAATGCTCCTGTCATACGAAGGCCTCACCATAGACCTGCATCAATAATAAACCCGATCACTCCTGCCGTACGTTTGAATTAAAAATTTTGAAACTTAAGGATGGCTGAGCCAAACTCATTCCGGTTTTCCATAGACCGTGGCGGTACTTTTACGGATATCTATGCAGAAGTTCCTGGAGAACCCGGATTCAGAATCCTAAAACTCCTTTCGGAAAATCCACAACACTACCCTGATGCCCCGCTCGAAGGAATACGCAGAATCATTCACGAGGTGACGGGGGAACCCAATATTCCACCTGAATTAATTGAATGGGTGAGAATGGGAACGACCCTTGCCACCAACGCTTTCCTGGAGCGTAAGGGGACTCGAAGTGCCCTGGTTATCACACAGGGGTTTGGCGATTTGCTCAAGATCGGAAAACAAAACCGGCCTCATATATTTAAATTGAAAATCGAAAAACCTGCACCTCTTTATGAAGACGTTCTCGAAATAGATGAAAGGGTTCGAATTCTTTCCTCCGAAGAAACAGAGGTGTTGCGCGCTCCAGATATTGAAAGTATAAGAGGGCAGCTCATAAACCTCCGGCAAAAGGGAATCAAAAGCCTGGCCATTGCGTTCATGCATGCCTATGTTTTCCCTGACCATGAGATAGCTGTAAAAAAATTGGCAAAGGAATGTGGATTTGAAAATATTTCCCTTTCCAGCGAAGTTCTTCCACAGATCAAACTCGTTGATCGGGGTCAGACCACTTGTCTTGATGCTTATTTGAACCTGCCTGTCCAGAAATATTTAGAAAGTTTTAATAAAGGTTTTTCTCCTTTGTTTGTCATGCAATCAGATGGCGGATTGGTAGAGGCGCCCAATGTCTCTGGTTGCCGTTCATTACTCTCTGGCCCAGCCGGAGGTGTCGTGGGCTATGCACAATCTGTTTACGCTGAATGCGGGAATAGCTCGGTTATTGGATTCGATATGGGAGGAACATCCACTGATGTTTCACGGTTTGGTGGCGAGTATGAATGGAGTTTCGAAAACGAGATTGCCGGGGTGCCGGTACAAGTACCACAATTAAATATTGTTACCATTGCCGCTGGTGGTGGTTCAAGGCTGTTTTTTGAAAATGGAAGGTTTCGGGTAGGACCTGAGTCCTCTGGCGCTTACCCCGGCCCGGTCTGTTACCGAAACGATGGACCGCTTTCCCTCACCGATGCGAATCTGGTTTTAGGAAGGCTTCCACATTTCCCAAAAGTTTTAGGCAAGGAGGGCGATTTGCCCCCAGATAAAGAGAACGCAAAAAAAGCGTTTGAAGAACTTGCAAAGAAAATATCCAACCAAACAGGACAGAAGAAAACACTCGAAGAAATCGCGCATGGGTTCATAGAAGTCGCCAATGAAAATATGGTTCGGCCCATTCACGAAATTTCAACTGCTAGAGGATTCGATATTCGTGATCATGTGCTTGCTTGTTTTGGAGGTGCCGGGGGACAACACGCCTGCGCCATCGCACGTTCTTTAGGGATTACTCAGGTATTTGTGCACCGGTTTGCGGGAATTTTATCAGCCTATGGGATGGGACTGGCAAATATCACCATCGAAAAACAGGAATCGGTTTCGGTGGAGATAGAACAAGAAATACCGGCTGAATTGATTCGTAAGCTCGATGAACTTGTGGAAGTGGCTTGTCAGGAGCTAAACCAAAAAGGAGAAATAAAAATCAGTCGGTTTTTGAATATGAGACTCGAAGGTTCCGATACGACCCTGATGGTTCGCCAAATCGCCGGAGAAAATATTGTAGAAGAGTTCAGAAAAATTCACCAGCGAGAGTTTGGGTTCAATCTTCAGGAAAGAAAAATACAGGTGCAAGACATTCGTGTTCGCATTGAAGGAAAAACCCAAGAACCCTTTAAAACAAAGATCGAAAAATGCAAAGAAAAGGTGCCGCCTGTTCAGGCAATGCCTGTTTCAATAGAACGCTGTTATTTCATGGATGGATGGCATGAGACTCCTGTTTATAAAATGGAATCCTTGGGCGCGGGCTATAGAATAGAAGGGCCTGCAATTATTTTGCAAGGGACATCGACCATTCTGGTTGAGCCTGATTGCCAAGCCACAGTGAATATATTTGGCGATATCCAGATTGAAGTAGAGGCACTTAAGGAAAGAAGTTTGGGAGTGAAATTGGATGCGGTGCAACTTTCTTTATTCGGGTCTCGATTCATGTCCATTGCCGAACAGATGGGACGCGCCTTGCAAAGAACTGCTGTATCCACAAACATAAAAGAACGCCTGGATTTCTCCTGTGCCATTTTTGATCCTGAAGGTGGACTCGTAGCCAACGCACCACACCAACCCGTACACCTTGGCGCGATGGGCGAAGCCGTAAAAAAACAGGTGGAGTTAAATGAAATAATTTCTAACGAAGTGTGGGTGAGCAATCATCCGGAAGTGGGAGGCAGTCATTTGCCCGACATCACAGTCGTCACTCCGGTTATAAAAAATGGAAAGCCGGTTTTCTTTGTGGCGAACCGAGGGCATCATGCAGATGTTGGCGGCATCACTCCTGGCTCCATGCCTCCCTTCTCCAAATCTTTGCAGGAAGAAGGGGTCTGCATAAAAACTTTCAAGCTGGTGCAAGACGGAGAATTTCAGGAAGAAGGGATAAAAAAAATACTTAAAGAAGCAGGCGCGCGTTCCCTCTCCGATAACATTTCCGACCTAAAAGCACAGGTTGCCGCAAACCAAAAAGGCATTGAGCTTCTAAACGAGTTAATCGAATCGCATTCCTTGGAAGGGGTGCAGGCCTATATGCAACATCTGCAAAACAATGCCAGCGACTCTGTTCGTACACTATTGCGATCCCTGTGTGGAGATAAGGAAGAAATTCAGTTGCAGGCAAAAGATTATCTCGATGACGGCAGCGAAATAAAATTGATGTTGAACGTAAACAAAAAAGGTGGCAATGCCACCTTTGATTTTAGGGGGACGTCCAAGCAGTTGCAGGGCAACCTCAACGTCCCCAAAGCCGTAACCCGTTCTGCGATTCTTTATTGTTTACGTTGTCTCATCGACAGTGATATCCCCTTGAACCAGGGTTGCCTGAACCCTATAGAAATTTTAATTGAAGAAGGCTCTTTACTATCCCCGACTGAAAACGCAGCAGTGGTCGCGGGCAATGTGTTGACCTCACAACGCATCGTCGATGTTATTTTCAAAGCCCTGGGCCATTGCGCCGCATCGCAGGGATGCATGAACAACTTCACGTTTGGCAACGACCGGTTTGCTTATTACGAAACCATCGGCGGCGGTGCGGGTGCAGGCCTTGACTGGCACGGCCAATCAGGAGTCCACACGCATATGACCAATACCCGCATCACCGATCCCGAAGTTTTGGAAAAACGTTACCCGGTTTTACTGCGCGAGTTTTCTATCCGCAAAGGTTCAGGAGGTACAGGGAAATTCAATGGTGGAGATGGACTCATAAGAGAAATAGAATTTCTCAAACCGCTAACCCTAACCATACTTTCTGAAAGAAGGGTGTTCTCCCCTTACGGATTGAACGGTGGAGAACCCGGAGAAAAAGGAAGAAACCTTAAGATTGCAAAAGACGGTACGGAAACCGACCTCGGCGGAAAAAATCAATTCGAAGCTAACCCTGGCGATCGTATCCGCATCCTCACCCCCGGCGGTGGCGCCTACTCGGCGTAGGGCCCATAGGTCTATTCCTTTTGCTGCGATACAAATACCCTCAAGCTTCTAGATAGGAGTTTCCCCCACTGCGTTATATTTTTCCTTAACCTTCGTGCCCCGAAGGGGTAACAAGGGGGGACTGAGGGGGGTTGTCTTCATGACTCCCCCTTCTCCGAAGGGGGCAGGGGGGATTTATTCCTTCCCCATGTCTCGGAGTAAACGCTCAAAACTTTTCTGGTAAGCGTCATGGTCTTTCCAGTTTCGGAAATCGCCAATATGCCGTTCTCTTTTTACATCGTCTGCCCATTGCTCCGTGGTTTCCATGATCGAGTCGTCCAGTCGGATAGGAAACAGCACATCCTTTTTTCCAGTATCATTTTTTTTTGACAGGGCTTCGCGAGCTTCCTTTCTTACCCAGGCACTGGCTATGGAATTCTCAGAAAAAACCAGCAAGAGTTTGTCGTGAAGTCTAATAGCATTGTCAATTATGGGTGCCATTTCGTCGCCAATTTTTAAATCCTGCGGCGAGTACCAACATCGAATTCCTTTGGTTTGTAAATCAGTGTATAGCCTGTCCGCAAACTCTTTGTCTTTGGAAGAATGGCTAATAAAGCAGGAATGGAATTGAATGGGTTCCAAGGAGCCTATGAGGCTGGGTAGGTATTCTATAAATTGGTCAGGAAATCCGGAGTCACGCAAGAACTTTTCAGGTAAACTTCTTGAGATTATTAAAGTCCAATGGTCAATGGTGGAGGGGCCTCTAGAGTTTAAATTATTTAGTCCTTTTGTTTTGGATAAGTCAACATTTGAAAATACTGTGTGCGAAATTAAAGAGTTTTCCAGATTAGTATTTTTAAGATTTGCTCCTGTGAAGTTTGCCCCGCAAAGGTTTGCACCAGTCAACTCTGCATTGGTCAAATTTGCTTCGGTGAAATTAGCGTAATTTAGATTTGCTTCAGCTAAATTTGTATTTGAAAGGTCTGATTGAATGAATGAAGTTTGGAAAAGCCCTGTTTCAATTAGATTAGCTTGACTAAGGTTTGATCTATTAAGGTCTGCATTGATGAGGTCGGATTCTTTTAGGTTGGCACCAGAAAGATTTGTCCAGTTTAGGTTTGCACTACATAGATCCATGTGGCTTAGATCAGCTCCTTCCAAATTAGGATGAACGCCATAGGATTCTTTTCTCCATTTATTCCAGTGTTCCACTCCCTGTTTAAGAATTTTTAAATGTTCAGGGTTTGCCATATAGTTACCTTTTCTCCATATTCAAAATAACTTTGTTTTCAGTCGAAGCGGATTCGAGAGCGGCTTGTGTTTCTTCAAGCGGACGGGTTGAGGTGATGAGGGATTTCAGTTTATCCTGATGGGCTTGGATGATTTCCAATGCGGGCTCAAACGGACCGCAGCGCGAGCCTTGCAGTTTGATTTCATCAACCACCAATTGCGTCATGTCGATTCCTGTGGCAGGAAGGCCGCAGGTAGTTTTGCAGGCGATGGTTCCTCGTGGGCGTACGAGGTTTAACGCTTGAGTGATACCATCGGGATTGCCAGTCGTATCGACCACCATGTCCGCACCCAGTCCATCTGTCTTGTTTTTAATTTCTTCTATTGCTGCGTCAGGTGCAAAAGCGTGTTGCGCTCCAAAGTTTAATGCGCGATTTCTTTTAGCTTCGCTTCGAGACACTGCAATGGTTTTGATTCCTCTTAAAGATGCCGCGAAGAGGATGAGGATGCCTAGTCTGCCGGGTCCCAGCACCACCAGCGTTTCGGTTTTTTCAACCGGTGACATCTCGAACGTTTGGAGTGCTGCGGCAAGAGGTTCGGTGAGTGTTGCAATGAGCGGGTCGACATTGGTTGGGATTTCGTGCAGGGTGCCTGCGGCTACTTTAACTTCATCGGCGAAAGCGCCTTCATGACTTATGATGCCTGTTACAGTCCGCGTCTGACAATGGGAAGGCACTCCTTTTTCACAAGCCGCGCATAAAGTTTTTTTGCCGTAGGCAATGCAGGTGTTGTTGATTTCTGCTGTCACGGTTTTGCCTGTCCAATCTTTATTCACACCGTCACCGACATTTTTAACGCGTCCTGTAAACTCGTGTCCACATATATGCGGTAGAGGGACAGGGTAGTCTCCATGAAACAAGGCAAGATCGGTGCCGCAAATCCCAGCGTGTTGAACTTCGATTATTGCTTCACCGGGTCCTGCTGAAAGAGGTTCGCGCTCTTTAATTTCTATTTTTTTAGGTGCTATCAGTTGAGTGATGCGTGGCATAACGGGATTAACTTTTGGATTTTCCTTTTTGTCTATCTCGCCAGAGGATGAGCCAGTGTTGCAGAAGTTTGATAGGTTGTGTGCCGCGAAATTTACGGCGTTTGATTTTGGGTAATGCGTCGTGTTGAAGCTTTGCGATGACAGTGGCGCCTACGGCCTCTTCGATGACCACACCGCGTTGTGCGTGTTCCAGTTTTTTGGATTCGCAGATACCGCGGAAAGACACAACCATTCGGCAGTCGAGAGGTCGGTCTTCATAAACCTGGCAGGCGCCTTCATCATTTAAAAAGGGGCAGGGTTGGTTGATGACAAGACGGTGCCAGTCTACCTGATCGAGGTTTTTCCCTGCGTCGATTACCTCTTCTACTTTTTTAATGGTTCGCTGTGACTTCTCTATCAACTCATTCAGATCGATGCCTTTTTCTTCGGCGTTTTTCAAAATGCCGTCCCATTCCATTTGCGTGCAGGTTACCCCGGTATGGCAGCAATGGTCGCAACCACGATGACATTGCAAAGGCGGTACCCCTTCGTGGTAAACCTTTTCGAGATGTTTCCAGAACATTCTCAGGGGGGAGGTTTTTGCCAGCTTGGCCTGTTCTTTAGAAAAATCGACCAGGGTTTCGTAGGTTTGTTGGATCTGGTTTTCAGGGAATTTGTGTTGCAGGAATTTGCCGAGTTCATCGGTATGGGTCATACCGTAGATGAACATTCCATTTTGATCGGTTTGTAAGGACATTTAATTAAACAGATAAAATGGAATGGGTCTATTGGCCTGGGGGAGAACCCGCGCCGCCTTTTGTTTTTGCAACGTATTTCATTTGCAGTTCATAGATCAACTGTTCCAACAATTTGTTTTCTTCTGCGGTGAGATTATTTTGCGTTTTTTCTCTCAGCATGGTCAGCATATCGATGGTCTGATGAACTGCGGGTAAATTTGTCTCCGTTTTACCTGTTTCCGGGTCGGCGATGTCACCTAAATGATAAAACGCAGACGAAGTCAGTGACATAATAAAAGTTGAGAAATCGATTTGAAAAGGTTGCTGGTGTTGATGTTCCTGTCCTGCATCGGCGGGGGCAGCATTTTTCTGGGTATCGTGGGTTTCTGCTTCCTCTTCGGAAAGTTGCGAGGAACGGTTATCTTTAATTACAAAACCATCGCCCTCAGCTTTATCGTTGTCACTCATAATCCACCTTCTATAAAAAGATTTTTAAGAATCTTCCTCGTCTCCCATCAGCAAAGGAACGGAAAAACCCAGTACAATCATAATGAGTCCCAGCATCAGGGATAAATAGCCTTTCCCTTCGATAAATTCCATATAAGTTTTTCCCAGTATCGGCCATTGTCGGATGATGCCTACGATTACAAAAACCGATCCGAGACCAAACAATACTTTTTTGGTCCATTGAATGCTTTGCGCTTGGGATTCGGAATCGATTTCTTGTGACATAAGTGATAGGGCAAATATATTGCTATCGTGAGCTAACGATAGATCAAAGAGGTTAGCCGCTGAAAGGAAATAAACTCAAGGTGATGTTAGCAAATGGCCCTTTTTATGTCAAAATATTAGTGTTGTTTTCCTCGTTCTGATAATATTGCTTTATGATGCGATTTTGCCTCGTAGTATTGATGATAAGCACTGTTTTATCCGGCTGTTCTTCCCGGCGTCTGGCTGTTCAGGCCACTTTACCCCTCATTGCAAGTCAGATTGTATCGATGCAGGAAGAAAGGGATGTTGAGTTAGCCGAAAAGGCCATTCCCGCCAGTTTGAAAATGCTTGAAGGTCTTGCGAAAGAAGATCCGAGTAATGTCTGGATTCTTGAAAACCTTGCAGAAGGTTTTTGTAGTTATGCGTTCAGTTTTCTGGAAGACAGCGAACCCGACCGGGCGTCAGGATTGTATTTGCGTGGCAAAAATTACGCGCTTCGTGCTTTGGAAATTCAAAGCAATGATCGAAAGTGGAGCGGGCTTTCATTTGATGAGTTTTTAAAAAGATTGAAAGAGGTTAACCGTTCGCAACAAACATCGTTGTTCTGGATGGGGCAATGCTGGGGAAGCTGGTTGTCTTTGAATCTGGATTCGGTGGAAGCATTTAGTGATTTGCCGCGAATTGATGCTTTGATGAACCGTGCGCTGGAATTGGATCCTGAGTTTAATTATGCAGGGCCACATTTATTTCTGGGTGCTTTTTACGGAGGCCGAAGTCGTATGCTTGGAGGCAACCCGGAAAAAGCAAGAAACCATTTCGAGCAGGCACTGAAAATAACCGAAGGGAAATATCTCCTGATTCCATTACTTTATTCCAAAACTTATGCGGTGCAGAATCAGGATCAGAAATTATTCGAAAGTCAATTGAAGAAGGTTCTCGAAACTTCTGAAGATATTTTGCCAGAACAACGTTTGGCAAATCAGGTTGCGAAACAAAAAGCTGCAATTCTCTTGGGAAAAACCGATGACCTATTTTAAATCCATTTATTTTTATTGCATGGTTTGCGCGGCAACAATCGTATCGGGTGGTTTCAATCTTAATGCCTATGCTGAAAAAAAACATGTGATTAAATTTTCCACCCTGGCCCCCGAGGGTTCTTCGTGGATGAAGTCTTTGCGCGGGTTTTCCAAGAAGGTAAAAAAAGCCACGGATGGAAATGTTTCATTTAAATTTTATCCAGGGGGTGTGTCCGGCGACGAAAAAGATGTGATACGTAAAATGCGGATTGGTCAGTTGCATGGCGCAGGGTTTACTGGAGTTGGGCTTGGGGCAATTCTTCCTGAAGTGAGAGTTTTAGATCTTCCGTTTCTTTTTCAATCAGATCAGGAAATCGAGCACGTTTATCAGGCTATGAACGATTATTTCGTAAAGCGGTTTGGAGAAAAGGGTTATGTCCTTCTAGGTTGGGTTCCAGTGGGGTGGGTACATTTTCTATCGCAAAAACCCATTCGCACGGTTGCCGATCTGAGTGCATCCAAAGCCTGGTTATGGGAAGGGGACCCTTTAGTTGAACAGGCTTATTCAGGGATGAATGTTAAGCCCATCCCACTTTCAATCACGGATGTATTACTTTCATTGCAGACCGGTATGGTGGATACGGTTTATTCCTCGACTCAGGGTGCACTTGTTTTGCAATGGTTCACAAAGGTGAAATATATTACCCGTTTGCGTATGGGCTTTGCGACAGGGGGTGTTTTAATCTCGAAGAAAAAATTTAAAAAACTTCCGCCTGTTTACCAAGAGGCTATAAAAAAAATCGGCGCAGAATGTATGAAGGAGTTAAGGGTGCTCATACAGAAGGACAATTTAAAAGCCGAGAAAGTTTTAGAAAATAATGGGATTAAATGGACTTCTAAGCCTGACGCAGCGGCTTTAAAAATGTTTCAGCAGGCGGGTGTTGCAGCAAGAAAAAGCTTGAGTGGGAAAATGTTCTCACCGGAACTTCTAAAGAAGGTGCTGGGTCATTTGGGTGCGGTGCGATAGCAAAAATACTTTAGGTTAGACTATTAAAAAAAAGTTTCAATTTTTGCTTTTTCTTTGAGCTTTTCAACATAGCTTGCTACTTGTTTTTTGGCTGCTTCAAGGAATAGATGCTTTTGGATACCCGGTTTCATTTCATCGAACGGGGCCAATTCTGAAGGTCTTGTTTCGATGAGTTGGATAACATGAAACCCAAACCGTGTTCTTATTTTCCCTGATGTTTCTCCGGGTTTTAATTTTCCAGCAGCTTCATCAAAACTGGCTTCGAAGATTCCTTTGTAAATAAAATCCAAGTCTCCTCCGTTTTCCCGGGATGATTCATCGTCAGATTGGGTTTTTGCCAGATCTTCAAAGTCGGCGCCTTTTTTCAACTCCTCAATAACCTTATCGATTTTTTCTTCTGCTATACGCGCAAAATATTCTTTATTCTTTTTCAGTTCTTCAACGGTTTGATTTCGTAACGCCTCGGGTGGAAAAAACGCGGCTAGAATGTGGCGCGTGTGGTAGGCTTCGGGGCGTTGAAACTTTGATTTGTTTTCCTCGTAGTACTTTTTGACTTCATCGTCAGAGATATTTATCTTTCCCTTGATTTGCGCGTTGAGCAACTGTCGAGCGTTTATGTCAATCTGCATGGATTTTTTAATATCATCAAGATTGATATTTCGGGCATTCAAGGCATTATTGAATTCTTCTTCTGAAGCGTAGTTTGCGCGAAGCGCTTTGAGTTCTTTTTCGATCAATTCACTGTCAATTTCTAAGTTTTCTTTTTCTCCCTGCTGATTGACCAGTTCGCGGACAACCTCTTTTTCGATTAAGTCTTTTACGATACTGGTTTTTTCTTTAACAGTAAGAGGGCGTTTGACTTGTCTTGTAATCTGACTCAATCGGAACTCAATATATTTAGACTCTATGTCAACACCGTTAACGCGGGCGACTAGTTTAGGGATTTCAATTTTTAGTTTCGGGTTCGGGCGTGTTTGTGCCGGAATTGTCTCTGGGAAAATAGAAGAAAAAACAAAACTAAGAATTAATACGGAATAAATAACGCTGAAACGTGTCTTCATAGGTCTACTTATTGAAATGTTAATAAAGTCAGATTGGGGTGAGGATATCATCCATGAAATTGAGTTGCAATACCTCAAATTGACTGCTTAGGAAGGCTGTGGGAGAATCAAAGGTTCTATGATTTCAAAAACTTCACAATCCAGAATTAATTTTATTGCCTACGGTTGTCTGTTTGCTTCGGGTATGGCGACTTTAATTTACGAGCTGATCTGGTTTCGTTATTTGACACTTGTCTTTGGCGCGAGCTTGTATGCATTGAGTGCGGTGTTGTGTGCTTTTATGTTGGGTTTGGCGGGTGGGGCCTGGGTAATGGGACAAGTCCTTGCAAGGGGTGGCGTATCGAAACGGTTGATCCTATGCTATGGACTTTTCGAAGGGTTGATAGGCCTGTACGCTTTATCTTTTCCGCTGGGACTGGAGTTGTTGGAAAAAATTTATCCACTGGTATTGCCGGCGGACGGTCAGGCTGGGCTTGGGCTTCATGTCATGGAGTTCGTTCTAGGTACTCTTTTAATGCTTCCTGCAACTTTATTGATGGGTGCTACTCTACCCTTGGTCGGGTGCTGGGCAGTCGGAAATGAAAAGGGTCAGGTCTTGTCCAGATTGTCGCGTTTGTATGGGTGGAATACGGCGGGTGCTGTATTTGGCTGCCTTTTTACGCAGTTTTTCGCGATTCAATTTTGGGGGGTTCAGGGAGCAATAAAGGTAGGTGTTTTACTTAATGTTTTGGTGTTTCTTGTATGTTTCGTTTTTGGACGATATTTAATTCAAGAAGAACCGCCCCTAGGTATTGAGAAGAATATAAAAAAAACAGATGACCAGGATGCTCCCACACCAGCGGTCACATTTTTAATATTTGGGATGTTTGCCTATTCGGGGATGGCGTCTCTTTCCAGTGAAATTCTATGGACCCGAATACTAGTTTTTCCGATGGGGACCACTCTTTTTTCTTTTGCTCTGATTCTTTCAACATTTCTCTCGGGAATCGCGCTCGGAAGCCTGGTAGCAAGGAAGCTTTTAGGTGAATCAAATTGGGTGCTTAAATTTATTCTGCTTGAGATTTCGATTGGTTTGATCTGTATTGGGATTCTTCCCTTGCTTGAAAACTTAACCGAGTGGACATCGCTGGCCGACCGATTTTTTTATAGTTTGGAAAATTCCCCAGAAAAAACACTTTTCATAAGGTTTCTTTTTGCTTTTGGTTTGATGTTTGTTCCTACCTTTGGTTTTGGTTTGTTATTTCCGCTCGCCAACCAAATTTACTCGTTAAATTTGCCCGCAGTCAGTAAGGCTATTGGTAATACTTATTCTATTAATACACTGGGGGGAGTCGTTGGGACGATTTTAACCCCGTTCGTATTCATTCCGCTCTTTGGTATTCGGTTGTCTATTTACCTTATCTATTCAGTGCTAATTTTGATTGGGGTTTTTGTTTTAGCTAAGTTTAAAAACCAAAAGCCCTCTTTAATGGCGGTATCGTTGGGTGCTGTTTTTGTTTTGTTGATAATTGGAAAAACAGTTTTTGTGCCCGAGATCGAAACTGGAAGATCCGGAGTGCACAATCTTGCGCGATTGGAAATAAATGTTCCCGAAGAACGAATACGACTTCTCGATTACAAGGAAGGAGAATTTTCTACAATAAGCGTTGTGGAAGATAAAGAATCCCGTGCGCGAACCATTTATCTGGATGGGTTTAGTACCGCAACCGTTTCCCGATCATTTTCCGGCAGCACATATATGCAGGCTATGGGTTTTGTTCCTATGGCTCTTCATCCCTCTCCAGAAAATGTTCTGGTCATTGGGTTTGGTACTGGCAACACCCTGGGTATAGCTTCTTTGTTTCCGAATGCAAACGTTCATGGTGTGGAAATCGATAAGAATGTTTTAAAATTTTCAAAATGGTTTTCTGATTGGAATCACAATGTTTTGCAACGTCCCAATACCAAAATGTTTATACAGGATGGACGGGCCTTTTTGCGATGGTCAAATACACGCTATGATGTCATCATCATGGAGCCAATGTCACCCTTGCAGGCAGGTGTTGTAAATCTATATTCCAAAGAATTTTATGACCTGGCATTAAGCCATTTGAAAGAGAATGGGATTCTAGTTCAATGGCTTCCTTTGCACCTGGTGGGGAGGGAGGATGCCCGTTCAATTACTCGTACCTTCAAAAATGTGTTTCCGGAATTTTCAGTCTGGAATAGTTTTTTAACACGAATTGTGCTTTTGGTGGGATCGCGTGAAAAGGTGGTCATCGATAAAAACCTGTTTGATGAAAGGCTGAAAAACCCTGAACTTAAAAAAGTTGCTGAAGAAATGAAAGTAATGTCATTTTTGGATTTTGCTGACTTCTTTATTAGTGATGGCGAACGCCTGTCTGCTTTTCTGCAAAGCGCGGGAGAAATAACCGATGATAAGCCGCTTCTGGAGTTTTCCCGTGTATCCCTTTTGCCTCCAATGAAATGGGAAACCGATGAAAGTTTTTTGAATATGTTACGGCACAGGATAAATCAAAATCCTCTTGTAAAAGGATTAACTCCGCAAGAGCAAGTTGTGTTTGATCGGGATTTTAAATTAAGAACAGCGCAAAGGCTAGGTGTGTTTTCGCGCCGTTATCAGGGGCCCGGGGCGGATGCTTTTTCTAACCGCAAATATTTTTCAGGATTGGACGCGGTAAGTAAATATTTTAATACCTACCAGAAACCATCCGTTCATCTGGATGGAGCAAGTTGGCAAAAATGAACGGTCTTTTGAAGTTTGTTTCATTTTGTGTTTTATGTCAGATGCTTTTAGTAAGCAACTTTGCCTTTGCTTCAAAACCTATTCATCATCAACTTAAGATTGAATTTGAGCCCTCCTCTTCCAGGCTGAAGGTTCAGGATCGAATTTCTATAAAAACGGTTGGATCAAATTGCGAATTTTATAGTTTTTTTCTCCATGTTGGGATGAAGTTGAATCTAAAAGAAATTTCTCCAGGTTGGACACTATCAAAAGAAAACCCGGTTGCAGGAAAACCCCATCTTCAAAAAATTGTAGTAAAAAAAGCAAAAGGAGAAGGCTGCCGTGAAGAATTGGTTTTTTCCTTGGGTTATTCGGGGCTCCTGAAAGAACCCTCCCAATCAACTGCAAATCCTTCGAACTCAGAGGGAGTTGTATATTCCGGCTCAGATTATTTTTATCCCGTTTTTTCATCCGAAAAAAGTACCGTTACTTTCGATATGGAAGTTTCTTTGCCGGAACCCTGGGAGTCGGTGAGCCAGGGGAAACGTGAAAAGTTAAAAATCGGGAAGGGTAGAAGAGTAGTCCGGTGGAATTCGGCTCTGCCTTCCGAAGAGATATTTTTAATTGCTAACCGATTTAAAGTTTACGAGGAAAAATATGGGGATATATCGTTTTATGCCTTTCTATTGCAAAACGAGGCCAATCTTGCAAACAGATATATCCAAACCGCAAAAAATTATATTGAATTTTACAGCAAAATATTAGGCCCCTATCCGTATTCAAAATTTGCACTTGTAGAAAACCCCAAACAAACGGGGTATGGCATGCCTTCCTTTACCTTGATGGGGTCGCGCATTATACGATTTCCTTTTATCCTCCATACCTCTTTTCCTCATGAGATTTTACATAACTGGTGGGGAAATGGAGTGTTTGCCGATGCTAATGATGGTAACTGGTCAGAGGGGTTGACGGCTTATCTAGCCGACCATTTACTATTGGAATTAAAAGGTAAAGGCTCGCAATATCGATTTCAGGAATTGATGAAATACCTGAGCTATGTAAATGATTCCAATGAATTCCCAATAAAGAAATTTTCTTACCGCGATAGCATGGCTTCGCAGGCAATTGGTTATGGAAAGCTGTTGATGGTTTTTCATATGCTTCGAAAAGAGCTTGGCGATAAGGTGTTTTTGCAGGGCGTGAAAAAGTATTACGCGAAATTTAAGTACCGATATACTGGTTTTTTGGAGATGCAGAGTATTTTTGAATCGGTTTCGGGCAAGCAGCTGGACTGGTTTTTTGAGCAATGGATTCAGCGAAAGGGTGCTCCGGAATTTGAGCTGGTAGATGCGTCGTATGTTCCCGCCGAGAGCCGATATGACCTTTTTGTAAGGATAGAACAGAAAACTCGCCCTTATAAACTCAAGCTTCCGGTTGCTGTTTGGAAAGAAGGTTCGGAGTTGCCCGAAATCCATTATTTATTCTTGGATCAGGTCAAGCAAGAGTTTCATTTGGCAATTTCTGATGAACCACAAGCAATTAGAATTGATCCTTATAATGAGATATTTCGAAAATTGGATAGAAGGGAAGTACCCGCAAGCATCGGTCAGACTTATGGTGCCTCTAGAATTGAGATTCTATTTCCAATTAGAGAAGTTAATGAAAGTATGCAGGGTTACCATAAATTTGCAAAAAACATTGAGGAAACAGCAAGCAAAAATGGAACTGATCTGATAATCTCAAGTGATTCTTTACCCTCTGACGTCAGTTTGTGGGTTTTGGGGAAAAATAATGACGTTGGAATGAGTCTGGTTCCACATCTAAAAAACCTGGGATTTGAATTAAAAGAGGATGGCATATATTTTAAAGAAAGTTTCTATTCTCTAAAAGAACATAGCTTTGTCTTCACTCTTCCTCGCTCAAAAAATGAGAAGGGTTCAATCACCTGGCTAATTGCGTCATCAGAAGATAGCATTCCAGGTTTAAATCGGAAACTGCCGCATTATGGGAAGTATGGATATTTGGTGTTCAAAGGAAACGAGCCTGAAAACGTATTAAAGGGGGTCTGGCCGTCGAACCCTGTAAACCTGCAAAAAATATTTAGTGAAACAAAGCTTTCTTTACCCGCAGAACGTCCTCTGATAAATTTTCAACCAGTAAAGGTAAATTGAGGGTATCCACTGCCTCTAATTTTTGTTAGCCTCCTAATTATTCGGAAAATCTTTTAATAAATAATATATTGTTGCTTTCACAATCTAAAAATTTGGATTTAATATTTAAACTGCTGATCGGGTTAGACCTGATTGCCATGTTAATTATTTTTATCCATGCTCGAATTTGGCCGGATTTTCCGTTCCCTGTCTTGGGTTCAAGGTTGAACAACCCTTTCATGTTTTTATTGATCCTTTTGGTATTGAGGGGATGGGTAAATCTAGAATTTCGGGAAAGGCAATTAGCATTGATAGCAAGGGTTACTACTGAGGAGCCCATCCGTTTTTATTTTTTTTCTCTCCTCTTGATGATGCAGGTTGGTCTCCAGGTAATGTGGTTTTTATATCCATGGGATTTCTTTTGGAACCTGAATGCAGAAAAAGGCTACGGAACTTTGTTTGCCACGGGCCAACTATTCCTTTTAGGCATTGTGGTCTTGATTACTGCTTATGAAGACTTTGGTCCAGATACTCCCTGGCGAGACAGGTTTCCCTGGTTCTTCGTGGCATTCGTATACCTTTTTATTGGTCTGGATGATTGCGTAGGTATCCACGAAAATTTTATTGCTATTGGTGGGAAGATGGCTCTTGAATCGGTAGCATTTCATTTTATTCACGAGTGGCTGTGGTTTTATGGGCCGGTGGCATTGATCGTGGCGATATTTCTTGCAAGGTTTTTTTTGAAACGATTTTCTTATTCTCCAAAAGTTATGATCACGATGTTTGTCGCCTTGGCATTATGGGTAGGAGTTTTGGTTTTAGAAGGTCTCTCGAAAAAGATAATCGACCCTTTGAGCTATGACTACACTCGTATATTAGTTGGGATTGAAGAAGGATTTGAAATGTTGGGGGCAACTCTTTTTATGATCGGTTTCAGCAAACACCTTAAAAATTTACAGGACAAATCTCGTCCTGATTCCTGACCTCTTTTTAGCGCAGGCGGTTCATCACTGCTAAAACATCCTGATATCTGGGCAGTGCCAGCTTTCCATTATTATAGGGGGTTATGTTGTCCAACCCCAAACTCTCGATTTCCTTTAAGATTTCTCCGGCGGCTTGAGTTTGATTGCCTTTTTGTTCTTGCCTACTTTTAACCTGTTTCATAATCCATCCACAAATCTCAAGTTGGCCTTCTTCGACCAGGTGTTCCACATATCGAACGTCAATCTCCGTTTGACCAAGTATTAAGGTGATGAGTTCATGGGTTTGAATCATGCAATCTTTTTTCCCGCGTTGAAAACTTAATGTCGAAAGGTCATGGTATCTCGGGTTTACGGGGGGGAAGGGAAACCGGGTTTCAATTTTTCGGTCTGTGGGATTTTCTTTAACAATTTGCTTGGCTTTTTGCGTGACATCTTTGGGCAAAAATGAATCCATTGCGATGACCCGATTGGCAGAGTCAAAATAGTCACCGCTTCCGCCCATAACCAGAAGGGTGCTGGCACCAAAGTCTTTATATATTTCTTTTATCCGATCGACCAATGGAGTGATTGGCTCTCGATCATTGGCGATCAATGCCTGCATTCTGGCATCGCGGATCATAAAATTAGTGGCGCAGGTATCTTCATCCATTATAAGAAGAGAGGAATCGGCTTCGAGGGCTTCAACAATATTTATTGCCTGAGAGGTGGACCCACTGGCGGAAAGAGTTGAAAAGGATTTGGTTGAAGAAACCGATGGCAAGTCATCCATGAAACCGGATATGTTTATAGGTTGTGTTGACCGTCCATCCTCTGCTCTTATTTTTACTGCTGATGGTTGTGTGGCTATTAGCTCTCTACCATCTCCCAATGCGTGAGGATAAACTGCGTTTTGGATGGCATTCAACAAAGTGCTTTTGCCGTGGAATCCACCGCCAACAATCAGGGTGATACCTTTCGGTACTGGCATTCCAGTGACCTTTCCTTTGTGCGGCAGGTCAACTTCTGCCCTTAAATCATCGGGTGATAGAAAAGGAATGCAGTTTTTTTTAAGGGGCAAGTCACTGACTCCTGACAGGCGGGGAAGGCGGGAGCCATCGGCGACAAATGCTACCCAGCCATTTTGATCCAGTGCTTCTCTTAAAGCAAAATAGTCTTCCAGTGTTTTTATAGAATCTCCTGCCAGATTTAAATCGAGTGAGTTTGCCGATAAGGTTTCTTCCCATACAGAGGGGAGCAGTTCAGAAAAAAGGCGAATGCATTCTTTAGCTAGAACACTGCGACCGTTTCCTGGTAACCCGGCAAATAAAATTAGGGTTATTGAATCGTTCTTAATGGTTACACCGCTTCTTAAGATCACTTTTTGGCTTGGAGTTTGTACGGCAATTTCGCCGCTTCTTCCTGAACCTGTGATCCTTTCTTTCAATTTTGAAATTTTTTTATGAACAATTCTTAGCAGATGGTCTTCTATGGCGAGTTTTTTAGTCGGCGTGTCGTAGAAAGTGGATGCAAAACCGATTTCTGATAGCTTTGTTGATAGAGCTAAACGCGAAGGTGCTGCAAATGGGTCGCCTTGGACATGTTCGAAACACAATGTGAAAGGGGGATACTGAAAACTTTTTCCCTGTAGCACTTTATAAGATTTGTAGCCTTTGTTATCTAAAGAAATCAACAGATCCTGCAGGTCTTTTGGAATAGACATCAGGAGTAGTTCCCAGCAAAGCCTGTCGCCGAGATACCTACAGGCAAATATTTTCTGGCGATATCGATCACCACATCTCTATAAGAAAGATGGATGGATTCTGGTGCTACATTTTCCATGATAGAAGGGAGAGAGGAATTTTTGGTTCTTGATCCATCTGATGTTCCATCCCCTAGTATGAAATGGTCAATAATGATTGCTGAAGTTCCCGCTGATTTTATCTTGCTAAAAAACTGGTTTGCATCGTTTAATGGATAAAGCGGGGAAAGACAACTCACTGTGAAAATTCCACGTGAGGAAAGTTGCTCCAATGTTCGAATACGGTCTGCAACACTGCAGGGAGGAGGAGGCAGACCGGGAAGAGTGTCTCTATCCCCCTCTATTGAAATATGAACCCTTAATTTGCAATTGCGGGAAAGCTCCACGATGAGATCCATATCTTCCAGAATAGCGGAAGAGTGAGTTTGTAAAATTATTTCGTCAGGAGAAGTTATTCTCATCGCCTGAAGCACTTTTCTGGTAATTCGATATTTTTTTTCTGCAGGTTGCCAGGGATCGGTTGAACTGGACATGAAAATGCTGAAGAGTTGTGAGTTCTTTCTGGCCCAGGCTTTTTCCCTTTTTGCAGTTTGAGAATATAAGTCAGCAGAGTTGGTTTTAACGTCAACAAAGCTTCCCCATGTACGGCCTTTGTTTATCCATGGATTTAAACGGACGTAGCAACCTTGGCCGCAAGAAGAGTTTCCATATCCGCAACCGCTATAAGGGTTTAGAGAATGGGAGGAAACTTTTTGGAGATACCCTGTGGTGCGGGTCAGAATTGATTTGTTTTGAACCGGGTTTATCTGCACAATTTGTGTGGGCAAAATAATTTTGCGAAAATAAATTGTCAGGGGATTTCATTCCATTTAATCGAACTAAAATTTCTGCTGAAGCCAGGACCGGGTTGGAAAAAAGATTCATAGCCCCCCGTCTTTTGATTTGGCATAGTAACGATCCAGCGCTTATCTGGGAAATTTTTGAAATCCCCAATCTGGACTTTTTGATAGTCTGTTTTGGTCAGGGTAAGATAACCTCTTGTTTTCCCATAGAAATATTGACCGTATATGGTCACGGTAGTACCCGGAGGGCCATACAGACTCAGTGAGTATTCTCCTTCACAAAAACGGTTTCGCATATTGCTTGCTGCAACAATGTCATTGTCTTTCTCGATAACCAAAACCCGGTTGCAGAGTCGACCCTGCATATGCATAGTTATTGGATCGGCTATCCTTTTTAATAGTACGAGCTTGGGTTTCCTCTCTCTGCTCCAGGAAGGTGTGACGAAAATGCAAAAAAGTAAGGAAATGATTAGAATCGTTTTGAATTTCATAACTAAATGTCTTTCACCCGTTGGCCCAACTTTGTAAATAAACCACTTCAATTGTTCTCAGTGTGTATCCTTAAGTGCTCTATTATTTTAAGGCAAAATATTGTATTCTGCAAAGTCTGCCCTCACTTTTTTTAAATATTCATGCCATTGGATTTGCAGAGCCAAAATAAAGAAAGCCGTAAGAATTGAAAAGTTATTCTACTAAATATTTATTTATAGGAATCAGTGCTTCCATTGGGATTTTTATTCTGGACGCGTTACTCCCTCTGGGTATCGCGGATGGCATGCTTTATGTCGCGCTTGTTTTGCTGGGGATGATGGCGCAAAACCGTTGGTTGATAATAATTGCTGCTGTTTTGGGTTCTGCATTGAACTTGCTGGGATATTTCCTTTCTCCGCCAGGAGGAGATTTGACACTCGTAATAACAAACCGGGTATTGGCTTTTTTAACAATTTGTCTCACGGCAATTTTATGCCTGTTGAAAAACAAAGCCGACGAAAAACTTAAATCAGCCCGAGATTTTCTAGAAACAAGGGTTGAAAGCCGAACCGCAGAACTGCAAGACGCCAACCAACGCTTAAACGATGAAGCGGAAAGCGCGAAATTGGTTAAAATCATTGCAATGGCTTCCAATGAAACTCGCGCTATCAACGATACCCTTTATTTTTGTATTGAAAGAGTGTGTAAGTTTGCAGACTGGCCGTTGGGTCACCTTTATTTAACGGCAGAAAATCCTGTCACCAGGTTAACCCCTACCGGGATATGGCATGTAGGGGATCCAGGGAAATTTGATGTGTTTCAGAAAATCACCGGGGACACCCCTTTTGAAATTGGTGTGGGTCTTCCGGGGCGGGTGCTGGCCAGCGGAGAACCGGAATGGATCATTGACGTTACAAAAGATCCCAATTTCCCCCGTGCCAAACTGGTAGAAAATATTGGTGTCAAAGCAGGTTTCGCTTTTCCCATCTTAATAGGGGCAGAGGTGGTCGGCGTGATGGAGTTTTTTTCGACGAAAGCCGCTGAACCCGATAAGGAAATGCTGGCGATCATGGCACAAATTGGAACTCAACTGGGCAGAGTGTTGGAAAGAAAACGCGCACTGGATCAAAGTGAAACATCTCAGGAACAGTTGCGTAATCTTTACCATCGCTTACAGGAGGTTCGCGAAGAAGAAAGGACTCGAACGGCAAGGGAGGTACACGACCATCTCAGCCAGCTTTTAACCACAATCAAGCTGGAACTTTCTTTGTTGGATAAAAAACTCACTCATTATAATCCAGGAATAAAGGAGTCGACCCAGCAGCTACTGGATATGAGTGATGATGCAATTCAATCCGTACAAAGAATTGCGATGGATTTAAGACCTCCCATTCTTGACGATCTGGGCCTTTCTGAAGCCATTGAATGGCAGGTTAAGGAGTTTAAAGGGCGAACCGGAATCCAATGTCAATTTCTTAACCAAATGAATGGTTTTGAGCTGGACCTGGAAAGGTCTACAACCCTGTTTAGAATTTTTCAGGAAACATTGACGAACATCGCTCGCCACTCACAGGCAACACGGGTAGGCGTCAAACTATACACCTGTAAAGAGAATATTAATTTGCAAGTTCAGGATAATGGATGTGGGATAACAGCAGAGCAAATACAAAACTTGCGGTCATTAGGTTTGCTTGGAATGCGTGAACGCGCTATGGTATGGGGAGGAAATGTAAAAATAAACGGTGCCCAAAAGGAGGGCACTACAGTCACCATCAACATTAAAAAGGACGGAAATGGTAAAAACGAAGGAGAAAATTAAGGTAATTATCGCGGATGATCATCCACTTTTTAGAAGAGGCCTGAAGAATGCATTTTCTGA
Organism: uncultured Nitrospina sp.; assembly: GCA_964510965.1. Lineage (GTDB taxonomy): Bacteria > Nitrospinota > Nitrospinia > Nitrospinales > VA-1 > UBA8687. The sequence continues at coordinate 11,017 of CAZECX010000019.1, read as the reverse complement.
TACGCCTGACATTGAAGTGGTGGCTGAAGCGGAGAATGGGGATGACCTGTTAAAGAAAATTCCTGGAAGTGACCTGAGTGTTGCTCTGGTTGACGTTGCTATGCCGGGCAAGAACGGGTTAGACCTTTTAAAACAGCTTCGAGATGAGCAGCCCAAGCTGCCAGTGCTTGTTTTAACGGTTTATCCAGAAGAACATTATGCGGTCCGGTTTTTTAAAGCAGGAGCATCAGGTTTTATTACCAAGGAAAGCAGTACCGATCAAATTTATGCAGCAGTTAGAAAAGTTGCGAGCGGAGGCAAATTTGCCAGCCCCGCAATCACTGAAAAGCTGGCGTTTGATTTCGGCAAAACCGACCGCCCTTTGCATGAAAACCTTTCCGATCGCGAACATCAGGTTTTTATGATGCTTGCAGAAGGTGAGTCGCCCACTGACATAGGCAAAAAATTGTCATTGAGCGTAAAAACTATCAGCACACATCGATCGCGTATTTTGGATAAAATGCAAATGAAAAAAAATGCAGAATTAATTCATTACGCTATCTCGCACCGCCTCCTTCAATAAGTAATCTTTTATTGCTGATAATTGCGCTACCCCACCCGAAACACCCTCACAAGCCTACTATCCCTATGCATGTAGGACAAATGCCTACCTATTTTATAGGACTAATAGCTTAATTTTTATCTATTTGGACTACTAAAAAAACAGAGGCAGGCCTATATATCCATTAAGGTGGATCAATTAAACTCTCTCCCAGGTAAATATGAAAAGGCCTTATAAACACAGGTTTGATTAGTGTTCTTTTAATAGTGTTTCTTTAACGCATAAAGGAGAGGGTTATGAAAAAGATTTTTGTTTTAACAGTTGCTTTCATCGCTGGTTTTGCTCTGACAGCTAACGCAGGTAGCATCGCTCCCGGTCAAATGGCAAAGTGTAATGATGCAAAAAGCATCACACTAGAAACTGCAGGCAATAAAAATGATGCCAGTGGTAAGAATGGTTTCACGGTTAATGATCGTGGTGGCGCGAATCTTTCTATTTGGAAATCTTCAAACTTCACAACGATTCCAGTGACCTTAGGACCCAACGACAATAACGACAGCGTTAACGGCACAGATGGTGGACGTACGGGTATTCCCCAAAGAGGCGGAATGGGGCACCATAAAGTGACCTTGAAAAGCCAAAATAATTTCAGCCGTGGTGATTCTATTGGTGATATCAGTGGATTGGTTAAAATCACCAACACAGGCACCAATGCAGTAACTGTTACTTGTAACTAAGATTTAAGTAAGGACTTAATAAGCGAGTTAGGGCCTTACCCTAGTGAAGCAGCCGACCACTCCCTGGTCGGCTGTTTTTTTTTGTCCTTCCTCCAAGCTTCCAGCCATGTTTTCCTTTTCAAATATGAGATTTGCGGGCGGTTAAATAATTTTCTGGATATCTTGTCGGGTTAATTCTTTTTATTTGTAGGAATTTTAGTTGGCAATCTGGTTCTGGATAGCAGTTTTATTGCTCTTGTGGTTGGGTGCATCCTTTCGGAGGGTTCACTAGGTCGGTTGGCTTCTTTCCCTTGTTATCAGAATTTTCTCATAAAAATATCTAGAAAAATTCTCATATTAAAAACAGTTTTATGCCTATATCACCGGATTAGTGGATCAATTAAACTCTCTCCCAAGGAAAGATGTGAAAAGCTCTTAATAACGCGAGAAGTTGAGTGTTCTTTTAATAGTGTTTTTTTAACACCAATAAGGAGAGGGTTATGAAAAAGATTTTTGCTTTAACAGTTGCATTTATCGCTGGTATGGCGATGACAGCTAGTGCAGGTAGCATTGCTCCTGGTCAAATGACAAAGTGTAATGATGCTAAAACCATTACCTTGGAAACAGCAGGTCCTGCTAACAAGTCTAACGACAAATTTGGTTACACCAACAATGATCGTGGTGGCGCAAATGTTTCCATTTGGAAATCTTCAAACTTCACAACGATTCCTGTGACATTAGGACCAAACGACAACAACGCTAGTTTGAATGGTACTGACGGTGGACGTACGGGTATTCCCCAAAGAGGCGGAATGGGTAAACATAAAGTAACCCTGACTTCTCAAAAAGCTTTCAGCCGTGGTGACTCCATTGGTGATATCAGTGGATTGGTTAAAATCACCAACACCGGAACCAATGCAGTAACTGTTACTTGTAACTAAGATTTAAGTAAGGGCTTAATAAGCGAATTAGGTTCTTGCCCTGGTAGAAACAGCCGACCGCTCCCTGGTCGGCTGTTTTTTTTTGCCCGCCGTTTCGTTGGATGTGGATTATCCTTAATTTCTTCCAGCTTATTTGTTACTCTTAGCCTTCCTTTTATATCAACCTTCTAAAACTTCAGGATTTTGAATATGTCAGCTCCCGTTAAAGTTCGCTTTGCTCCCAGTCCCACCGGTTTTTTGCATATCGGGGGTGTGAGAACTGCCTTGTTCAACTGGTTGTTTGCCAGAAATCAGGGTGGACAATTTGTTTTACGAATAGAAGACACAGACCTTTCCCGATCAACTGAAGAGTCGATTGAGGAAATTCTGGAGTCCATGCGCTGGTTGGGACTGGATTGGGATGAAGGCCCTTTCCGGCAAACGGAGCGACAGGAAATATATACGCAAAAGGTGGAACAATTGCTTTCAGCAGGAAAAGCCTATCGTTGTTATTGTACGCCCGAGGTGCTGGACCAAAAACGCAGCGAAGCCCAGAAAGCAGGATTGAAACCGAAATACGACGGCACTTGCCGTGAACGGTCTGATTTTCCCGAGGGAGCTCCTTCGGTCATCCGCTTCAAGGCTCCTTTGGAAGGTTCTGTAATTGTCGATGACCTGCTACGAGGAAAAATTATTTTTGATATTACCGAATTGGATGACCTGATCATACAGCGCACCGATGGTACACCTACCTATAATTTCGTGGTGGTTGTGGACGATTCGGAAATGGGCATCACCCATGTCATCCGAGGCGATGATCATTTGTCGAATACCCCACGCCAGTGTTTACTGTACGATGCACTGGAATTTACACGACCGCAGTTTTCCCATATTTCCATGATTCTAGGGCAGGACAAATCACGGCTCAGTAAGCGTCATGGTGCTACTTCAGCATTGGCGTACCGTGACATGGGTTACCTTCCCGATGCGATGATCAATTATCTCGCGCGGTTGGGTTGGTCGCATGGCGATCAGGAAATTTTTTCGCGTGAAGAGTTGATCCAACATTTCTCATTCGATTCGGTCAATACCTCCGCAGCGATTTTTGATGCCGACAAACTGTCCTGGGTCAATGAGCAATACATCCAGTCAACCCCACCCGAAGATCTGGCCCAACACCTTGAACCGCATTTGATAAAGTCAGGGATTTTACCAGAGGGTCACGGACTCTCTCCGCAGGAAATTGCGAAGGTGATTCCCTGTCTGAACCAAAGGGCAAAGACCCTTATTGAGATGGCCGAAAAATCTGCTTTCTTTTTTAAAAAGGAAGTGGAGTTCGATGAAAAAGCCCGCAATAAATTTTTAACAGATGATGCAAAGCCTCTACTTGAAAAAGTAATTGCCGGACTTTCTGCGCTGGAAGATTTTTCCGCCGAGAATATTGAATCCCTATTCAAAAATATTGTTGAAGAAGAGGGGATGAAGCTGGGCAAATTGGCGCAACCGGTTCGAGTGGCTCTGACCGGAACCACGGTAAGCCCGGGAATCTACGATGTCATCCTGCTCCTCGGTAAAGAAGAAACGATTAAGCGTTTAGGGAATTGCTTAAAGCATTAGATGATGTTTGTAGCCAAGTAGCGACTCGACCACTTTACTAAAATGGCTTGGTGGAATACGGGGCTGGAAGTGAGGGCCGACTTTATGAGTTGAGTGGGAACTGCCTTTTCTTGAGTTCAGTGCAAATTATCACCACTAGCAATTTAATTCATATGAAGAGGATTCACCCAGAACCCAAAATTAAGTTTAAAATCTTGTTTATTGAATCCGGAAGGGTAGAAATTTTTTGAACATCCGGCGCAAGAGCTACAAGAGTGTTCCATAATTTCTTAATTTTGCTTTCGTCCTTTTGTTCTTTTTCGAGTTCATTCTGGAGTTTCCCTATCTGGGACTGTGCTATCGATTGTTCTTCTTTATCAAGGTTAGCCTTCTCCAATTCTCCAGCAATGGACTTAAGCCAGGCTTTAGTTTCACCATCCAGCTTCGTGGAGTTATCTATTTGGGCAAGGTTCCAGGTTTGATTCCAGGAGTTGTCACCTAAGCTGGAGTTGCTAACGTCGCCGCCTATATGGGTTTGTCGGTTATCGTTTACGGTGATACCCCCTAGATTTCTAGATAAATTTAAATTAGCTTCAGTTAATTGACCAATTTGCTTATCCTTTTGCTCACTTTCTTCTTCTATTTCACGTAGCTTCTTTAACCATTCATCGTTATTGGTTTTTTCTTCAAAATCAGTTGGTATGTTATTTTCCAAGATTTGTTCAAAAGTTGGAAGGCTGGTATAAAGTTTCTCAAACTCCCCATCTACAAAATTCCTGGCCTTGGGTACCTTGTTCTTTCCATCAGGATCATCATAGATATGTGCACATTGGACACCCTCGATTTTCCATCCATTCCGAGCCGCACCCCACAATTTAGCCCCGCGCAATTTTGCATTCGATAAGTCCGCGCTGAGAAGGGTCGTTGCGGTCATATCCGCATCCTCAATGTTTGCTCCAGTGAGGTTTGCCCCGATAAGGGTCGCTCTGAGGAGATTAGCTCTGTTGAGATTTGCTTCTTTCAGGTTTGTTAAGTGCAGATTTGCCCTGGTAAGGTTTGCTCTAGCAAGGTTTGCCTCCGTAAGGTCAGCATTGAAGAAGTCTATATCACTAAGAACAGCTCCTACCAGATTAGCTTTAATAAGTTTTGCTTTTTTGAACTTTGCCCCCGAGAGCATTGCCCCTGTAAACCTTGCCCCGGAAAGGTCTGCCCCATATAGGTTTGCGCTCGTGAGGCGTGTTTCGTAGAGTTCCGTTTCGGCTAGGTTCGTCCAACTGAGGTTTGCCGCAGTGAGATCCGTGAAACTTAGGTCTACCCTAAAGAGATTTGATTCGCTTAGTTTTGCAATTTGGAGGTTTGCATTTTTAAGATCTGCCCAACTGAGGTCTGTTTCGCTTAAATCAGGTATAACATCAGGGTTTTCCTTTCGCCATTGGTTCCAAGTTACGACGCCCTGCTTGAGAATTTTCATGTGTTCAGGATTTGCCATGGTTTAACTTTATCACAATCGATTTGGAAACGTGAAGGGGATGAAGGGGTCAAGTCTTTCCTTGACTACATATCTGTATATTTTTTCCAAAATATAAAAAATTTGAGTGTTTAAATATTGTAATTTGAAAAATTAAATTGATCCGTTTTTCTTTTCTACCATTTCGCCAATATCTTTGACTTGTACATTCAGATTTTTTGCTTTAACAGCATCTTCCAACATGAGAACGCAAAAAGGACATGAGACAGCAATGGTATCCGGTTCGTTGACCATCAGCTCGTCGAGTCTATGATGGCTCATGCGCGTTCCGGTATTTTCTTCGAGTAAAAAGCGAGCCCCGCCAGCACCGCAACAGGTACCGGTTTCCCGGCTTTGTTCGATTTCATTTATAGAATTTTTATTTAATATTTCTCGAGGGGCATCATAAATTCCATTGTGTCGGCCCAGGTAGCAGGAATCGTGGAAAACAATTTTTTCTTCTTCATTTTGTTTTGAAGAAATTTTTCCTTCATGAATTAATTTTTGCAAAAGTTCTGAGTGGTGAATCACTTCAAGGTGCGCCCCGAATTCCGGGTATTCATTTTTTAATGAGTTGAGGCAATGCGGACAGTGGGTAACCACTTTTCGTACGCCTTTTTCTTTGAAGGTTTGCGCGTTTTCGGTTGCCAGCATATCGAAAAGATATTCGTTGCCGGCGCGGCGGGCGGGGTCTCCGGTGCAGCCTTCGTCATTTCCCAATATGGAAAACTCAACCCCTGCATCTTTTAAAGTTTGTACAACGGCTTCGGTTATTTTTTTACCTCGCGCATCGAATGATCCGTTACAGCCTACAAAATAAAGGTATTCGGTGGGATTGCTTTTGTCCCAGATGGGAACGCCCAGATCTTTTGCCCAGTCGGACCGCGAGGTTTTTGGAAATCCCCAGGGATTCGACTGTGTCTCCAGAGATTTGAATGCGGATGTAAATTCTTTCGGATAGCGATCTTCGGTTAACACCAGTCCCTGTCGAAGTCCGATAATTTTATCGACGTATTCAATCATCACAGGGCAGGCCGCTTCACAAGCACCGCAAGTGGTGCAGGACCAGAGAACCTCGTCCTCAATGACACCGCCCGGAAGAATAATATCAGAACCGGGTGGACTGTTAAGATTGTCTCGCAGGTCTACGGTAAATTGTTGAGGCGATAAGGGTTTGTCGGTTGCCCAGGCGGGGCAGGCGCGGTCGCAACGTCCACATTGTGTGCAGGTGTGAAGATCGAGCATTTGTTTCCAGCTGAAGTCATCTGTCTCTACCAAACCAAAGGATTCTTCCTCTTCAAAATCGATACGGTTTAGGCCATTGCCAGAATCCAGTTTCGAAAAAAAAACGTTTGGGATGGATGTCAGAATATGAAAATGTTTGCTGCGTGGCAAAAGGATTAAAAAGATAAGGATGGATGAAACATGGGTCCAATAGGCCAGACTGTGAAGGTTGCCCAAAAAATTGTTTGAAAGTCCCTTAAGAACGGGAGCCAAAATCGACCCGATGGGACCGGTTTGTCCTTCGGGGTGAAGGGCCAGGAAAGCAGAATCAAACAACATATCGCTGACCATTATGGCGAGTATCAAGACCAGAATGAATAAACCTTCGCCGGATAAAGTGAGTCGTTGGGGTTTAAGCACAACTCTTCGATAGAGCGCGAACAGTACTGCTAGAGAAACCAAAACCATCGCCAAATCTTTAACCCATGCATAGGCCGTAAAAATTGGAGCACTCCCGGGGAATGAAAAGTCGGTTTGAGGAAAAAAGCCGATGAAAAAGAATTCTGCGGCACGAAAAAGCAGGATCAGGAATCCCCAGAAAATCAGAGCATGCATCCATCCGGCATTTTTATCCTGCATCAATTTAGTCTGACCGAAGGCGATTTTCAGGGTGACATTTATTCTTTCAAAAATCCGGTCACTTCTTTCGGCTGCTTTGGCCTTCAATAAAACTTTCAACTTAGGCCAGGCCGCCACTAAAAATAGGGTGAGAGCTAGAAGAAATAGCGATCCCAGTATCAGAGGTTGGGTTTCTGATGATGTCCATTCCAGTGCGCGATTAAGGTTAGGAGTCATTAATTTATTGGTATTTAAGGGGATATATTAGTTAGCTTATTGTTTTTATTTAGAATAGCTGTTTTATTCAACGACGGGGTAATATATAATTATTAATGAAGGATTTCTCCCAATTTTTAGGAGTTCTAGCTTTGTTAAATGTTTCTCGATATTTCATTGGGTTTCTGGCGGCTTTGATTTTATGCGGTCCGATGATTTCTGGAACTTCAGCCGTTCCCTTGGAAAATGCATTCGATGAAGGTCAGGCCAAAAATCATCTGGAAATGAATCGTCCCTGGGATGAGGCCCCACCCGTATATTATGAACTAAATCCGCATCTGACAGACGGTATCAATGAACCGCATCCGTTGCCTGCTTATATCAATCGAAAAACTTATAATCAATTATTGAATATTGAGCCGGTGAATCAAGTTCAAAGTAAAATATTTAATCAGAAGCTTTTTGACAGCCTCCAGAGAATTGGTGTTTTGGGGTTTGAGAACAAAACCTTTGCTCCCTTTGAGGATAAATCAGCCGGGGAAGCGGTATCCAGGCAGGCTTATCAGGAGTTGAAGGCGAGTAAAAATTATTCAAACATCATCCCTCCACAGATGATGGAGGATGCGCGCTTCAAAATTGTTAAAACCCCCGGAGACAATGCCACTCAAAAAAAGGATAAGCCCAATAATAGTAATGAGTTGAGGGAAGAATTGGTTTCGACAGATGCGGTTGATGCAGTTTTGGTGGGCGCGGTCACAAAATATTCGAATAAGTATCGGGACCGGCGTGGCAAAATCAAGAGCAGTGTTGTCACCGGACTGGAGTTTTCTGCTTTTCTTGTAGATCCGAGAACGCAAGAGGTCATCTGGGGCGCGCGCTTTGTGGGAAGTCAAAAGCCAGGATTAAGAAACTTCAGCCGAAATAATGGGGTTTGGAAGAATAAAGAAGGTTTTACCCGTACAGCTATGAAAAACGTTTTGAAAGAATTCCGCAACAGGGACTGAAAAATTACCCTATAATTGATCTTATGAATTCATCTTTTGATAATTTGCCCGAAACGCAGGCGGATAAGAAACGCAAGTTGTGGAAGAAGCTTTTCCTGCTCAATTTATGTATATCCCTTGTTTTGGTAGCTTCATTCTGGTTGCCCGAGAAGCTGATGAAGTTGAATGAATTTCTTGATTCACCCAGTGTTGATGTTCCGGGTGAAGGGAAAATGGCAGAAAAAGAAAATAAAAATACAGAGTCCGTACAGGAGATACAACATGCAAGGCTACTCAGTTCCAGGGTGACCACGGTGAATGCATCTTCTGAAAAAGAGTATGTATATTTCAACTTTGCAAGCGGCAAGCCTGTTAAAATTCATGATTCTTCTTCCCTGGAATGGGACCTTGCGTTCCGAAGAAGCAAGGTGATAACGAACGGAGGGGCATCCAGTAAATTGGGGAAAGCGGGTTTGATAGACTTGGGACCGGTGGGTTTCGATACGGTAACGGAAGCGCCCAAGGAAAACTATGTGCTGGATGTCAGCACCCGTACCGATACGGAAAACCCCGTCATACTGAAACCCTACAATTATAATTACCTGACGCATAAGCTGAAGGCCAAGAAAAATGTCTATGCTGCGCGTACTGCAGATAACAAGTTTGCTAAGTTTCAGTTCATAAATTTTTATTGCGATAACAAGGAAGTAGGGTGCGTAACAATCCGCTTTGTTTACCAGGATAACGGCTCAAATAGCTTTTTAAAATCTACTGGAGATTTTTCAACGGCCTCAGCTGAGATTGCCCCGGCTGCGCAATCTACGACTTCTACATTTTGAATTCATAAGCGCAGCTAAATTTCCTCCTTCCCTAGACCCGTATTTTTTGATAGAAATAAAGCTTCCCTTTCTCACTTTTATGCGAGGGGAAGAGTAATCAGTAACTAAAACATGAAGATTTGGAGAAGATAAGAATGCCTACATTGAAGGGACTTTTGTTTAATCAATTTGCCGCAGAGGGTCTTACCTCGCTGGTGGAGGAGATGCAGTCAAAATATACCGCTAAAAAGGGACGTCGGTTCAATCATAACAACGTTACCTATGAGGTAAGCCGCCCTAGTCTTAATGAGGGGGCTATAGAGTATGAAATAAGTTCAAAAATCCCTGAAGATGAAATTAAGACGCCAAAAGAGATGCAGGCTTATTTTCAGCAGATCAAAAAAGTTCTTTCTAAAGGGAAATTCAAACCTGAATCTATGGAGATGGAAAATATAGTTTGGGATTCCAAGAAGGAGACAGAAAAAAAGCGGGATTATGTAAAGCTTCTCTACAAGTTCCCCTTGGATGAATTATTCGATGATAAACAAGTCGCCAAACGACACGAAAGCATTCGAGCAGGTAAGGACGATCCCGATGTTCCCGATTCGGCGAGTGCTTTTACCACAGCGGGTAATGTGGTTTTAGCTGACGTTAGAGACACCGTCCAGAACATTGGCAGGGATAACGTTAATAACCTGATTGATGCAAATAAACAGGTAAAAGCCGCATTGAAAGGTTAATTTTTCATGGGAAATATTCGCTACTTTCTGGGTCGCACTCTTCAACTCATCGGATTGGCTACTATTTCTCTTGTGGTTTTCATGTTTTTTACCCAGATGAGTATGGAACCGCTGTTGATTTGGTCGCTATTAGGGGCTACCGAGTTTTATGGTGGAACCTGGCTTTTGGGAAAAGAAGGGCAAACCTGAAAGCTTGTTGCTCGTGGTACTGAATGAAACCTGCCTCCCAGCTTATTAAACTCAGCCTGCCTTTATAGGGATTTTTTATGAAAGAGCTTCTCGCGGAACCTGGTTTTCTGGCTCCTTCAGGAACGATTGGAGCGGACGTCAGTTATCTATTGGCCGTTGTTTTCACAGTTCTGTTCCTGATTGCCTGGGGAATGGCAAAAAAGGCCCAGGGAACCCGACACCATAAACTGATTCTAGTTTCCATGGTTTCGATGATTATTTATTTTGTGGGCTATTATTATGCCCGATCTTTGGGTGTTCTTTCTTTTGAAGGCAGAGAAGGATTCGGTGGTCCGGATGATGTTTATGAAAATGTCTTCAAACCCGTTTTAATCACTCACCTAACCCTGGTCGTTTTGGGAATGATTCTTGCCTTTTATATGCTTTCCCAGGGATTTAGAGCTAGTAAAAAAGTGGAGGGAGAATACCTTCTAAATGATGGGGAGTTAAAAGTCAGTCCGCGTAAATTCAAAATCGTAATGTTTACTATTTTGGGTTGTTGGATTGCAATGCAGGTGTTGCTTTTGGCGACTCGTGAGAATCCATTAGGGGCCAGTATCGCTTACGGGTTGATTTTTGCCACAGTGGCCCTGGTGGTCAGTTTGGAAAAATTGATTGAAAAAATGTTGCCAAATGGGGCGAATCGGCATCGGGTGCTCGGCCGGTTTACGATGGTCATTTATGCTCTCATCTTGATTACCAGTACCGCAACCTATCTCATGCTTTATTTTATCTATCCGCTGAAATCTTGATAATTGGATTACCAATGATTGGTGGGGCGTTTAAAAGGGGTATAAAAGCGGGAAATTCTTTAAAACAAGGGGTTTTACTCTTGACACCCCTTAAATTAACTGATAAATTTCGCGGAATTATATGACTTCGAAGTACATAAGAAGGAGGTATAATGCGG
>CAZECX010000018.1:25093-35669 GCA_964510965.1 uncultured Nitrospina sp. | reverse complement strand
CCCATAATATTGATCCGACCATCAAAGTTATCATGTATGAAAACCAGATCGCCACTTTGCAGCCAGATATTTTGTGAAAAATCATCTTGCTTAACCAAAGCAAAGAAATCTATATCCAGCTTTTGTCCATTTCTAAGAAGATAGGAACGCTTTAAATCCGCTTTTTCTGTAAAGCCCTTTGCCAGTGCAAATAGGTGCAATAGGGTAATGGGCCGGTTAACCTTATAAGAATCTGGTTCGTTGACTTCCCCCGCCACGGATATCTTAATGCTGTTTATCTCTTCAACAATTACCGTTACAATTGGATCTGTAACAAACTTTTTCAAACGACCCGTTATTTTCTCCTTCAACTGTGCAGGAGTTAGACCTAAAGCCCGAACATCTCCGATTAATGGGAACGAAATAAAACCATCGGGGCGAACCGGCATTTTTGATTGCAAATCCGGGTTCTCCCAAACCGAAATCTCAAGTGCATCTTCAGGTCCAAACACAAAAGGTTTTTTTTGGGTTAACGCAGGAGACTTTGTTTTCTGGCGAACAAATTTAGGTTTGTTAGCTTTTACTTTCTTAACTGTTTTTTTTGATTGCGCAGGAACCTTCGTGACTTTTGAAGGAATAGGAATTTTCTTAACGGGGACTTTTTTAACCGGAGCTTTCTTTTTTATCACCGTGGTGGGTTTAGTTTTTGAAGTGGGGAAAATATCATCCGCGTCAAGAACAAAAGGACCCTTGCCACTCGCCTGCGCGGTCTGAAAAGGCTTTTGAGCTCTATTTATTTTTTCAGATGCCTCAATATTTCCATTTCCCAACAAGCCAAAAATACTGGCCGCCAAAAAAAGTATTCTCCAATAACTCATCCCAAAACACCTCATATCTAACTGATAAATATACGATTATATCATAACATAAAACTGGAGAGGTCAAGATAACTTTCCAGGTTGGAAACTCACCTCAATAGGTAGCGATGTAATAAAGAAATTTTAAATATTCAACAAATACAAACTTTTGCCCAGTTCGAACTTTCCACCATTCAGGATAAGGCACTTTTGGATCAGGTGCAGGTTGCACGCGAAGTATTAAATCCATTTCCAACTTTTTTATTGCACGCTGATAAACCCAGTGCGAACGCCGAGTGTGGAAAGAAGAGGTGACCAGAATAAAACTCTTCGCCTGCAAACGCTCCAATTGCTTGAGGTTGAACAACGCTTCACCCCAGGTACTGTTTTCTCCAGTGGCTTTTTCAGCAACAATCTTACCTTCCGGAACCCCAAGCTTGATGGCGTATTGTTTCATGCCAACATGGCTAACCATTCCAGGGTAATAAGTGTAACCGCTGAATACGATTACCTTTCCCATCCTCTTGTTAAATATTCGTACCGCTTCCTCCATTCGATTACCCGTATTAGACCCAGCCAAAACAACAATTGCATCCGAGGGAACTAATTCGCTCTGATAAACCAGGGCACTGCCAATTTTTTCTAAAACAGGAGTTTTAAAAATATAAAGGATCAGGATTACAGACAAAACACCTGAAATTGCTGCAAGCCACTTTGAAAATTTAAACCTCTCACTATTCATCGATTCCTTAACGATCAATTAAGTTGCACATAAAACACGAAGTATTATTTCAGGTCTTTAAGAAATCTAAAAGGGAAAAGCTTTTAGAGGAAGGTTGGGTTATTCGCTTTTATCCGTCAAAGTGATGGTGCCGGCAGCTGAAAGATCGCCTTTGATCTTAAGGCCATAACCTGAAAGGTCGATATCACCGGTAGAGTTTATAGAGCTATGTTTTTTGAGTTGGAAAGCACCCGACCCGTTATTATCATAATCAGCTTCTGCGAAAAAATTTCCAGAATTAATAGAGGCTCTATCGATTCGGATTTCATCATTGGCTTTCAAATCTGCTGTAGAAATATTGTAGGCTCCGCGCAATCGGATATCATCTCCCGCAATGGCAGTCCAGGCTCCAGAATTGAATTGTCCATTCATATAAATGTCATCTCCTGCTGACATGAACGAGCTGCCTGTTACTGCCAAATCACCATGAGAGCGAATATCTCCGTTTGCAGCCGCGAAGAGTGATCCACCAAATGAATTATTTCCATGAAGGTGAATATCATCTCCAGCAGCCAGGTTGCCATCGCCCCCTACCGCTAATAGTCCGTGAGAGTGGATGTCATCCCCCGCATCTACATTGAGATCGCCCCCGAAGGAATTATCTCCATGAAGATGAATGTCATCACCTGCATCGAGATTGCCATCGCCGGAAACATTCAACAAACCATGTAAATGGATGTCATCCGCAGCTAACGCATTAAGATCACCCCCGAAGGAATTATTTCCATGAAGGTGGATGTCATCGCCTGCACTCAAATTACCATCGTTGGTTACAGAAAGAGTGCCATGGGAATGAATATCATCTCCTGCGGATGCGTCCAGAGAACCAAAAGAGTTGCTGTTTCGCAGGTTGATATCGTCCCCCGCGTTTAAAGTGGCCGTACCCGTGGTTTGTTGATCGCCGTGTATACTAATGTCATCCGTAGCAGTCACGGTCAAATTTCCAAATTGGGTGGTGCCGTAAATTCGGACATCATCCCCCGCATTCAATGTAGCGGTTGCAGCGGTCAGTTCCCAATCGATGGTGATATCGTCACCTGCTGTAGCATTTAAGGTTCCATAGGTCTGATAGCCATCAAGCCAGATATCATCACCCGCAGTGAGATCCGCCGTGGTAGCATCCAAAGTTCCATAAATACTGATATCGTCATCAGCAACGGCAGTCAACGAATCGAAATCGAAATTGCCACCCCAGAGCTTCACATCATCGCCCGCATTGAATGTAGTGTCTTTCGCCGTCAGACCACCATAAACACGCACATCATTTGCGGCGTTAACCGTCAAGTCGTTCAGGTCAGAAGCCGGTCCGTAGAAGAAAACCGACTTGCCCCACTTGGTGGCGTTGAGCGTCAACTCAGAAATATTGGCAACGTCAACCGCCTGTACGTTTTTAACATAAACATTGCTGTTAATTTCGTCACCGATAATCAGGTTGCCTGCGGTGATATTTTGAAGCTCAGAGTTATCGATTCGGATATGGCCCCAAGCCTCTCCCACACCAATGGTGCCGCCCACGGAGCTGACCAAAGTCACATTACCCAGGCCTGCGTCAATGATGCCATCGATGATCAAGTCGTTGGCTGTGATAGAAATATCGTAGTCATTCGATTTGATCATCACACCACCCACCAATTCGAAGTCACCGATTCCATCCCGATTCGTATCCGCGTCAATGGTGATGGATTCGTTATTGTTGATATCTTCCGTGATGATGATGCCATCGACTGCGTAGAGAAAGATCGGATCGTCCGCGAAAATCTCACCGTTGATGGTGATCGTGCCACCAGCAACCATGTCGCCGTTGAGATTGACGTTTTCAGCGGTGATGTCGATGTCAACCGCCGAGGTCAATATCGTTCCCGTACCCAGGTTGAAATCACCTACGTTGTTCAACTCGAAATCCGCAACCGCAACAAAGCTGCCCGTATCCGTTTCAAGATTGGTGTTGACGTTAATGTCGGTGACCGCATGAACGTTCAGAGCGTTAAAGACCGAGTCGTTGTTACTGAAATCGATGTTTCCACCCGAGTTTATGGTTACCGTGTCGATATTGTCGCTGTTTGCGGCAGAGATACCATCAACCGTTACGTTGCCATTCGTCGTGGTACCAAGAATCAGTCTTGAAGCGGAAATATTCTGTAATTCAGAACCGTCAATCGTCATATCACCGGCGGTATTACCGAGCCCAATGGTTCCATTGTCAGAGATACGAATAAAAACATCTGAAGCAGCATTTATGGTTCCCACCAGATCAATGTCAACCGCTGTAATGAAAAGAGGAGTTCCAGTTACAAAGCTACCCGCGGCGGTAATAGAGAAAAGACCTGAACCATCGGCGTCATTGTCAGCGTTAATTTGGCTGGTAATGGAGGTGCTAATTACACCGTTGATGGTCACACCATCATTAGCATAAACTTCCAAACGGCTCGACAATGTAGAATCTTTTAATGTTATGGAATTCATATCTGAGATCGTTGCATTGAGCCCGTCAATTCCCACTTCACCTGCAAAGTCGTTGCCCGCGTCCACAAGGACTATGTTCCCGGACGTGTCGATCATGGTCGTTCCGGCTACCGTGAGCGCTCCTGACTGCACCAGGTAACCCAAAGTATCACCACTATCTACCGTAATCATGAAATTACCGGTTATTGTTGAAGCACCTAGGTGTGTTCCACGGCTATTTACCAAGCTGACGTTATTACCGGACACACTCACATCATCGGTGAAGTCATTGGCTACGTTGTCTAAGGTGATATCAAATCCTGCCGCGTTGATATTGGTTGTGCCAGAAACCGCCAGGCTACCCGATTGCGTTACCGCACCCTCTGAAGTCACATCCAAATTACCGGAAATTGCAGAAGCACCAAGATCAAGAGCAATGCGGTTTCGCAAGGTTACGTTATTGCCGTTTAAGCTGACGGAACCGGTTAAGAAAGCGCTGCCGGCAATTCCCAAATTGATGTCAAACCCGGTTGCATCAATGCTTGTCATGCCAGCAACATTCAGGCCAGAACCAAGGCCTTGCGTTACGTCACCACCGGCTGTCAAACTGAAGTTCCCGGTGATGTTGGAAGAATCAAATCCTTTATTTATTTGAATATCATTGGAGTCTACAATGGATACATTAATTCCCTGCATTGAAACTCCGGCGAAGTCATTTGCAGCATTAGTGAGTGTGATATCTTGTGCGGCATTTAAGGTCGATCCACCATTAATGACCAACGCACCCGATTGCGTGATCGACCCACCTGATACCAACTGAATATTCCCTGTTACTGTAGAGGCACCCATTTCAAGATCATTCGCATCAAAAATTACTACGTGAAGGCCCGAAACACTCACCGCTCCCGTGAAGTCGTTGGCTGCATTATTTAATGTGATGACTTCTCCAGTTGCCACAGAAATATTTGTCGTACCCGCAACACTAAGAGGTCCACTATCCGATACTGAACCGTCTGCCGTTACATCCAAATTACCCGTTACGGTGGAAGCGCCTAGGTCAATGGCGTTCGTGTCTGCTAACGATACATTCGCACCAGTTACGCTCACTGCACCAGTGAAATCGTTAGAAACAAAGTCCAGAGTGACATCGTGGCCCACCGCAGAAATGGTGGTGGTGCCATCTACAACAAGAGACTGGCTATTTGTTACTGCGCCACCGGCTGTCACATCCAAGTTTCCAGTGATATCACCCGTGAGATCAATAGCGCTGGCAGCGACCAGAGCCACATTGCCGCCCCTTAATAATACCCTTCCTCCAAAGACGTTACCCGCGTGAGTCAGGTTAATGTCACCTCCACCACTAAAATTAGTAGATAACCAGGCAAGACCGGCTATGTCCAAGGCTCCAGACTGTGTAATGGTTTTTGCAAAAATTACAGTGGACCCAGACCCATCGGTTCCCTCAACAACAAGGTCCTTATCGAAATTCCTAAATACCACATTCCCCCCAGCACCATTGGTAAAGTTGATGCTATCTACATCAGTAAAAATATTGGTTCCCATTTGAGAAACAGTAGTCAGTGCTGTTGCGGTGAATTTTCCGGAGGATGTTCTAATATTTCCACCAGAAATTAGGGTCATCGTTGTGGCGGAAGTGGCGAAAGTAACTTCAATATCACCTGCGGAATTAAAATTGAGAGCGCCAGTATCCGTTGTCACCGCTGCAACAACTTCTATTGAGGCACTCTGCCCTACTGTCAAAGCATTGAATATCGAATCATTATTAAAAAATTCAACAGCCCCGGCGGAATTCAAAGTAACCGTTCCAATATTGTCACTGTTCGCTGCTGTAATACCGTCCACCGTTACGTTACCGCTTGTTGCGCTACCCAAAATCAAATTAGCAGAGGTAATGTTTTGCAATTCCGACCCGCTGATGGTCAAACCACCAGCGGTATTACCGAGGCCAATCGTGCCACCATCGGAAACCAGAATCGTGATATTAGAAGTGTCTGCGTTTAGGGTACCCTGAAGATCAATATCGTCCGCAGTGATAGATAGAGTATTGTCGTTTGTGACTACTGACCCGGTAGCTGCAACCGTAAACGTTCCCGTTCCATTGGCGTCACTATCGGAATTGAATACCGTTGAGCCTGAAGAAGCGAAGGCATCGTTGACATCAATTCCATTTGCAGCCAGAACTGAAATGGATCCCAAAGCCGATGCAGCAGAATCAAAACTGATATTTCCTGTTGTCGATTCAATGGTAATACCGTTTGCCAGAGTTACGGTGTCGTTGCCATCCGCACTTGAGTTGGCATCGCCGTCTAAATTAATGATCTTGCCTGCGGTAAACTCACCATTCACATTGATGCCGTTATCCGCGCTCAGGGTCGCATTGTTACCGGCTGTGAAATCATCGTTGACGTTAATCGTTCCTCCTGCCAGCATTGATATGGAACCACTCGCATCGATTCCCGGCGCACCCGAGGAAGAATTCAAAGTAATATCACCCGCAGAAGTCAGAGTTGGGTCTACCGCGAAGAAGATACGATCTGTCCCACTTGTAGAATCCGTGTCAGCATTAAGGGTCAAGTCACCGGTATCGGTCGTCAAATTGACCCGGACATCCACCTCGGCTTTCGCATTCACCGACAAAGCGTTAAAGGTGGAAGCAGTGCCATTGAACGCAACATGCCTTCCTGAGGTCAGGATGACCGTGCCAATGTTATCGCTGTTGGCTGCGCTGATATTATCGACGAAGATTGCTTCGGTGCTGTTATCAACCGTCAACGTTCCTGCGGTGATGTTCTGCAACTCGGCGCCGCTGATCTTCATTGCACAAGTCGGACAAGATGTGTCGTCACCCAGCATGACCTGACCCGTTCCAGAGATGCTCAGAAGAACATTTCCTGCGCCTGCATCTACTGTTCCCTGCAAATCGATATCGCGGGATATTATTGAGAGGTCATTATTGTTGGTCTGTAAACTTCCCAAGGCGGTTACTGAGAAGCTACCGTTACTATTGTTATCGCTATCTGCGTTGAAAGAGGTGAGCCCCGAAGTAGCGACTGCGCCATCAACGGTTATTCCATCTGCCGCTGTGACGGATAATGCTCCAGTTACCGTAGAAGCACCCAGGGTAATATCATCTGAATCGACGAGGGTTACATTTGCTGCCGCCGCAGTGACTGTTCCATTGAAATCATTTGCAGCATTATCCAGGGTGACATCAAACCCAACTGCGTTTACATTAGAGGTTCCGCTCACAGTTAACGCACCTGACTGCGTTACCGCGCCACCTACTGTCAGATCAAAGTTACCCGTTACCGTGGAAGCACCCAGGTCAATTCCGTTCGCGTTTGTTAAGACTACATTGTTCCCTGTTACGCTTACCGCACCAGAGAAGATATTTGCAGTTCCGCCAAATAGGTTTATATCGTTAACTCCCGCATTGAAGCTGGCATCACCACCTATTACCAAAAACCCGTATTGCGTCAGCGAGCCACTGGTGATGACTGAAAGGTTACCTGCGTTATTCTGACCAGACATCGTAAGCGCGCCCGCATTACTTATTACCACATCTCCAGAACCGGTATTGCTAAAACCCAGTTGATTTGATTGTGTAGAGATATTGATTCCAGTTGCAGCGTTAACATTTAGAATCGTTGCTGTAATGGTAGCCGCCGTTGTTGAAATACTACCCCCTGAGTGCATCACCGAAGTCGTTGCAGAAGTCAAATCAGCATTCACATTAATATCACCGCCAGCCACAAAGCCAATAGCACTGGTGCTAGTAGACAATGCCACATCTACATTAATGGAACCTGCTGCACCAACATTAAGAGTCTTGAAGGTTGAAGCCGCCCCAGAGAAATCGACCGCGCCGCCGGAATTCAAAGAAACCGAGCCGATATTAACCAGATCGGCGAGAGTCACCCCATCAACCGCAACCCCGCTATTGAGCGTGCTACCGACATTTAGGGTGGAGGCTGTGATGTTCTGCAATTCCGCCCCACTTATTACAATGCTACCCGCCGCATTACCGAGACCGATTGTAGAACCCGCAACCGAGCTGAGCAATGTTAGTGTGCCGGTGCCCGCATCAATCAATCCGCTTATAATGAAATCGTTTGCAGTAATGGTAATATTATTGTTGAAAGATTTAACAATCTTCCCTGCTACGATCTCGAAGTCACCGACACCGTTTCGATCCGTATCAGCATCGATGGTGATATCACCATTATTGAAAACATCATTGGTGAGGGTGATGCCGTCGACGGCTTGAATCGTGATTCCGCCACCGGTAACAACAGTCCCGTTAACAGTGATGGTGCCACCCGCAACCAGGTTTCCATTCAGGGTGACATTTTCAGATGTAACGTCGATATCATTTGCCGAGGTCAGGGTGGTCCCTGTACCAAGATTGAAATCACCGGCCGAATTCAGATCCGCATCCGCTACCGCTGCAAAATTACCTGTGTCCGTTTCCAGATTGGTATTTACATTGATGTCATTATTTGCATTGAGGGTAAGGGCATTGAAGACAGAATCATTATTATTGAAACTAATGTCACCCCCAGAATTCAAGATAACAGTTCCAATGTTATCGCTGTTGGCTCCGGAAACCCCATCCACAGAAACATTGCCATTGGAAGTTGTGCCTATAGTAAGACTTGCTGCGCTGATATTTTGAATTTCTGATCCACTGAGATTCAAACCACCGGTCGCGTTACCGAGGCTGATGGCCCCGTTATTTGAGACGGTAATCGACACATTTGAACTACCTGCATTGATATTGCCCTGCAATTCAATATCCAGAGCATTGATAGAAAGTGTGTTGTTGTTCGTGTTCAGGGTCGCACCGCTCGCTACCGCAAACGTTCCCGTTCCAAAAGCAACTCCCGTATCCGCATCAATCGTTGTCGTACCGTTGGAAGTGAAGTCCCCATTAAGAGTGATGCCATCACGCGCATTCAAGGTGATCGATCCCAACGCAACCGACTGACCTAATGTTACCCCGTCGCCCGTTGAAGCCAGGGTGACGCCATCGGCAAAGGTGATGGTATCGTTGCCATCCACACTGCTGTTGGCATCACCATCCAAATTAATGATCTTGCCTGCGGTGAAATCGCCATTCACATTGATGCCGTTATCGGCGCTCAGGGTTGCATCATTTCCTGCCGTGAAATCGTCGTTAACGTTAATCGTTCCTCCTGCCAGCATGGTTATGGAACCACTCGCATCGATTCCCGGCGCACCGGAGGAAGAGTTCAGAGAAATATCACCCGCAGATGTCAGGGTTGGGTCGGAGCCAAAGAAAATGCGATCCACTCCGCCTGTTGAATCCGTGTCTGCGTTGAGGATCAAGTCACCGGTATCGGTGGTCAGGTTGACACGAATGTCCACATCTGTTTTCGCATTCACCGTCAACGCATTGAAGGTAGAAGCATTGCCACTGATGCCAACATGCCTTCCTGAGGTCAGGATGACCGTGCCGATGTTATCGCTGTTGGCAGCACTGATATTATCTACAAAGATCGCTTCGGTGCTGTTATCAATCGTAAATGTCCCTGCGGTGATGTTCTGCAACTCGGCGCCGCTGATCTGCATGGTACAGGCCGGACAGGATGTGTTGTCCCCCAGAATGATCTGGCCTTGATTTCCGCTGGCTGGCTGAGCAAGGGAAATAGCGACATCACTGGAACCCGCGTTGACATTGCCCTGCAAGTCAATATCCAGAGCATTGATGGAAAGTGTGTTGTTGTTCGTGTTCAAGGTCGCACCGCTCGCTACCGCAAACGTTCCTGTTCCAAAAGCAACTCCCGTATCCGCATCAATCGTCGTCGCACCGTTTGAAGTGAAATCGCCGTTAAGGGTGATACCATCACGCGCATTCAAAGTGATCGATCCCAACGCAACCGACTGACCTAACGTTAAACCGCCACCTGTTGCAGCCACTGTCACGCCACTTAAGATCGTGATGGTGTCGTTGCCATCCACACTGCTGTTGGCATCGCCGTCTAAATTAATGATCTTGCCTGCGGTAAAGTCACCGTTCACATTGATGCCGTTGTCTGCGCTCAAGGTCGCATTGTTACCGGCTGTGAAATCGTCGTTAACGTTAATCGTTCCTCCTGCCAGCATGGTTATGGAACCACTCGCATCAATTCCCGGCGCACCGGAGGAAGAGTTCAGGGTGATATCACCTGCGGAAGTCAGTGTTGGGTCCGACCCAAAGAAAATGCGATCCGCTCCGCCTGTTGAATCCGTATCCGCGTTGAGGATCAAATCCCCGGTATCGGTCGTCAAATTGACCCGGACATCCACATCTGTTTTCGCATTCACCGTCAACGCATTGAAGGTAGAAGCGTTGCCATTGATAGCAACATGTCTCCCAGAATTAAGAATTACCGTACCAATGTTTTCGCTGTTGGCAGCGCTGACATTATCTACAAAGACCGCTTCGGTGCTGTTATCAATCGTAAATGTCCCTGCGGTGATGTTCTGCAACTCG
>CAZECX010000018.1:0-24993 GCA_964510965.1 uncultured Nitrospina sp. | reverse complement strand
TGACATTGCCCTGCAAGTCAATATCCAGAGCATTGATGGAAAGTGTGTTGTTGTTGGTGTTCAGGGTCGCACCGCTCGCTACCGCAAACGTTCCCGTCCCAAAAAGAACTCCCGTATCAGCATCGATCGTTGTCGTACCATTGGATGTGAAGTCACCATTAAGAGTGATGCCGTCACGCGCGTTCAAGGTGATCGATCCTAACGCAACTGACTGACCCAGCGTTACACTGTTGCTTGTTGAAGTCAGGGTGACCGCATCGGCAAAGGTGATGGTGTCGTTGCCATCCACACTGCTGTTGGCATCGCCGTCTAAATTAATACTTTGACCCGCGGTGAAATCTCCATTTATGCTGATGCCGTTATCTGCGCTCAGGGTCGCGCTGTTACCCGCTGTGAAATCGTCGTTGACGTTAATCGTTCCTCCAGCCAGCAGGGTCAGGGAACCACTAGCATCAATTCCCGGCGCACCGGAGGAAGAGTTCAGAGAAATATCACCCGCAGAAGCCAGAGTTGAGTCGGAGCCAAAGAAAATGCGATCCACCCCGCCTGTTGAATCCGTGTCAGCGTTGATTATCAGGTCACCGGTATCGGTGGTCAGGTTGACACGGACATCCACCTCCGCTTTCGCATTCACCGTCAGCGCGTTAAAGGTGGAAGCATTGTTTTTGAAGAAAACATACTTTTCAGTGTCCAGAACCACCGTGCCAATGTTATCGCTGTTGACTGCTGAAATATTATTGACGATGATTGCATGCGCTGTGTTCTCTAGAGTCAACGTGCCCGCAGTGATGTTTTGCAACTCAGCACCGCTGAGTGCCAGACAATTGGTGCAGGATTCGTCCTCACCAAGATAAATTTTCTTTGTTGTTCCAGCCTGTGCAATGGAAATAGCCGCCGCACTGGAGCCGACATTGATGGTTCCCTGAAGGTCAATTTCGCTGGTGGTTAAAGACAGGGTGTTGTTATTGGTGTTCAGTTCCGCACCGCTTGCAATGCTGAACAATCCAGTGCCAACAGTGACAGCCGTATCTGCATTAATCGTCACTGCACCATTTGCGGTAAGGTCACCCAACAAATCCATGCCGCCGCCGGAAGTAAAGGAAATGGATCCCAACGCTACAGATTTGTAAAGAGCAATATGGCCGTGATTCCCAAAAGCATCCACGCTGATACCATCGGCAAACACGACCTGATCGATTCCATTCACTAAACCGTCCGCATCTCCATTCAGGATCATGGCGTTAGCACTGAAATCATCATTGATGAAAATTCCGTTATTGGCATTCAGAGTTGCAATGCTCTGGCTGAAAAACTCATCATGAATGGTGATGGTCCCCGCTGCGGTCATATCGGTCAGGGCTGTAGAATAAATTCTTCCGGAAGTTGAAAGAGAAGCATGAAGCGTGATATCTCCTGCCGAAATCAGGTCGACTGAAGATTGGAGCTTGAGCTGATCGAACGCCCCACCACTGCCATCAGCATCGGCTGTGATTTCCAAATCGCCCGTATCGGTTTCCAGTGTTTCGCGCACCAGGATTTTCGCATCGGACAAGACGCGCAGCGCGTTGAATGTGGAGTTATCCTGATCCAGCGCATCGCGGCCGAATTCGATATTGCCAGTCGCTTCAAGGATCAGCGTTCCAATGTTATCGCTGTTTGCGGCGGTAATGTTATCTAGAAAAATTGCATCTGTGCTGTTTTCAATAGTCAGATTAGCTGCTGTGATATTTTGTAATTCCTGCCCGGTGATCACCATGGCGCAGGTAGTGCAGAAAGAGGGATCGCCAATCTGGATTTGACCCCCGGTCGAAATACTGATTGTCACATCTCCCGAACCAGCATTGATAAATCCAGTGAGGTCGATATCATTTGCGGTGATGTTGACCGCCTGATTGGCCGTTGTAATGCCAACACCCGAAGCAATTACCACATCCCCTGCTCCGTCAGCAGTATTGCCATCGGCTTCAAGGGTTATGGTTCCTGTTCCATCCAACGTAATGGATGCATTGATATTGATATCATTGCCGGCCCGTAAAACCACATTGACGTTGTTGTTTCCGGTGGAAGTGAGGAGATTCCAGGTACTGCTGACGGTAATGTCGTTTGTGGCCTGAAGCTCGATCGTTCCCGTAACCCCCGCAAAACTTCCACCCGCATCAACATTGAAAATACTGGTCAACCCGGCATCGTCCGAAAACGCTTCCGTTTGATCCACCCCGGGTGTGAAACCGGTTGTATTGGAGTCTATTCCAGAAATGAGAACAATGTTCAATGGATCCAACAGCAGGGTTCCATCCACACCATTGGAGGCACTCAGGCCAATTTCCTTGGCGTGGAAATTAAGATTTCCCTTGCCGGAGATCTCAACAAAACCCCCGTCTCCAGCAGAAGCACCACCCGTTGCAAAAACACTTCCGTAAAATTTTGTTACTTCATCAGCCCAAACGATGACCTTACCGCCATCTCCAGCGGTCTTGGCACTTGCATCGATCACCGCATTTTCACTCACATAGGTTCGGGAGGCGTTTTGAATTTCTTCATTTTTGCCCTGGTAGTCTCCTCCGATGAGGACTTCGCCGCCACCCGCATCACCCGAAACATCAACTTTCGCATTGTCGAACAAACCGACATATTCACCGGTGACATGTACGGTGCCGCCGGTCTCTCCAGAATCATTGCCCGAAGCATCCAGGGTTCCAGAGTTTGCCACCACCCCGGAGTCGCCACCCATGAGAAAAATTTCTCCATTTTTTTCAACTGCGGTATGAGCTTCTATGATCCCTGTATTATTAACAACATTTTGGATAACATTTCCGGCATCCCTTGCAGAGAGAACTACGCGTCCGCCATCGGCCTGGATAAGTCCGGCATTCTTCACCCGATGGTCAATGACATTGCCTTCATCGTCCAGAACATCGCCATCCACCGCTTCGGTGATCGCGAAGTTGATCAAGCCATCTCCGACAAAGTCCATAGAAGCCGCTTTACCCGACGCCATAGCTACCGACCCCAGATTTGCAACGATGGTTCCTGTGTTTTCCACACCCGGCGCCAGCAAGCCGACATAGGATGCCTCAATGAGACCGCGGTTGATTACAGAAGAAAGTGGGCGGGAAGCGTCTTGAGTGAAATTATAGTTACCGGCAAGGAAGTCTTCGTTTTTGATACTCAGAGTGGTTGCCAATAACCCGCCTACGTTTATCTGAGAACCTTGACCAAAAATAACGCCGGAACCATTTGAAATAAAAACCTGTCCATTGGATTTCAATGACCCAAGAATAACACTCGGGCTGAGACCAATAACGTTATTTAAAGCAATGGAACTTGCACTGGGCTGCTTGAACTCTACCGACTCACCACTCCCGATGCTAAAGCTTTGCCAGTTGGCGATCAGCTTATCCGAAGTCTGCTGAACAACCATGTCGTCTCCAGAGGTACTAATGCTACCTGAACCAGAAACAATTTCTCCGTCTTGAGGAAGTGCAAAAACCAAAGTGGGGAAACCACCCAGCAGATAAATTAAAAATCCAATCCACAAACGAAAAAAGAAAACGCTTCGCGTTTTTTTTCCTGTTTGTGATTGTTGGATTACGTCGTTCATTCGGTTGTTATATTTTTTTAAAAAATCTAAAGAAGTTGCTGTAATTTTTGGATTGTAAACCTGATTTCTTTTTTAAAATAAGTCCTTTATTTACTTGTGTTTATTTTAATTGATATAAGAGATTTTTGAGGCATAGTTTGCGTCACATAAATGTCACAATTTAGAAACGAAAACCCTTTAAATAGAACAACATTCGAATACATTTATTCATGTTTTTCTGACCTTAAACGTCGAGTCATTTCCAGATTTTGAGTTCGGAACTCTGGAAACCCCATAAACCATTATAAATAAAAGAACAAATTTAAAATTATTGGGGAACTCAATCCCAATTGATTTTCCATATCCGAAATCAGAATTTTTGACCAAAAGAATGTGCGCTTTGAATCTGGGTATTCAAAAAATTAATCCAATAAAGCGAGGAAGTTGAACGAGAAATGAGATGCTAAAATTTCCAAAAAAGAAAACAACAAATTCGGAAAACTATTTTCGAACTCACGATTCCAGATTTCATTTTTATATCTCACACCGTTTTTGTTCGAGGGATTTTCTACAAGAGATAACGTGTTTTTGGTTTTTATTTTCTTGCTTCCAACCATTCTAAAGAATTTATTATGGTACAATTTAAAAAAAGATCAGAGGAAATCATCAGCCTTTTATTTCCTCCTATTTACTTAATGCACGGCAACCGCTTCTGGCTATTCAGCCCAATTCAAAGGACTTTACAGGCAATACATGCACACCCAGTTTAAAAACGTTTTGGTTCTTTCACCGCACACAGATGATGCGGAGCTTGGAGCTGGAGGATTCATAAACAAGCTGATTCAGTCGGGAGCCAATGTAATCTATGCCGCGTTTTCAACAGCCGAAGAATCGCTTGCCGACGGATTACCTAAAGACACATTGGTCACGGAAGTCAAAGCAGCAACCCAACGTTTAGGGATAAAAAAGGAAAACCTGTTTCTATACAAATACCAGGTACGCCAACTCAACTACCACCGGCAAGAAATTCTCGAGGACTTGATCCAGCTTCGTAATAAATGTACTTATGATTTGATTTTGATGCCCTCACAAAACGATATTCATCAGGATCACCAGACCATCGCAAGCGAAGGGTTGCGCGCCTTCAAAAAAACGACCATTCTCGGTTACGAACTGATGTGGAACAATCTTTCCTTTAACACGACTTCCTTTGCAGTGCTCAATCAACAGGATATTGAAAAAAAAGTAGCGGCTCTTTCCTGTTATGAGTCTCAAAGTTTTCGTGATTATATGTCCAAAGATTTTATTTACTCTTTAGCCAAAACCCGTGGAGTTCAAATTGGAGCTCAGTACGCGGAGGCTTTTGAGGTTGTAAGACTTGTGATTGAGAACGACGAAAACAAATAGTCGAAGACTGCTGCAACTCACTCCAGATAAGCCGTTAAACTAATCTCAAACTTAGAACCAAAGGTGTTTTCTTGAAAGGTGCCATTCATCAGCCAAATTTTTTCCCCTGGTTAGGTTTTTTCAATAAAATTTCCCGATGCGACGTTTTCATATTATTGGATAACGCGCAGGGAAACAGGCAAACCTATTCAAACCGGGTACAAATGCTGGTTAATAATAAGGCCCACTGGATAACAGCCCCCGTACAAAAGATAAAAACCGAGGAAACCGCAACATTCGTTTTCCAAAAAAATAGTTGGCGAGAAAAAAGAATAAAGAAAACATTATCTATAAACTATTCCAAATGCCCTCATTTCAAGGAATACAAGGATTACGTTTTTGATCTGGTAAATTTTCCGGAGGATGACATCGCCAAATTCAATTTCAACGCTATAAAAGGTATTTGCTCCCTGTTGAAAATTGACGAAAAAAAAATAGTCTTATCATCCAACTTAAATGTGAATACCGCATCAACGGAAAGACTGGTGCAACTTTTGATAGAGACGAATTGTGACACCTATATACAAGGAGGGGGCGGATCAGAGGACTATCAAGATGATGTCCTCTTCGAAACTCATGGCATTGCAATTGAGAAACAAAATTTTCGACACCCAATATATCCTCAGGAGAATAACAAGGGGGATTTCATAAAAGGGCTCAGCATATTGGATGCATTGTTCAATTGTGGAGCTGATAAAACCAAAGCTTTTGTGGAGGGCTGATAAAATCAGCTGACTGATTTCCACTCTAAGACATGCTCTGATTTTTTTGTCTTTTAACTGCCTTATCAACAACCTGTTAATTTTCACATCTAAAATTACTATGAATGATTGTTTCGTATATGTCAGCCAAATACCCCGCAACGGAACCTCCGGCCAGAATAAATTTGAAAATGGATTTATTAGGAACCTGCTGAAAACCAGAGTTGGCAAGCGAAATTTAGACATCAAGGTATTTTCTACCACATTAGAAGGAGAAAATTCTGATGATGACAGATTAGTCCTCATACCTTTAACCAATAAAAATTACAGCGGATATGTCCTGCATCAAATCCGACTTCTTTTCAGCCTGTGGACCTTTTTATGGAGTCAAAGAAAAAATAATGTATATATGTTTATACGGTATCACGATGCGATGATTGCACCCCTGATTCTTTCTTTTCTTTTTGACATTCGCTTAACGATGCGGACCGGTCCCGTTTTGCCCAATCTTGCTGATTGCGATAAAAAACCGGGAACGGTTATTTATCATTGCATTAAGTGGGTGCTCTGGCTTTTCCTCTTAAAAGCGTCTTCAATCACAACGGTAACAGAAACTATAAAGAAATGGATTGTAGATACCTACAATCTTCGTCCAGAAAAAATCGTAGTGATCCCTAATGCCGCAGACACAACATTATTTTTTCCCGAGGCCGCTGACCGGAAAAAATGGAACCTACCTGAAAACGAATTTGTGTTCGGCTATGTTGGAGCTGTTTATGAAGAGCAGGGCTTGAGTACTATCATCCAAGCGCTGGGCCTTTTAAAAAAAGATGAGGTAAAAGTTCCTATCTTTTTTATCGTTGGCGATGGAAATTATGTAGACCCTCTTAAATTCATGTCAAAAGAACTCGGTGTCTCCGACCGCATAATCTGGGCTGGCAATATACCTCATGAAGAAGTGCGTTCAGCCATTAATGCCTGCGATATGATGCTCGCTCCCTTCCAGAAAAAAGACCTTAATGTTAAAGGATCTTCTGCGTTGAAGTTATGGGAATATCTCGCCTGTGACAAACCTGTGCTTGCTTCTGAATTCAAGGATCATCAGTTTTTAGAAAAACAGAATTTAGGCAAAATGGTGGAACCTGACAATATAAAACTTTGGGCTGAGACTTTAGCCCAAGAAGCTAAAGCAAAAAACTCTACTCTACAAGGCCGAGGAGAAAAATTTATTGCCAAAGAACATAGTTACGATTTTGTTGTTGAGAAATTCATTTCTATTAGCCTCGGGCAAAAAATGATATAAAATAGAGTAGCTAAATGGTTGTTTTATTGTGCCTCGAAAGCAAGAAGCCGGTCTTAGCCAATGGGCGGAAACTTTGAATTTGGACGATTCGTCAAATAAAAATAGTTTTACCTCAAATATTTTAACCCTTGCTGGAGGGACCGCTTTTTCCCAGGCCATTGGGCTTGTTGTAGTTCCTCTTATTACCCGCCTCTACACACCCTATGATTATGGGAATTACGCCTTATACATTGCCGTTTTCAACCTATTGGTTCCTCTAACACACTTCAGGTATGCGCTCGCCATCATGCTTCCAAAAGAAGACCATGAAGCCTTAGAAGTTTTGCGTTTATCCATAAAACTTTCTATATTTTTTGGAGTGTTTTTTTTAGCATTATTTTTATTTATTGATATTCCATTTTTTCAACTTTCTGGAATCACAGATAGTATTGAGATTATCTTCATAATTTCTTTAGTCCTTATTTTAGGTGGCATGATTCAGTCCTTAACCGAATGGACGAATCGGATGAAAAATTTCTTATTGATGAGCTTATCGAGAGTAACCCATGTAAGCGGGATGGTTATTAGTCAGGCCATCGCTGGATTTTTTTTAGGGTCAACTATGCTAGGACTGATATTGGGGCATTTCCTAGGCCATATTTTAGAACTGACCTTATTGCTCCGGGGAAATAAAAATTTAAGAAACAATCCTCTTATAATTTCTCCTGTGGCCCCACTTATAAATAATCTGATACGTTATAAAAAGTTTCCATTATATTCTTCGTGGGGAAGTGTTCTCGATGGAGTTTCCTCTTATGGAACACCTTTGTTATTAGCAATATATTTTCAGCCGGATATGGTTGGGAAGTATGCACTTGCCAACATGGCACTAGCAGCACCGACAATGCTAATCGGACAATCCCTTTCTAAAGTTCTTTACCAGAAAATGTCGGAACACATAAAAAATGGTTTAGAAATAAATAGTCTGGTTCAGTCTGTTTTGGTGCGACAGGCTTTAATAGGCCTTTTGTTTGGAATCGTTATTTATATTTTTGGTCCTGCCCTTTTTAGCTTTTTTTTCGGGAGCAACTGGGTTTCAGCAGGGGACTTCGCCAAAATTCTTGTTCCTGCAATGTTTTTCCATTTCATGGTATCAGGCTTAGCTTCGGTCTTACTGGTTAGGGAAAGACAAGATCTACAACTTATTGCCCAGATTATTCGAGCTATCATTACTGTGCTGTCTATTTTAATTCCTGGTATTTTGGGTTTTGATGAAATCTCATTATTAATCGTTTTTTCTTTTTCACGAGCCCTTGCGAATTTAATCTATCTAACGATTATCTGTAAAGTTGCCAGGAATTTCTGATGTTTTAAATGACCAGTAGATGGGAAAATTTTTCTTGTTAAGATTATTTATGGATACCTTGAATAAAACAAAATTTTATTTTTTCGTTAGCATATGATTGCAACAATATTAAATATTCTAGTCTTATTCGTCGGCTTGTCCTGGTTTCTGGCACTGGCATACCGACAACGTTGGGCAAAGTATTTCATCATAACCCCCTTCCTTTTATTTGGGTTTCAGGAAATTTTTAGCTTATGGGGAATCCCCCTCAACTATGCCTTCAAGGAAAAACCACTAGACGGTTGGGAAATACTTGTAATCGGTACTGCCTTTTTGGCTTTTGTTACAGGCTTCTTTCTTGCCGGGGGGAAAAATTTATCCCTCAAATCCTATCTATCAAAACCCATCACCGCCAAATATCCCCTTCAATATTATTTTATGGGCGTATCTGTAACCATCCTGATTCTGGTTGGCTTGGGCCTTTATTACTACCAGGGAGCTCCCGCATTGGGCTTTTCGATAATAGAGTTGTTGACAGGCAATCTCTCAATAGGAGAACTTGCCAGCTTTATGTCCGAACAAAGATTTCTTTTGACCAAATCGCATTGGTTTGGGGGAGAATACAGAGGCCAAGGAGTCATTAACATAATCCAGCGAATCGGCTGGAGGTTTGTATTTGCGGTCAGCTTAATAATTTATCTAAAGGTAAAAAGTAAAAAGTGGCTTTTCATATGTATATTAACCGGCCTACTACTCGTTCTATTCCAGGCGGGAACGGGCGAACGTGCTCCACTAGCCTTTTCAGTCCTTTTTATGATTATAGTTCTGTCCATGTTACAAAAAATCAATCCCAACCATTTTATTATTCTTGCTGCACTGGGTTTCGCATTTTTAATGGGAACGACCTATTTTTCAGCAAAAGGCACCTTGCAAAAAGATACCCCGGATTTTGTCTCTAAACTTGCTTCGCAGTTGATAGAGAGAATTTTTTTAGGAAACGCTATCCATGACTTGGAAATTATAGAATTCGTAGAATCCGGGCGCATGGAAAAACGAATGGGAATGTATCATTTGGAAAAGTTTGTAAGTTCTTTCCCAGGTGTTCGTATGGGCGAACCTCTAGGATTTCGGGTCTCTTACTTAAGAGGATCAAGTGAGGAGGTATTTTCAAGCGGAACTTATTTAGGATTTATCTATGCTGACTTCGGTTACCTGGGTGTAATCATTGGATTCTTTCTTTTAGGTGTTTTCCTGGCTTTTGTACAAAAGCAAATCTATGAAAAGGAAAGAGATGTTATTTCAATCGTCATATCTTCAATGATAATATTTTACTTGTCATTTATTACAGGATCTGGCCTTATTGGTTTTGCATCCAATATGTTAATGGTTGTTTTTTTCTGGGGCATATTTCATTTTTTGGGAACTCTATTCTCCAAATCTCACACCCCAAACTTCTCGCCTGACAATATTCCAATGAAAAGAAAATTTTTCTTGCCCTAATGGCGTATATATTAAACTATTAAAAAGGGATATTTCCTACCAATAGAAACCCGCATTACTGCTTAAACAAAAAAGGGGGAAATTTGATTATTGAATGGGTTGGTTGTAGTGGAGTTGGAAAATCAACCTTACTTGATGAAGTTTATAAAAACCTGCGCTCTGAAGGATTGGATGTTTGCAAACCTCTGGATATATTTCTGGGTAAAACAACCTCTGATATTATTGCGAATGAAAGACTTCAAAAATTATTTTTAGATATTTTTATTCTGCCCTGGTCAATTATAAGCATGGCAAAACACCGACATTTTTTTAACTATTGTCTGAAATCCCTCAACAAGGGACATTTTAGCTTTGGGAGAAAGGTCTTATTGCTTCGCAGTATTTTCCGCACATTGGGTTTATATTTTTTTCTGGACAATTCTTCTAATAAAAAACGTACGATAATGTTGGATGAGGGCACCGTGCAAATTGCACACCTGCTATTTGCCCATGAAGAAAAAACGAGTGTCACAAAAAAAGAAATAGAGAGCTTTTGCAACCACGTCCCCATCCCTGACCTGATCGTCCACATTATGGCCCCAAAATCGGAAGTAATTTCAAGGTCCTTGAATCGAAAAGACAAACCTATTGTAGATCCGTCACCAGGCGCAATAAAACGATTCATAAACCTGGGGCATGAGATTTTTGAAATCATTAATGATCTTGACCCATGGACTAATAAAACCATTACATTTTTTAATTCGGATCAAACTAACCCCCAAGAAGCTTTAAACATTACCAACCAAATCATGGATGTTCAATCTTCGGTTAAAAAATGAAAACCGTTCTTTTAATTAAATGCTTTTTTGAGGCCCTGAACACTCATGAAATTGAATACTGCCATTGGAAAAGCAATCATTTAATTCAATCGTTTCTTCAGGGCAAAGGTGATTTGGATATCCTTGTATCCAAAAACTCGCAGAATAAATTTAAGGAAATTTTAACAGAGTTTAATTTCAAATTGGTGGTCAGTCCAACCTGGGAATCGACCCCAAACGTATTTCATTATTATGGGCTAGATGAAGAAACCGGAAAATTCGTACATTTGCATATTTATTTCGAGCTCTTTACAGGTGGCAACCTGATAAAAAACTACCACCTGCCATTAGCAGGTTTGTTGCTCGAATCTTCAAGCGAATTTGATGGCGTAA
The DNA here is from genome assembly GCA_964510965.1 of uncultured Nitrospina sp. Taxonomy (GTDB): domain Bacteria; phylum Nitrospinota; class Nitrospinia; order Nitrospinales; family VA-1; genus UBA8687. Next base: position 13,949 of record CAZECX010000018.1, on the reverse strand, counting down.
AAATTCCGGACCGCCCTGCAGAATTATTAGTATTCGTGATAAGAAAAATACTCGAATGTGGATCCTTACCTGATTTCTTATTTGCTATCCGAGAGGGAAAAATCATTGAAAAGGAATTTAACTGGCTGTTCGATCATTCAACTAGCGAAAAAGCTAAAACCCTTTTACCACGCTTTCTTCCAGAAGTAGACGTAACCTTTTTTGAAGAATGCCTTCTTTCCTTACAATCCAAACCAAAGTTTTTTCGCAGAATTGCGTTGACCAAAAATTTACAAAAAAACCTTTCAAGCTATGCAGTCAACTCGCCCTTAAAGAATAAATGGCTTACTTGGACCAAGTTTTATCATGTGCTTTACCATAAATTTATTTCAAAAAAAAATCCTTTTGGCTTCTCCAAGGGAGGTGCTTTTATAGCTTTTGTAGGCGAGGACGCATCAGGAAAAAGCACTCATGTCACAAACACATCAAAATGGCTAGGTAAATGTGTTTCTGTCAGAAAAATCCATTCTGGATTACCACCTGCAACATGGTTGACGTATTTCCCTCGGCTACTTTTGCCGGCTTTTCGAAAGCTATTCCCCAATCAAAGGACAAACCAAGTAGAAATAATAAGGCATAACACTACACTTCAAGAAAGAAAAGATGCCAATTATTCGATTATTTATTTGGTCCGATCTGTAATGATCGCCTATGATCAAAGGAGTTTAATAAGAAAGGCCAGGCGTAGCGCTGATGAAGGTGAGATCATTTTTTCAGATCGTTTCCCCTCATTGGTTTTGGCCGGCATGGACGGTCTCAGAGTTGATCCATCGTTTTTTACAAATCGAAACCCAATCAAACGCTTTTTGGCAGAAATAGAAAAAACAATTTATAGCAATTTCCCCAAACCAGATTTTGCCTTTAAATTGTATGTTCCGTTTGAGGTCACCCTCGAACGCTTCTCTAAAAGAACAGATGAATTGGATGAAGACCTTGAAAAACAAATTTTTACAAAAAAAGAATTAATGGAAAAATGGGAAATTCCAGGAGTTCCCGTCCACAAAATAGATAACTCTGCACCTTTAGTGGACGTCCAAAATAAAATTAGAAAATTCATATGGGACCGGGTTTAATTTTTAATTTGTAATGCCTCAATTGATCTCTATATTTAGCTAATGAAAATTGCTTTAGTAGCTCCTGATGATATAACTCACTACATATACCGAAAGGGCTTGATAATTTCATTGATAGAATCAGGACATGAGGTATGCCTGATATCAAAATCTGGCGAGCATGTTTCCCAATTAGAAAACCTTGGCGCCCGACATATTCATGTCAATCTGGGGCGGTTTATAAATCCCTTACATGACCTTCGTTTAATAATTGAGTTTTATCAGATTTTTCGAAAAGAAAAATTCGATATTATCCATAATTTTACCATCAAACCCAACACCTATGGAACATTGATGGCATCTGTAGCGGGTTGCAAAAGAATATTTAATACAGTGGAAGGATTGGGGTTTATGGTTTACGATCCTGATGAAAAAAAAATTCTCTCCAAAACCCTTAAGATTGCCCTTAAATATTTGTACAAAATATCATCCCGACTTTCTGAAAAAACCTGGTTTCTAAATACTGACGATATTCACTATTTTTTAGAGAACAAACTCATAAATCCGCAAAAGGTTTTACTGGTCAAAAGCACGGGCATCAACCTTGATGAATGGAAACTTTCTTCTGCGGAAAAAGTAGCTTCGCTTAAACAAAAAATGGGGTTTCATCCCGACGACCTTCTGATAGTAATGGTCACTCGCGCTCTAAATAACAAGGGTATACATGAATTCTTGTATGCAATGGAACATTTAACGGCCAAATATGAGAAAGCTAAATTTGTATTGGCCGGGGGTGCTGAAGAAGACTTGAAAAGAGGAGTTCCGGCTTCACTACTTCAGGAAAAGGCAAACAAATACCCATTTTATTGGCTGGGACACCAAAATAATATCATCGATACCTTTGCGATTTCAGATATTGTTGTTCTCCCTTCTTATTATCGTGAGGGGGTTCCAAGATGCTTGATGGAGGGCATGGCCTTAAAAAAACCTCTTGTAACAACAGATAACGTTGGCTGCCGAGAGACAGTGGACGAAGGCGTCAATGGATTCTTGGTTCCCATCAAAGATGGCAAAAGCTTAACTGAAAAAATCGAACGATTAATTCAAGATCCAGATCTAAGATATAAAATGGGACTTGCAGGTTATGAAAAAGCCAAGCGTGAATTCGATGAAAAAATTATTGTCGCATCGTTACTCCAGAACCTTTATCAATTTAATGACAAAACCTGTTAACACCTAAGATATTTTTTTAGATAAAATGCCGACCTCTGTTGACTATTTAAAGATTACGGAAATTACGAACGACCTTGTTACTAATGAACAGGTTCAAAGATCCTGCGAACGATATTACTGGGCGAGTTCTTTTTGTGACGACAAAACAGTTTTAGAGGTGGCTTGTGGAACAGGGCAAGGACTGGGTTTCCTAAGCCAAGTAGCTAAGCGGTTTGTTGCAGGAGATCTTTCCAAGGATATTTTGAATGTAACTCAAGGCCATTATGGCTCACGAATAAATTTATTTCAATTCGATGCTCAATATCTGCCCTTCGCTAATTGTTCCCTGGATGCAATCATTTTATTTGAAGCTATCTATTACATTCCTAGCGCCGATCTCTTTATAAATGAATGCAAGAGAATGCTAAAACCAGGCGGCAAAGTCCTCATTGCCACTGCAAATAAAGACCTGTCGGATTTTAATCCCAGCCCCCACACTTATAAATATTTCGGGGTTCTAGAATTAAAAGATATCTTTAACCGAAACGGGTTTTCAGTTGAGTTTTTTGGGAATACCCGAATCAGTCAATTATCCCTGATTCAAAGAATGTCACGTCCCTTGAAGCAAGCCGCTGTAAAGTTTAATTTGATGCCAAAAACAGCAGACGGGAAAAAATGGCTTAAAAGAATAGTTTTTGGAGGAATGGTAAAAATGCCCGGAGAAATTACAGAAGATATGCTCTCCGTGGTTATTCCCACTGCATTACCAGACGACAAACCGGACAAAGATCACAAAGTAATTTTTTGTGCTGCAACCAAGAAACACTAAACTAAAATATTCCTCCCGATTTTAAGCAACTATTTAAACTGCACTGATACCTGGAGGAGTGTGGGGTTGCAGAGGTTCCATTCTTTTTGATATTTGTATAACGGTAGGATCAGCATCCAGCTTCGTTAAAAGGTGAGTCGCTCCTTTGAGTGCCTTTTCCCGCGAGACGATTCCCACGAGAGTTAAAGCCATTAACATAATATCGAGAATAAAAGATTGCTTTTCGATATAAAATAAACCCAAGCGACTTTTCCACGGGCGTATTAACAAGTCGTAATCCAAATCCGGATCCTTACTGTCTTTGAGGATTTCATTTTCATCGGCAAATACAATGGAAGAAAAATCAGTGATACCCGGTCGCACCTTTAACAATCCTTTTTCTTCCTGGGTATACTCATTTACCAAATGAGACACTTGTGGCCGAGGTCCTACGAAACTCATATCCCCATTAAAAACATGCCAGCCTTGAGGAAGTTCATCCAGCTTGAATTTTCTAATTATTTTTCCTGTGGGAGTAATTCGCGAATCATTACTTGATGTGGAGGATACACCAGAACTGTCGGCATTAACCCTCATTGACCGAAGTTTTACCATCTTATAAGGCATACCATTTTTTCCTACCCGGACGGCAATATAAAACGGGGAATGAAAATCCTGAAACCAGATCGCAAGAGTTGCGGGAATGAGAACTGGACTGATAACAGTCATCCCGATGAATGAAAAAACGATATCAAAAATCCGCTTCATAAATTAAGTGATCTGCTTAAACCTTTATAATAAACCTTGGCCTTCTTGAATCAGAAAAGTTTAATGGCTATAAAACTCTCTTATTTTTTTACAAATGTAATTCACATCATCATCAGTGATCATTGTATTGATGGGAAGTAAAAACGACCGTGCTATCATTTTTTCGGTATTTGGCAATTTGTGACAAAGTCCCAGCTTCTCAAATTGATGCACTGCACTGCCACCCCATTGAAGTATGGTTTTAACCCCAGACTGATCCAGGTGTTCGCGCAATTCATCCCGAGAATTGGCCTCGATTTCATAGTTTTGATAAATATCAAAATGGTCCGTGTCCGCATCGGGTGCTGGAGGAAGGACCACATCTGGCAGATCTTTTAATTGTTCATTATACAATCGAGCGACTGACCGTCGGTAATCTATGGCTTTTTTATAATGGCTAAATTTAAAATTTAATATAGCGGCCTGCAAATTATCCAGCCGCGAATTGAGCCCCCAACCTACGATCTCTCCATAGTCATCTCGACCATGGTCCCTGAGCATAAAAATGTTTTTAGCTACCTCTTCATCATTGGTAACAACAGCACCACCATCACCAAAACAACCCAATGTTTTTGCCGGATAAAAACTGAAGGCTGCAGCATCTCCAAACGACCCTGCCGAACGGTTTTTAAATTTAGAACCTAAAGCCTGTGCCGAATCTTCAACGATTCTTAATCCATGCTTGTCAGCAATTTTTTGTATGGCCTCCATATCACAGGTACGACCGTTGAGTTGCACGGGAAGAATCGCCTTGGTTTTACTGGTAATCGCTTTTTCAATTGCAGCGGTATCTATTAAATGGTCGGGCCCACACTCAACGGGGACGGGAGTTCCACCCGTAAAATGAATCGAGGCCGCAGAAGCTACAAAAGTATGGGAAGGAAAAATAACCTCATCTCCTGGCTTGATGCCTATAGCCCTCATAGCGATAATCATTCCATCTGTACAGTTTGCGACTCCAAAAGCATATTTAACGCCAAGGAATTTAGCCAGGTTTTCTTCAAATTCCGACAAATCACTTTGCTGGATAAATGCGCCGCGACGGAGAACATTTTGAAAGATTTCAACCAACTCTTCCTCAGTAGATGAAAACACCTCGGTATAATCAAAAAAAGGAATCACCCTTCGCTTTTTGATTACTAGAGTTCTTACATCCTCTGTTTTCAGCTTCAAATTGGAATTGATGATATTCATTTGCGGTGACTCTCCATTGTCAAATTGGCTATAAATATGTTTCCTGAATTTATTTAAAAATTCAAATTTTCTAGCTTATCAGAACCAAAAATTCAGGATTATTTCTAGTTTAGTCTTAAATTGATTCAAAAGTCGCCAAGATGTAAATTTATTGTCTCAGTGTAAATGATAATCAATTGTACCCTAAAAACCTCATTTAAGACATATTTTTCAGTCACATAAGTGTCACAATTGCGTCACCCTCCAATATTAGGTTTACATAAGTAATTTGAGGTGGAATACTTTTCTTTAGTGACTTGAAAGGGGAGAATATGGGGAAATTCAAATCTGACCTAGGGGACTTAGTAAATCCATCGTGTTTTCAAGAGCCTCTGGATGCAAGTGGTTGTTCTAAAGAAGTACTGATTTCTCAGTTAAAAATGATGCTAACCATTCGGATGGTTGAAGAGGTGGTTGCGGAATTAGTGATTGGGGGAGAAGCAAAATGTCCCTGCCACCTGGGAATAGGCCAAGAGGCCATTCCTGTTGGAGTTTCCAAACTTCTAAAAAATACAGATCATGTTTTTGGAGGTCATCGTTCGCATGCCCATTACTTATCGGTTGGAGGAGATGTGTATGGTTTGTTTTCCGAAATATTGGGCAAAGTCACCGGTTGCTCAAAAGGAATGGGGGGTTCCATGCACCTCTTTGCCGGTGACAAGGGGTTTAAAGGAGCGCTTCCAATAGTGGGCGGGACAACACCGATAGCCATGGGAGCCGGACTCGCCGCAAAAATGGATGGCAATGGAGATGTCGCCGTCAGTTATTTTGGAGATGGAGCTGTTGAGGGGGGAGTTGTACAAGAATCTCTAAATTTAGCGTCTGTTTTAGATCTGCCGGTATTGTTCGTCTGTGAGAACAACCTATATTCCAGCCATCTTGATATCCAACTCCGACAATCCAGCGATAAAGTATCCCGGTTTGCGGAGGCGCACCGAATGGAAAACCGTGTGGTCGATGGTAACGATGTCATTGCTGTTTCGAAAGCGACGGAAGAATTGTTGCAGTTAGCACGAGCAGGCAAGGGCCCGGGTTTTCTTGAAGCAATAACCTACAGATGGCGAGGACATGTAGGTCCGGATGAAAATATTGATGTTGGAGTAAGAAGAAAAAATGAAGACCTATTGGCCTGGAAAAAACGCGATCCCATTCAACGATTAGTAGAAGGAATGGAAAATGAAAAACTTATTGGTAATGGCGAATTGGAAAAAATAAAAAAAGATATAAGAGCTTCTATTATTAAAGCCAAAGACGAAGCTTTAGAAGCTCCCTACCCAGAGAAATCTGCCCTGCTTGATCTTGTTTACAGTGATAAAAAATGACAATTGAAAAAAAGGTCTCCTACGGGGAAGCTATTTGTTCTGGGTTTCAATATTTACTCGGAAAATATCCAAATGTTTTTACCATAGGTCAGGGGCTTTGGGCACCATGGTATGTGGGAAACTCGATGAAAGATCTGGACAAGGATTTTGGTATCGAACGAGTCATTGATTCTCCTGTATCTGAAGCTGCCTGCACGGGTGCAGCAATTGGAGCCTCACTTTGCGGTTACAGACCTGTCATAATTCATCCTCGTATGGATTTTATGCTTTTAACCATCGATCAGGTAGTAAATCAAGCCGCAAAATGGTCACATATGCTTGGTGGACAAGCACATCCCGCAGTAACTATTCGGAGTATTATCAATCGTGGAGGTGAACAGGGGGCTCAGCATTCACAAGCCTTACACGCCTGGTTTGCTCATGTCCCCGGATTGAGAGTTGTACTCCCAGCAACCGTAAAAGATGCCCGCGACCTACTCATATCCTCAGTGTTATCCGATGATCCAGTTTTATATATTGATGATCGATGGCTCTATGAGTTAGAGGATGTTCTGCCTCCGGTTGAAGAAATAGATTTGGTGAAAATAAAGCCTCAGGTTATGAAAGAAGGAAAAGATATAACTCTGGTGGGAACAAGTTTTTCAGCACATATGTGTTTGCAGGCAGCATCTAATTTAAATGAAAATGGAATTGACTGTGAAGTAATCGACCTGCGAGTCATCAATCCCTTGGATGTATCAGCAGTGGTTGAGTCTGTAAAAAAAACGGGAAGACTTTGCGCGATTGATGGAGGATGGCGAACTTGCGGACTGGCTGGTGAAGTGATTGTCCGAGTGATGGAAGAAATTGATCTGGGAACTCTAAAATCCAAGGCGAAACGGATTACTTTGCCCGATGCTCCTGCCCCTAGCAGCAAACCTCTGGAAGAAGCGTATTATCCTTCCATCAATGAAGTTTGTGCATCTATCATTGAGCAAGTGGGCTAATTATTTCCAGTGAGAAAACAGCCTCCTTTGCCTTTGTTTTACTTGGTCAAACCTTTTTCCCTACCTGATCAACGCCTGAATACTCTGCACCGTCATAATAACCGTAAGTTTTATTCTTATAGTATTCATATGCCTTATCCCTTTTGCTTTGGACCATATTGAGTACAACCCCAAGAATTTTATGGGGTGTTGCTGGTATATTCTGAGCTTCAATTTTCCTGCGATCCAAAGCATTTGATTGCATTTTCCCTCCCGTAGTGGAAGCAATCAGTTTTTTCAATGCTCTTTGTACCAACGGCAATTCGTTCCCACCTGCTTTAACAACAAAAATAATTCCATCGCATGATTTACTAACGGTTGTGGCATCTGAAAATGACAATACTGGCGGCACATCAATAATGACCAAACCATAATTATCACGCAAATAGGAAATCAGACTTTTAAATTTGAAAGAATTTAACAAATCACTCATATTTTCCGTTGGCTCACCTCGCGGGAGAATGGATATATTGTTGATTCCTGAAGAATGGATACATTCGGTCAGAGGATGCTTTCCTGAAATAGCCTCTGCCAACCCCGGTTCACCCGGGGTTTTAAAAATGGTATGAACTTTAGACCTTCTCAAGTCTGCATCCAGAATTAAAACTCGTTTTCCCAAATGAGCCATCGCTAAGCCTAGATTAGCCGCTAGAGTGGTTTTCCCCTCTTTTGGGGTAGCACTCGCCATCATCAATACCTTTTTCGGATTTTCTGAAGCCGAATTCAGGAGGTTCGTCCTTACCATTCGAAATTCTTCCACACGAGGAGAATCTTCATTTTGCCTCAACGGCAAATCACCTTCACTCCTGTCGAACTTGGAAATAGATCCCAGATTTAAAAATGGAATTTGGCCTTCCACATCATCTTCGGTGCGCAAAGTCCGATCTAAAGACTCCAGGAAAAAAGCGAGAAAAACTCCAAAGAAGGATCCCAAACCAAAAGACATAGCAATATTTAAAGTTATATTTGGCTCAATGTGAGCTATGGGCACCTCGGCGGCATCTACTATTCTCACATTACTATCAGTTTGTTTCGATTCGATATCTGTTTCCTTTTGTCTTTGTAATAGCACTTCATACATCTTCCGGTCACTTGCGACATCTCTTTTCAGGGAATTAAATCGAAGAACATTTTTGTCAAGAATAATGACACCCTTCCTTTGCTCAATCTGCCTGTCAATCAAAGATTTTTCTCTTGTTTTCAAGGATTGCAAATCGATTTCAAGAGACTTCAACATTCTTTCAATTGCCAATGGAATTCGCTCCTCAATGCTTTTTAGTTTTTGCGATAGAGAAGTGATTTTGGGGTGTTTCGGACCCAACTTTTTTGATTCTTCAGATAACTGCTTCTTAATATTCCTGTATTCTTGATCCAAAGTTTGTAAATTTGTGTTACGCGCTTGATCAGGGAGATCCAATAACAATTCAATCGGCTCATCTTGTCTCGACTCTAATTGGTTTTTAAGAGTCTCCTTTGAAACAATATCCGATTTTACTGTATTTAATTCGGAATTGGTCAGGGTTAGTTTTTGGTTGGCTATCACTCGCCTTTCATCAATGGAGGTCAGCTTTTTGCTCTCTTTAAATTCCGAAAGAATTTTTTCTGTGCGAGCCAACTGGCCTTTAGTTTCCTCAATTCTCGCATCCAACCAATCCCCAACACCCGCTTCCAATGAGCTTTTCATCTCAATTTTTTTCAATATAAAAATTTCAGCCACACTATTGGCAATTTCTGCTGCCCAACTTGGAGAGTGGTCCAGATAGCTGATCTTGACCAACCTACTCCCCCGAATGGGGTCGACTTTTAAATTTTCGAGGAATCTATTTACTAGAGAAGTATAAGGATCCTTTGCATCAATATCTTCGGGATTGAGTTTTTCTCGAATTCCAAATTCGATCATTTTTTTCTCAACCCATTTCCGAAAATGACTGAAACTGAATGCTTCAGGATCCTCTGCTTGAGGGCCAAGTCTGTCTTCCAATCCAAGGCGCTGGATTACATTTTTCACCAATGACCTGCTTTTTAAAAGTTCATACTGTGTTTTGTAGAAATCGAAATCAGCTGCTCCTCCCGTCGGGAATGAAGGTTGCAGTTCGACAGCCTTAGGAGCCTCCCGTTCAATGAGGATTTGAACCGTTGACTTGTAAACGGGTTTCATATGGTAGGAAACAAAGACGGTAGTCACAACAAAAGTTACGATACAAATAAGAATCGTGAACTTCCTTTTTGCCAAAACTTTCAAGAATTCTGAAATCTGGAAATCTTCTGTGTCTTTATTTAGGATCACAATAAAGGCCCTCGATTTAAAAAGGCTATCCGCTATAAATTTTGAAAGATCAAAAAGCTGCTGTTACAGACAGGGTAAGAACATTGCTTAAAAAACTGCGGGCTCCAAAGTTAGAACTATTTTCTCTACGATTATATTCTACCTCAGCATCCAACCATTTTTGAATGTTATAAATTAGGTCGATTCCCACCGATGTGAGATTATCATCCCTGTTTTTTACAGCACCCCCGCCATTGACCGTATCTGCCCGGGCTTCATTGAAATCAATATTTTGATACCCAAAAAATAACCGGGTTCCGAATTTGGGAAACAAAGGCCATTGTTGCTCCCAGGCTATGTTTATATTTGTCGTGATATTTAAATTTGTGGTAAGAAAAGTAGAATCCTGAATACTTCGTTCTCCCCTGAGAATAAATTTTGTTCTATCGGAATAATCGTATTTCAGGTTCATTTTATAACTGAAACCTCCTCGGGTACTTGCACCAGTAACAATTCTCTCTTGATATCCTATTCCCAAATCTCCTGAAATAAAAGCTGAAGGCTGGAATCTGGCAATAAAAAAAGCACCATAAAGATTCGAATCGTTATTGAAGGTTTGTGGCGCCGTATAAAGCGTATTGTCATAAAACAAATTCATTCCAAAACTTGTTAACTTTGTCCATGCCCAAAAAGCAGAAGTAGAAACCGTTATATTATTTCTATCTTCACCCTGCAGACTAGAGGCATCAAATCTTTGAAACCCAATTTTTCCATTCAGGTTGAACACGGTTCTAGGTGTAAGTTCCCACCGAAATCTCTCTCCCAACTCGGTCAAAGTGCGTATAGATCTTGGGTTAAAGTTACTCGCAAATTCAGAGTTTGAGGGTGTAACTGTTTTCAGAAAATTCCCGAACAAACTGACTTTAGTTCTGCCTCCCAAACCTGCCAGTGTCAATTCAGTATCTAAATCATGCCCTAAAAAATCTTCCGTTGTGGTTTTGACAAAGCTTTGATTCTGAGCCTCATAAAACATATTGAAGCCCCAGGAATCACCGAGCCTCAATTCCTTATTGGCAAGAAAAGAGCCCTTAAGAATTGCTACGCTATCTGAGGTGGGTGACTCAAAAGAACCATCAGAAAAACTTTGATCAGCTTCAAGAAATATATTGTCATCATATTTGTAGGTTAAAGAGGCACCGGGATGGATCTCGAATCGGCCTATTTTTATATCTCCCTTAGGCCTTTTTTTTCTTGCTGAAAATGGGATTTCAGGAAGTCCACTCTCTTTGGCAGCAACTTGAAACTCTTGTGTTTCTGCACTCTCTTTTTCCGTAGAGGCGAGCGCTAAACTCTCCGCCGTTGGAACAGGGTCCGCCTGAACCACAGAACACCAAAGTAAGACCAAAAATAAAAATAAGAACCTCGTCAATTTCACTTTTGACTTGTACAAACCCACCCCTTTAAAAACTAAAAATATATTTAGCCCGTTTTGAACAGTTTTAAAAATTATTAAACACTAGAAAACTATATTAAAACAAACCATTAAAAATTTGCCGCTCAATTAGAAAGATATCGGTGATTTTTTAATCAGCACACCTCATACCCTTCAACTCATTAGAGTTTTGACCACTGATGCGCGTAAAAATTTAATTTGCGGTCTTAAAAATATAGCTTAAATACTTAAAAAGTCAAGCCTTATTCAAAATCTTGGTTTCTTTCATTCTTTGAATTTCACAACCTTTAAGAACAAAATGAATTATCGGTTAATTGGCCAATAAGGGCAAATTTATTTTAAGGCAGGAGGTGGATACAGCCCGGCAAAAGAATTTTTTTTATAACTGAGGGGGGCGAAGAAAATTACAGGGGCGGAAATGGGGAAAAGCGCATGAATTAGGATTTTATCTATAAAACATCTGAAATATTTCCTCAAAAGAGGAAAATGCGGATGCCTTTATTGCAGACAGTTGTTTTTTTTCTATTTGGAGGAACTCAAGTATCTGGCCACCCAGTGGAGGAATATGCAGCTCGCCACTTCCGTTGATACCCATTTCATACGCAAGTATATCTGCAACATGAACTATGGAAGCATACTTAGGAAATTTGGGAGCCTCCAAAGGGTTATGATGATAGCTTGTTGATTCCACCATAAACTCAGGCAGTCGCCAGCTATTTAATAATTTGCCACCCACCTGTGCATGAGAAAACCCTAATTCTTCCTGCTCTACTTCATAAAGATGCCTTCCCTGATAATCCGCTCGACTCAAACAGGTTCTTGCTACTGCTACAGCCTCCTGACACAACACCAGACTTCCAATATCATGTAACAATCCCAATAAATAAAACTTCTCTGTATTGTTCTCACCAAATAACATTGCAATTTCTTTAACTATCAATCCACATACAACATTATGTTTCCAAAATTCATTAAGATTAACCAGGTTTTTTGGAATCCCTTCGAATTTGCTCATTACAATTGTTGCAAGAGCCAAGTCTCCCAATTTATCTATGCCAAGGATATTTATAGCGTGGGTAATGGAATCCACTTTCCCGGATAATCCATAAAATGAGCTATTCACAATTTTTAAAATTCTGCCTGAAAGTCCGGAGTCTGCTCGGATAATATCTGCAAATTCCTGGAAGTTAGTTTCAGGGTTTTGAGTCGCACCCTTAAGCTTGTGATATACAACGGGTGGCGAGGCCACTCCCTGGGTTAAGATATCTTGAATTTTCATCATAGCCCTTTTGAAATATCGGAAAAGAAATATATATTTTACACTATCTTATTGAGGACCCGGAAACAACTCAGAGGTTCTCCCCAACAACCTATAATAAACAAGTCCTATCCATTCATAGATTATATTTGAAACTGCCGCCGCCGAAGAAAGCCCGGGAATACGTAAATGAAATTCCAAATTTCCAGTGGTTTTAAAATCTACAGGATAAGGAATCACCTGCCAACCCAATTTCCTAAATATTCCTACAGACCTTGCCATATGCCAGGCCGAAGTAACCAATACCCAATTCTCACCTTTTTTAGGTGTCACCAGCTGCAAAGCATTTTGTGCATTCTCCATTGTGTTTCGGGATTGAGAATCAAACAGCACTCGGTCTGGATCAAGCCCCATCTGTTCAAAGAACAATCTTGCCGTAAAAGCAGCCTTATACTCTTGCGCAGTCAGGGCACCCTGCCCACCCGCATAAACAAGTTTTGCATCGGGAAACCTGCGCGCCAGACTTATAAAAGTCGTTAAACGCTCGGCAGCATCTGCAAGACTGGCTTGCCCTCTAATTTTGGTAAGCTTGGGTATTTCCGAACCTCCAAGAACAATCACTCCATCAATTTTTTCAGGAAGAGGTTCAGGAATCGGAAAACGGTTCTCAAGAGGTATCAGCAGCATGCCACTAACTGGGATTAGACCCAATATTAAAATCAATGCTGTTACACTCGCTACCAACATTTTGCCAAGCTTTTCTCGACCCAAAAATAATAGGCAAACACCTGCCAATAAAACTAAAAATAAACTTCTATCCGGAGAAAATATCAGCCAAAAAACTTTAGAGATGACCCAAAGCACCGTATCCATTCCAACACTCCATGCGCAAAAAATATAAACCAACCCAAATCGACAAACAAAACCTTATAACTCAATAGCTTAACAGACAAATTTCAAACCACCAAACCTCTATTATATGCCCCACAGTTGTGTAAGGAAGTTTTAAAAATTACGACAAAAAATAATTCTCTATAAAAGGTATTTTATATAGAATAATATGCTTAAAATTGGTTGGAAAAACCGGCTCTGATTTAAAGGGGTGAGATTAATTCCTTTCCTCATCTTTTCCACGCTCAGGAGATTTAATGTGAAGACCAGCACGCAAATTCGCGATGATGTTCAAGAATACTACGGCAAAATCCTTAAAACCAAAAACGATCTGCAAACCAGTGCCTGTTGTGCTGCAGACTCGATGCCAGCATATCTCCGTCCGTATTTAAAAAATATACATGAAGAAGTACAATCTCGTTTCTATGGATGCGCCTCTACTTTTCCTTCAGGACTATATGGCAAAACCGTAATAGATCTGGGGTGTGGATCAGGCCGTGATTGCTATCTTCTGGCACAAGTTGTCGGGCCAGAAGGATTAGTCATTGGAATAGATATGACAGACGAGCAATTGGCTGTAGCA